>JAFAOU010000069.1 GCA_019247495.1 Acidobacteriota bacterium
TCTCCCGACGAGCTGCTTTGGTAGACTTCTTCACGGCCAATCTCCTTTCTGTGCCTCGAGCACGTTCACCTTTGCAGCGCACATTGTGCGACTGCGCAGGAGGTTGGCCTTCTCATCTCATCTGGCCCGGCGGCGTCTCGCCGCCGAACCGGCACCCCCTCAAGTTTTGCTGCTAACACAGACGCTAGCGCAAGCCTTCCATTCGGCAGCGAGGACGCAGCCGGGCCAGCCGGCGAGGACGCCAGCGCTCCACCAGAATTGCCAGATGCGATGCTCAAGCATGCATCACGTGATGTATGATCGGAGCATCACGAGGTGTTGCATGCGTACGACGATTAATCTGAACGAGCAGCTCATCGAGGAAGCCCAACGGATGACCGGAACGCGTGAGCGCACAGCCCTCATTCACGATGGTCTGCGTGCACTCATCGCGCGGGAAAGCTCCCGTCGTCTGGCGAAGCTCGGCGGAAGCGATCCCGGCGCCAAAGCGCCGAGGAGACGCCGTCCCTCTTGATTCTCGTCGACACTTCGGTGTGGATCGATCATCTCCATAAAACGGTCGCCGCTCTTCGCGATGAATTAGAAGACGGGAATGTGTTGATCCACCCATTCATCGTTGGTGAATTGGCGTGCGGAGAAATCAGGCGAAGGGAAGAGTTCCTCCACTTGCTATCCACATTGCCGCCGAGCGTCGTCGCGACAGACGCCGAGGCGCTGCATTTCATCGAACACCACCGGCTCATGGGAAAAGGAATCGGGTTTACCGATGTCTGCATACTTGCTTCAGTTACGCTCACCGACGGCGCGAAACTCTGGACGCGCGACGACCGCCTTCGCGCCGTTGCCATTCAGCTCCACGTCAACTTTCAGAGTGGAATGAGCAAATGAGCGACAGGCAAGTCATTAAACAGCGGCGTGCAATGAGTTGTCATTCGCCGACTACGACAGGCAAACTTTCGGCTCGCACGCGATGAGCGCAAGCCTCCTATTCGGCAGCGAGGACGCCAGCGCTCCGGCTACTATCAGAAGTAAAATAGCGCGCAGAAGGTAAGGAGGATCGATGACGCTCGAAAGAATTTCGATTGATCCTGCCGTGATGAACGGCCAGCCGTGCGTTCGCGGAACACGTCTCACAGTGAAACGCGTCCTGCACATCCTGGCCGAATACAAAGACCGCGAAGAGATTCACAAAGACTACCCGCGACTGGATGATGAGGATATCCGCCAGGCGCTGATGTACGCGGCAGCGTCCGTCGACGACCGAATCGACGACCTCTCGTATTGATGAAGGTTCTTCTCGATGAAGGACTTCCCCGGCGCGCCGCGGCGATGCTCCGCGCGTCGGGTATTGACGCCGTTCATGTGACGGAGATCCTCGAACCAGCCACGGCGGACATGGTGATCCTCGAGGAGGCAAGAGTTAGCGAGCGAATCGTAGTGACGCTTGATGCTGACTTTCATGCGCTACTCGCCGTCAACGGCTGGTCATCTCCTTCAGTGATCCGCATTCGAAGAGAAGGGCTGTCGGCGGCCGACGTTCACGACCTCGTGATGCATCTCCTCAACGAGCACGACTCTGCGCTGGCAAGCGGTGCGGCACTCTCCGTCAGAGCGCATTTGGTCGGCATTCGAAAACTGCCATTGACGCAACAGCCGGCTGACGAGCCTGGCGAATGAACTGACGTTCCGGTTTCGTGTTACTCGCGAACGCGCAGCGTCAGCGGTATCGACGCGTCGAGCTTCTCCGGCAACGCGATCGGCTTCGAGAACCGGAGCAACTTCCCGTCGAAGCTCCACCGGCCATCGCTGCAGCGCGAGCTCTCTTCGATCTGCTGTCCGGCACGTGCGCGCAATGCGTTCGCGGTCGCTTCGCGCTCCGCGCGGTAGCGGAAGGCGCGATTCCATCCGATGTCGAGCCTGTCGTTCGGATCCTGGCGATCCCGTCCCTCGGTGGCCCGGTTGAATTCGCACTCCGTCGCCCGCGCCAGCTCCCCGGCGAGAACGCGCTCGCGTTCGATCCTCTCGGCGAACGGCTTGAGGGGAAACAGTTGCTCCTTCGAGACCCGCCAATCGTCGAACTGCAGCGTCTCGATCAGCGGACCCACGAAATCGCGCTGCTGCACCTCGGCGAACCACGCCGGCGCGGGAAGCGGCATCTTCCACGCGACGGCATTGATCGCGCGCGTCATCGACATCGCCACGACCCGCACGATCAGATGGGGATGTCCGTCCAGCGACTTGGTCAGATTCCACGCCGCGTGAAGGTCATCCCACGCCGCTCCGTCGTGCTGCCGTGCGCGCCCGAGGGCGCTCGCGACCAGCGCGCGCATCAGCGAGTGATACATCGCCACCTTCGGCAGAAGCCCGCCGTGCTGTTGCAGGAGATCGCGCTCCCAGACGACCGGCTCGCGCAGCAGCAGCTCGCGGATCGGAGAGATGCTGCCCGCGATGGCCGGCGGCTCGCCGACGGTGAGTTCCCCGCGTGCGATCTCCTGCCGCACATAGGCCCTGACCGCGTCGTTTTCGGGGACAGCGGCAGCGAGCTTCGTCAGCCTCCGTGCCGCCTCATTCTCATGCTGCGGCGGATAGCGGGCGGGGAGGGCGTCGAGCGTCCCCAGGCCGTTCGGCCACGGCCGCGCCGCCGCGGCGCTCACCCGATCCCCCGCCCAGAACCACGACGCGACATAAACCACGGCGCCAAGCACGGCAAGCAGAATGAGCGCTTTTTTCATCGGACATCAGAATCGCACGCCGGAGACTTTCATTGCCATCCCTGCGATCGCGGCGGGACGGCGGCCGAAATCGGGCCGGTTTTTCATCTGCGTCTATCTGCGTTCTATCTGCGGATAAACCTTCATCCGCAGATTACGCAGAGATACGCAGATGAAGGCGATCTAATGGTTTCGCGATGACGGCCGTGCGCGACGTATTGCATGCGAGAGCCCGTCGCGTTCAACGCGTGGACCCGACGTATTTCATGCGAGAGCCCGTCGCGTTCAACGCGTGAGCCCGACGTATTGCATGCGACGGCTCCTCGCGCTCAACGCGTGCGCCTGACGTATTTGCATGCGAGAGCCTCTCGCGTTCAATGCGTGGGCCCGACGTATTGCATACGATCCGCCCCCGCGATCGACACGCTCAGCCGCTCGAATGACTCGTATAGGTGTCTAACTACGGGACGTGCGTAGGGATGGACCTCGCTCGTGGCTCTCAATTTCGGAAGCAAGTCCCCAACGCATTTGCATCACAGAGACGCTTTACTCCGGCCAATTGAGAGCCTGAGCAAATCCAGGTATCCCGGCACTGAGCCACGCCGACTCCGAAGAGACGAGCTCGCGCAGCTCGCGCGCCAGCACCGCATCGACGGAGCGTCCGTCGCGGACGGCGATCCGCTCTAGCGCCGCGATCTCCAGCCGGGGGATGCGCACCGCCAGCTCGTCGAGCCGCAACAGCTCCGGCAGCACGTCGGCCAGGTCATCGCCAAGCGCTGCCTCGACTTCCTCCTGATCCCAGAAATCCATCGCGAACGACACCAGCTCCGCCCACGGGATGTCGCCGCTCTCGTCCGTCTCCAACTCCCCAAGCGCATTCGCTCCCCAAACGTCCTCAATCGCCATCCCCACCGCCTCCGCCGCCTCGGCAGGCGAGTAGCTCGGACGAGGATCGAGAAAAAGCTCGCGGATTCGGGTGGGGGAGGCGGTCATCGCAGACTCCTTTGCGTTGCTTTCTAAGATTCGACTCACGAGAATGAGTCTCCCAACGCCAGTTGGAGGACTTTATTCCAACGGCAGTGTGGAATGCAAGGGTGCAGGAAGCGCAACTTTTCGGCCGCCGCCTCCGCGAGCTCCGCCAGTCGCGCGACCTGACCCAGGAAGCCCTCGCCGAAGCCGCAGACCTCTCCGGCAACTACATCAGCGACTTGGAACTCGGGCTGAAGATTCCCAGCCTCACGATCATCGTCCGGCTCTCCCAGGCGCTCGATATTGCCGTGTCTGATCTGTTGACCGCGTTTACGCGGGAGGCGGTGAAAAAAATGAAGGTGCGGAATCATCGAGTGTGATCGCCGCATCAAATCCCCATGCCCTACGAGATTGTTTTGAATCAGAAGCCGATGGGGTACGCCAAGGGAAGCGCGCGTGAAGGTGAGATGACGATCGTAGTCGCACGAGAGTTCCTGTCATCCGAAGTGGTGAGCGCTTCTTTACCCGAATGGATGGATGGCCCAGCGCAATCATTGATGCTTTGCCATCTAAAGCTGGGATCGGTCCTGCGAACGTAGAACACCTTGTCGCCTTGATCCGGCAGGACCTCACGGCGACCGTGTATGTCAACGAGCTGAGGCAAGTCATGCGGATTCGGACTGCAGGGCCGCTTGAGTCAGGCCAAGCAGTCCGCGAGAGAGACATAGCAGATGTAATCGAAATGCAATTCGAAGGGCTAGAAGTGCCGGCTGTGTCGGCCTCATCGTCGTCTTCTCTTACCGCTGGCGGAAAGGTCTTTTTTTCGACTTTTCTCCATTTCATGATCCGGCTTACAGGCGCCCGTACAATTTGAGCAAGTTGCTCAGCGCGTCTTTCGCATACGTAATGAATCAGGATCCGTTTAGGCTCACGGACGATGATTGGAGTTTTCTCAACGCCTCCGGATGGTTTCCCTTCACCTCTCTGCCGCTTGACACACGTAGGTCTTTCTTGAGCTTTGCCAGAAGTCGGCTGGATCCAGATCTCCTTCAGCCGAAGGTGAAGGAGTTTCTTGACTTGCGGCTCCCGCACCTCATCGAAAACTGGAGTCGGAAAGCGAGCTTTGCAGCTCACGCCGAGTTGCTTGAACATGCCGCATCAGAGTTTCTTGAAGGCGACTATTTGAGCGCGATCGCGCTTGTAATACCCAGAATCGAAGGCCTGATGCGAGATGTGCAGACGAGTGCCGCTGCCGAAGAAAAGGCCTCGCCTCGCAATCTCACGGCAAGGCTGCTTGAGGGGCGGCGAGAAGAATTGCACGAACACAGTTGGTTACTGCCAAGAAGATTTATTCAGTTCCTACATGAGTGGTACTTCGCGAACTTCGCGCCGGGACAGCCTGCGAAGTTATCTCGGCACTCAGTGGCCCACGGAGTTGCATCCCTAAGTGATTTTAACGAGAAGACGGCATGCGTTGCTTTTCTGACTTTGGATCAAATGTGTTGGATGCTGCCATAGAGATGAAGAGCGTGTGCGGTCTTCGCTAATGGGTGAATTCCGTCAACTCCTCGGGTGAAACGGAGATGTGTGTCATTTGCCTGCCCAAGGCGTCGTAGAGCGCGTTGGCTAGAGTTGGTGGGGCGGCGACGCAGCCGGCTTCTCCCACGCCTTTCGCTCCGGACGGTCCGAAGCCGCTGCCGGTTTCGAGGTTGATCACCTCAAGCCCCCAGGGTGCATCGAGGGTCGTGACCACGTGGTATTCGTGGAGGCCGACGACATTAACCTTGCCGCCGGCTTGGCCGAGGTGTTCATAGAGAGTCTGGCTGACCCCCATGGCCACCCCGCCGACAATCTGCCCACGCACCGTCTCCGGGTCGAGGGCACGCCCGACGTCCTGGCAGGCGACGTAGCGCAATATACGGACCTCGCCCGTCTCGGGGTGGATGGCAAGGTCACAACCGTGCGTCGCGAACATGTGGTCTACCGGCCCCGATTGATTTCCCGTTGCCGGTTCGAAAAGTCCGCCTTGGCGAAGAGCCACGCGCCCGATGGCGGCCAACGGTGCCAGTTGCTTCCAAGAAACCCGACGGTGCGGAGCGGAAGTGTCATAGACCCCGTCGTTGGTGATCGCGAGGCGAGATTCCGGCACATCGAGAGCGACGGCGGCGCGGCTGATCGCCGCTGCGCGAAAGCGCTCGGCCGCGGAACATACCGCACGTCCGGCCATGGCCAGGCCGCGGCTGGCGCTCGTGCGCGGAAGGTAGGAGTCCACACCCGCGGGGAAAAGCCGCTCTTTGATTGTGGCTACAAAAGCATTGTAAACATCTGTCGGTCGTGCCACGACGCGCAGAAGAAAGGACAACATTCTGGGTCGGAGATGCGCGGCGAGCGACAGAGCCAGAGCGGTGGGAACGATGACCATTTTCTCCAGCGTTCGGAAGATCCACCGGCTTGTAGTGCAGGGGGGAATCCCACGCGTGAGCAGGATTCCGCTTGGGTCATCCAGCAAGGCACTACTGGTTAAGTAACGCGGAAGATGCTGCACGCCGAGGTGGACGGCGGCGAGGCGGGGGAGCGCCGCGATGATTCCGGTGCCTGAATCAGCGATATCGGCCTCCACCATGAGTTCGCCGCTATCATCGACCGATAAGCGGACGACGGTGCTGTCGACGAGACCGTAGGGATATCCGTATTTCGCTTTGATCGAGCCGATCCCGCGTCCGGTCAGCCACCCGGGAGCCGCGGCAGGACGCGCGCCCAGACGTCTCACTACTTCATCGACGCTCTCAGCGAGAGCATTTTCAGGATTCCTGCAGAAGTTGCGTCGCCGCACCTCTGCGGGGTCGAGTTCGAGCGTACGTGCCGCCTTCTCGACAATCGACTCGATACCGAAGGCAACCTGTTGCGACCCGAAACCGCGCATGGCGGTGGCCAGCAGGTTGTTGGTGAGAACACCGCGCGCCCGCACGCTCAGGTGCGGGAAGTCGTAAGCCCCGGCAGCCTCGTCAGCGAGAACCGCAACCACGGTCGGAGTGAGACCGACGTAAGGGCCGGCGTCGGCGAGGATCTCGGCATCGAGAGCGGTAAACGTCCCGTCGCGTTTCACACCCAAGCGGTACCGTGCGCGGAAGGCGTGGCGCTTCGTACTTCGTGCGATGCTCTCGTCACGATCGAGTACGAGACGCACCGGCCGGCGCGTGGCGTAAACGAGCAAGGCCAGGTATCCCTCGAGTCCGGGCATCAGGTATTTGCCGAAGGAGCCGCCCATACGCGGCGTCTCGACGCGAACGCGCGATTCCGGCAGGTCAAGCACTCGGGCGACCGCCCCGCGCACCAGATGCGGGGTAAGCGTAGTCACGGAAAGAACGATCGTGTCCCCTTCGATCCAACCAAAGCCGGCCTCCCGCTCCATGCAGGCGTGGTCGCCGGCCGTCATTTCGTACGTGTCTTCGATCACCTCGTCAGCGGCGGCGAATCCGATGGCGATGTCGCCCCGCACTTTTACAAACTGCGAGCAGATGTCGCCCGCGGAATCGAAGTCGTGGACCGCGGCTAAGGGCGCGGTCGTGGGACGCAAACGACGCACTGCCTCGCGCGCCGCAGCCGCGCTCGTCGCCGCAACAACCGCGATGGCATCGCCCGTTGAACGCACACGCTCGTCACAGAGAAGCGGGTGATCGGAGCCGAATAGTTGCATGCCGGTGATATTGACGCCGGGGATGTCGGCGGCGGTCAACACAGCGACGACGCCGGGTACCGCGCTCGCGGCGCTGGTGTCCAACCCGCACAGGATCGCGGACGATTGATCACTCCATACGATTCGGCCGAACAGCACATCCGCGGGGCGGACGTCTGTCGCATAGCGCGCCTCTCCTCGGATCTTCGCAAATAGATCCTGGCGCGCATGGATGGCGGGAGGCGGCGGCTCGCCGGAGGAAGCGGCGACGACTGCGTCGACGATCTGTTGATAGCCTGTGCAACGGCAGATGTTCCCCGAGAGCGCGATGCGGACCTCGTCGGCGGAAAGCGGACGTCTCTTGTTGAGAGCATGGACCGCCGAGACGAGAAATCCGGGCGCGCAATATCCACACTGAAATGCCTCGCGCGCTACCAGGTGCTCGATGAGCGCTGCGGCGTCTGGAAGCTCCACGAGTCCCGCGGCGGTCGTCACCGCGCGGCCAGCCGCTTGCAGCGCCAGTCGGATGCAAGAGGCCACCGGCTCGTTATCCAGAAGAACTGTGCACGAGCCGCACACGCCCTCGCCACAGCCGGCTTTGACCGAAATGTCGTCCAATTCGTCGTGCAGCAGTTGCTGGAGCGTGGTCTCGGTGCGAACCTCGCGCTCGACTTCGTGTCCGTTCCACGCTATGCGGACGTTGTTCATGAACGCACTGCGGCCAACAAACGCCGCACGCCTTCCGCGACCAGTCGGCGACGATATTTTTCCCCCGGCGGTTTCGCCATCTCGAACGGGAGCTCGGCCCCGGCGGCGCGCGCAGCGTCCTCCACCGCCTCCGGAGTGACGGGTCCCCCAGCGAGAAGCGCTTCTGCGTCAGGCAGACGCATCGCACGCGCAGCCACGCCGGCGGCGGCGAGACGCGGCGCACCGTTTTTCGCCGTCGTGGAAGCGGCAACGGCCACGATGGTCTTACCCGACGCCGCGCGCCACGCGAACTTCACATAGGCCGAATGGCGGGTGTCGTCCTGCGGCAGCCGTATTGACGTAACGAGGGCACCGCCACGAACACCTCCCTCAATAATGTTCCGGATCGGCAATTCGCACGCGCCGCCGTCACACACGACGCTTGCATCGAGCACCAGCAGAGCCGCATGCAGATCGCCGCCCGGCCATGCCACGTTCCCCCCAATGGTCGCGGCCCGGCGCACGTTTGGATTTCCGACCGCATGCGCAGCCTGTGCAAGGGCTTTCCAAGCCGGGGAGATCAGCGGCGACGCAGCGATGCGCGCGAGCGTCACCATCGCGCCGATGCTCAGGAATCCGCCGTCCACGATCAGGTCATGGAGAGGCAATGCCTGCAGATCCACAAGCAATTGTTCCGCGCCGACATCGGCAGCGTCGCGCGGTAGAAGGAGCGTGCCACCGCCGAGCGCCATCCCACCCTGCCCGAGATCGGCCAGGGTCTCCGCCAGAGTCGATGGCCTCGTGTAGCGCATCCGTGCTCAGCGCTGCGGCGTTTTTCGGATCGCTCCGACCACGCGACACAGTCTCAAATTGGCAAGGTAAACGCGAGAAGTATAGCAAGCCGGAGCTATCTCTCTCCAATGCGGTCAGTGCAGGCGCGGTCGAGGAAAGAAAGACCTCCATCTACCAGGAGGAGTGAGCCGCGGATTCCCTACTCACCGCTGAAGTTTGCCCTTCCTACCGCGGCACGATCGTGTAGAAGTGCTGGGTCTTGTTGTTCGTCACCGAGACGAACGCCCAGAACTTCAGCCCTTCGCTGAGCGGCTCGACTTCGATCCGGATGTGATGACCGTTGGCCGGGATATCTTCAGAGAGATCGCACTCCATGCTGAAGGACGGTCGTAGCGCCTGGCCTTGCTCATTGCGCTCGTCGCTCATCGGCCACAGCCACATCGTCTGGTCGTACACCAGCTCCTCGGTGGTCAGATCGTACGCGCGCACCTGGACCGTTCCGTAGGTGGTGCCGTCGAGTCCGAAGATGCGCACGGTCTGGCGGAAGCCGGGATCCATGCGCACGCCGACGAAGCTGATCTTCTTGTCGACGAATTCGGAGGCGCGCACGATCGGCAGCTCGGCGAAGGTGCGGTCTTCAAGTTTGTCGCGATCGCCGCTTTCGACGATGAGCGACATCCGCATACCGTCTGCATCCGCTTTCGGCATGTAAAGAAAGGTCGGGAGCGGCATGGAGGAAGCGTTGCCGGCGATCTCGCGCCCGGCAGTGGCGCTGACTTCGCCACATCCGTCGTCAGCGCACTCCGTTTTCACCTTTCGCGCGTTCTGGTTGTAGACGACGAGATGCGTCTCGTAGCGCGAGTTGTAGGCACACATCACCAGCGACGGAGCGACGGGCAACAGGATCTGTTCCATTTCCTGGGCGAAGATCGGCAGCGCAAGTGCGCAGAGCAACGAGGCGAGGGCGACGATTTTCATGGGGGTCTCCTCCTGTTCGCGGGAGCAAGCAATTCCGGCTCCAGCCAGTTAGTCTGCTCCGCCGCGCTCTTCGTGCGCAAGCGCGCCTGACTCGAACTTCTCCTCGATGCGCCGGTCGGGCGCGAGCCAGATCAGCGCGACGGTCACGAAAATCGCCCACGAGATTTCGCGATGCACGAACGCGAGCGGAATCGCAGCGACGTAAAGCGCCGCGGAGATCGTGCCTTTTTTATCCTTGCCGACGGCGGCGCGCAGCTTCGAGTGCACACCCTGATGCGCGATGATGACCTGCACCAGGATGGTGTAGGCGACCGCCGACATCAACAGGACAGAGCCGTACAGCGCCGTCGGAAGCGGGGCGAAATCGTTCTCGCCCATCCATCCCGTCGCGAACGGTACCAGCGACAGCCAGAACAGCAAGTGCATGTTCGCCCACAGAATCCGCCCGTTCACGCGCTCCACGGCGTGGAACATGTGGTGGTGGTTGTTCCAGTAGATCGCCAGCAGGATGAAGCTGAGCGTGTAGATGAGCAGCAGCGGAACGAGTGCCCGCAACGCGCTCCATGACGCCCCGTGCGGCACCCGCAACTCGAGCACCATGATCGTGATCAGGATGGCGATCACGCCGTCGCTGAACGTTTCGAGACGCGCTTTGGACATGTGATACGCAGTGTAGCGCCGCGGACATCTGTCCGCGGACGAACGTCCGCCGGACATGGCGCGGACATCGTAAGCCGCTGAAAACAAACGACCGCTGCGTGGCACCTCCGTTGCGCTGGGCAGCGGCAATGATCGAGAACAGTTCCTCCATGGATCGCCCGGCGGCGGCGCAGCGGAATCCGCGCGTCCTCGCGGCGGTGGCGGCCGGCGTGGTGCTGCTCATCGGATTGGCGTTCGCGTTTCCGGCCATTCGCCGCTGGTCGAGCGCCGAACGCGCCGTCGACGGATCGACGCTTCGCCTCGGCACTGTCACCCGCGGCGATCTGCTGCGTGATCTCAGCGTGCAGGGGCGCGTCGTGGCCGCACTGTCGCCGACGCTCTTCAGTCCCGGCCAGGGCATCGTCTCGCTGCGCACGCATGCCGGATCGCAGATCAAGTCCGGCGACGTTCTGGCCGTGATCGATTCGAAAGAGCTGCATGCCGCGCTCGATCAGGCGCGCTCGCAACTGCTCACGTCGCACTCGGAGCTCGACCGGCAGCGAATCGTGACGCGGCAAAGCGAATTGCGCGCGCAGCAGCAGGTCGAGTTGCAGACGCTGCGGCTCGCGGCGGCCAAACGCCAGCTCGAACGCGTCGAGCGCACGTTCAAAGAAGGATTGAGCAACAAAGTCGATCTCGAAACGTCGCAGGACGCCGTCCACATCGCCGACATGGAACTGACGCAGGCGAAGAACGAGCTGACGCTGCTGCACGAGACCTCGGGGTTCGAAGTGGCCACGCGGCAGCAGCAGGTGCAGCGGCAGGAGTCGGTGACCGGAGAACTGCAGAAGCGCGTCGACGACCTCACCATCCGCGCGCCGTTCGACGGCATGGTCGCAGCGGTCGCGGTGCAGGAAGGGAACGGCGTCGCGCCGAATCAGGCCGTGCTCACCGTCGTCAACCTCTCGTCGCTCGAACTGGAAATTGGGCTACCCGAGGAGTACGCGAATGAGACGGGGGTAGGGACGCCGGCGGTGATCACGTTCCTCGGCCGCGACTATCCGGGCAAAGTCACGCGCATCTCGCCGGAGGTGGTCAACAGCGAAGTCATGGCCACCGTGGCCTTCGCCGGCGCGCAGCCCGAGGGGTTGAAGCAGAACCAGCGGCTGACCACGCGACTCACGTTCGAATCGAAACACAACGTGCTCAAAGTCGCGCGCGGCGCGTTCATGGAGTCGGAAGGCGGACGTGCGGCGTACGTCGTCAACGAAAAGATGGCCACGCGCCGCGACATCGCCACCGGCGCCAGTAGCGTCGCCGAAGTCGAAATCGTCAGGGGATTGAGCGAGGGGGAGACGATCGTGCTCTCCGATACCGCCACATTCGGTCACGCGCGCACGGTGATGCTGCGCTGAACCCAAGGAGAAAACCGCAATGCTCGAGATGACGCACATCAAGAAAATCTACCGGACGATTTCCATCGAGACGCATGCGCTCGAAGACCTCTCGCTCAGCGTCAAAGCGGGCGAGTTCGTCTCCGTCACCGGTCCCTCGGGATCGGGCAAGACCACGTTTCTGAATGTGGCCGGGCTGCTCGACACCTTCGACTCAGGCAGCTACATCCTCGACGGCAAAGACGTCAGCCGGTTGTCCGACCGCGAGATGTCGCAGATCCGCAATCGGACCATCGGCTTCGTCTTCCAGTCGTTCAACCTCATCCCCGATCTCAATGTCTTCGACAACGTCGACGTCCCGCTTCGCTACCGCGGACTGCCGGCCACGGAGCGCAAAGCGCGCATCGAGAACGCGCTGTCGATGGTGGGACTCTCGGCGCGCGTCCGCCACCTTCCGTCGCAGCTCTCGGGCGGACAGCAGCAGCGCGTAGCCATCGCGCGCGTGCTCGCGGGCGATCCGAAACTGATCCTCGCCGACGAGCCGACCGGCAACCTCGACTCCGCCATGTCGCGCGAGATCATGGACCTCCTCGGCAAGATCAACGACAACGGCACCACGATCGTTATGGTCACGCACAACGCCGAGTGCTCCGAACGCGCGCACCGGCAACTGCACGTCTTCGACGGCCGCATCGCCGACGTCGACCGGCCGCGCGTCGTGCTCGGCTCCCCCGTTGCCACCCCCGGACTCACCGCAACGCTGAACTAACAAGCACAGACAAAAGTGTCTGGGCCACAGGAGGCGGCATGCTGCTCTATCAACTGAAAATCGCCCTCACCAGTCTCCGCCGCAATCCGGTCATCACGTCGTTGCTCATCGGCGGCATCGCCCTCGGCATCTGCGTTTCGACGACATTCATCGCCTTGCGCCACGTCTTCGAAAAAGATCCGCTGCCCGGGAAGAGCAACACGCTCTTCTACGTCCGGCTCGACAACTGGGATCCGCAGCGCGCGTATGTGGCCGAGGATCCGAAGTCGCTGCCGACCATGGTCACGTACCGAGACATGCGCGAGCTGATGAAGTCGAACATCCCGACGCGGCAGACCGGCACGTTCCGTTCGCGTTTCTTCGTGCATCCCGACCCGAAGATCGGAAGGCCGTTCGCCGAGGATGTCAGGCTCGTGTTCTCGGACTTCTTCACGATGTTCAATGTACCGTTTCAGTACGGCGGAGGTTGGGACAAAGCAGCCGACGCGAAGCCGGAGCCGGTCATCGTCATCGACCAGAACACCAACCAGAAACTGTTCGGCGGCGCGAACAGCGTCGGACGGACAGTTCGGCTGGAAGACCGCAACTACAAAGTGGTTGGCGTCCTCGCTCCATGGAATCCGCCGCTGCGCTTCTACGACCCGACGCAAGGCCTCGGTCCCAAAGTCGAGCCGATCTACATGCCGTTCAATTTCACGCCGATCCTGGAGATCCAGACGTACGGGAACAGCGACGGCTGGAAGGGCAACGACGGCAACGGCTTCCAGGCCTTCCTCAATTCGGATACGTGCTGGCTGGAGTACTGGGTCGAGCTGCCGACGCCGGAGAAGCAGCAGGCCTTCCGCGAGTACGTGAACAACTACGTCATCGACCAGAAGAAACATGGCCGCTTCGGCCGGCCGCTGCATACCGAGGTCACGTCGATGCCCGAGCTGACCAAAGAACTCGGGGTCGTGCCGCCGCAGATCCGCTCGCTGGCCATCGTGTCGGTGCTCTTTCTCATCGTCTGTTCGCTGAACCTCATCGGGCTGCTGCTTGGCAAGTTCATCGCGCGCATTCCGGAAATCTCCGTGCGCCGTGCCCTCGGTGCCAGCCGGCTGCAGGTGTTTTGGCAACACATTGTCGAGTGCGAGGTGGTCGGCATCGCCGGCGGCCTGATCGGACTGGGCATCTCCGTCGGCCTGCTGAAGATGGTGGCCAAGGTCATTCCGAACGGCGACGTCGTGCATCTCGACGCCGAGATGATCGCCGTCTCGATTTTCCTGTCGCTCGTGGCCGGTCTTCTGGCCGGCATCTACCCGGCCTGGCGCGTCTGCTCGATCCCGCCGGCCATGCAACTCAAAGTGCAGTAAGAGGAGGACGCCATGCCGTTCGGTCCCATCATTCGTGCGATGCGCCACAACCGTATGCGCTTCGCTTTCATCATCCTCGAGATTGCCATCACGCTCGCCATCGTCACCAACGCCGTGAACATGATTCTCGACGAGCGGAAGAAGATGCTGCAGCCGTCCGGCTTCGACGACGACAACCTCGTCTCTATCGCCTACCAGCCGTTCGCGCCGGAGTTTAAGGAACAGTCGTATGTCGAAGCGCTGGTGCAGAAGGACATGCGCGCCATCCACTCCATCCCCGGCGTCAAGGCCGTGGCCACGACGTACTTTCTGCCGTGGCAGGGCGGCGGCAGCTCCGGCGTGTGGAAGACCGATCGCTTCAACGGCAAGTTCCAGGCGCAGCTCTACGCCGCGCGTGGCGAGATTTTCCAGACGCTCGGCGTGAAAGTGACGCAGGGGCGCGCATTCGTCGAGACGGACACGCCCGTCGACTCCAACGTGCCGACGCGCGTGACGATCATCAGCCGCGCGCTGGCAAAGAAATTGTGGGGCAACGCCAACCCGATCGGCCACGTCATCACGAACGGGGAAGGCGCCACGCCGCGCACGGTCATCGGCATCATCGACGACTTCTACAATCCGTACGCGTGGAACATCGGCGAGTTCGTGCTCTTCACGCCCGGCCGCGCCTACGACACGACCGGCGCCGTATTTCTCGTCCGCACCGAGCCGGGTGCCATGAAGTCGGTGGTCGCGCAGCTCGAGCCGCGGCTTCTGTCGGTCAACCCGGGCCGCGTCTTTCGCATCGTAAAGATCTCCGATTTGAAAGATCAGTACTTTTCAGGCGGCAAACTGGTGATTCGAGCGATGACGGCGATCATCATCATCCTCGTCTTCATCACCGCACTCGGAATCATGGGCATCAGTTCACTCGCCGTTGCCGAGCGCACGAAACAGATCGGTACCCGCCGCGCCCTCGGCGCCACGCGCGCCGACATCCTGAAACACTTCCTGCTCGAGAACTGGCTGGTCACGACGGCAGGCCTCATCCTCGGCGTCATCGGTGCGTACGGATTGAACGTACTGCTGGTCAGCAAACTCTCCGACGTCAAGATGCAGTGGGAGCTCGTGGCCGGAGGTATGGTGTTGCTCTGGATCAACGGACTGATGTCGACGGTTCCGGCGGCGATGCGCGCTACGCTGGTGCCGCCGTCGATCGCCACACGAAGCGTCTAACCATTCATGCCGAACGTGCTCATCGTCGAGGACCAGCCGGGCGTCGCCAGCGCCCTGCGGGTCCTCTTCGATCTGCACGATGTCCCCTCGGCAGTCGCTGAGAATCCGGATGCGGCCGTACGCATCGTCGAACGCGGCGAAGCCGGCGTCGTCCTGCAGGACATGAACTTCACGCCCGGCACGACCGGCGGCGATGAAGGCATCGCGCTCTTCCGCCGCATGCGCGCCATCGATCCGGAGCTGCCGATCCTTTTGATGACCGCCTGGACGTCGCTCCAGACCGCCGTGCAGCTCGTCAAGGAAGGCGCCGTCGATTACATGGCCAAGCCGTGGGACGACGCCAAGCTCGTCGCCACGGTGCGCGCGCTGCTCCGCGCACGCGAGCTGCGCGATGACGAAGCGCGCGAACGCCGCGAACGCGTGCAATCGCGCAAGGAGCTCGCGCGAAAGCACGATCTCCGCGGCACCGTCTACGAAAGCGAGTCGATGCATCGCGTGGTCTCGCTCGCGGTGCAGATCGCGCCATCCGATGTTCCCGTGCTCATCACCGGCCCGAACGGCGCGGGGAAGGAAAAGATCGCCGAGATCATCCACGCCGGTTCGAAGCGCCGCGACAAGCCGCTCGTCAAAGTGAACGCCGGCGCCATTCCGGACGACTTGGTGGAGAGCGAGCTTTTCGGCGCGGAGGCGGGCGCCTACACCGGCTCGACGCGCCTGCGCATCGGCCGCTTCGAGGCCGCAAACGGCGGCACGCTCTTCCTCGACGAAATCGGCGATCTCTCCGCGGCCGGCCAGATGAAACTCTTGCGCGTGCTGCAAAGCGGCGAGTTCGAACGCCTCGGCTCCAACGAAACCCGCCGCGTAGATGTCCGCGTCCTCACCGCGACGAATTCCGATCTGCAGCACGCGATCGCCCGCGGCACGTTCCGGCAGGATCTCTACTTCCGCATCGCCGTCGTCGAGATCGTCGTCCCGCCTCTGCGCGAACGCCGCGAGGACGTACTGCCGCTCGCCGCATCCTTTCTCGACCGGCATTCACTCGATGACGCCGCGAAGTCCGCGCTCCTCGCGCACGACTGGCCGGGAAATGTGCGCGAGCTGCAGAACCGCGTGCATCGCGCGATGGCGCTCGCATCCGGCGACACGATCACCCCCATCGACCTCGGCTTCGGAACAGCAGGGGAGGCGCGCGCGGAAGAGGTTCCCTTCGAACGCGTGCAGATCGAGACGGCGCTGTTGAATGCGAACGGCAGCGTCTCGCGCGCGTCGGAGGCGCTCGGGCTGAGCCGGCAGGCGCTCTATCGCCGGATGGAGAAGCTCGGTATCGTGCTCGAGAGGAGACCCAGGTAGGCTGAGACTCGCCAGCCGCATCCATCTCGCCATCGGATTCGCCGCCGCGGTCGCGGTAGCGTCGACGTTCGTCGCCATGCGTGTGGCGAGCGTGGGCGTGCTGCCGCTTCCGGTCGCTCTCGGCCTCGCCGCGCTCATCACCGTGGCCGCCGTCGCCTGGAGCTCGCGCGTCATCGTCTCGCGCATCAGCGATCTGCACGCCGTACTGGGCAACGCGTTGAGCGCCTTCCGCGACGGCGACTTCGGCCTGCGGCTCGCCGCCCGAGGAGATCGCGAAGTGGCGGAGCTGAAGTCGCTGTACAACGAGATCGCCGACGCGGTCCGCAACGATCGCCGCGGCCTGCACGAAAAGGAAATCCTCCTCGACACGATGCTGCAGCGGACGCCCGTCGCAGTCGTGCTGCTCAACGCGGCAAACCGCGTGATCTACTCGAACGCCGTCGCGCGCGATCTCCTGGCCGGCGGCGCGCGCATCAACGACCGCTTGTTGCACGAAATGAATCTGGCTGCACCGTTGCGCGAATCGCTCGCAGCGCCCGGCGATTCGATTTTCAAAGTCGACGACGAGACCTTCCACGTCAGCCAGCGCATCTTTCACCTCAACACGCAGCGCCACCGGCTCGTGCTCCTCGAACGCCTCACGCCCGAATTGCGCCGGCAGGAAGTCGGCGTCTGGAAAAAAGCGATCCGTGTGATCAACCACGAGATCAACAACACCGTCGCGCCGATCAGCTCTCTCTTTCATTCCGCCCGCCGCGCGCAGGAAATGCCGGAGCATCGCCACCGTCTCGACGAGATCTACGGCCTGATCGAAGAGCGCCTGACCTTCCTCCGCAACTTCCTTGATGCCTACGCCGAATTCGCGCGCCTGCCCGAGCCGCGAAAGGAGCGAACCGAATGGAGCGAGGTTCTCGCCGACGTTCGAACGCTCTATCCATTCCGCGTCGAAGGAACGCCATCGCTGCACAGCAATATCGACGGCGCACAACTGCAGCAGGCGCTCATCAACCTGGTCAAGAACGCCCACGAATCCGGCAGCGATCCAGACGAGATCGTTGTCAACGTCAAGACCGACGGCGCCGACGTCGTCATCCGCATCCTCGACCGCGGCCGCGGCATGAGCGAAGACGTCATGCGCCAGGCCCTCCTCCCGTTCTACTCCACGAAACCGGGAGGCTCCGGCGTCGGCCTGGCCCTCGCCAACGAAATCATCGAAGCCCACGGCGGCCGCATGCGCCTGCAAGCCCGCGAAGGCGGCGGAACGGTTGTGACGTGCTGGATTCGCGCGGCGGAGTAGGTCAGGCCGGCCGATCGCCGTCAAAAGGATTGACGATCTCAACGCCTGCCCGTTGGAAATCTGCTTCGTTACGCGTGACCACGATTAATGCGTGAGTGAGCGCTGTCGCCGCGATCAAACTATCTTTGATCGGCATCGCAGTGCCGGAAGCGCGAAGTGTCGCGAGCAGCTCGGCCCAGCGAAGCGCCGTGTCGGCGTCCCAGGGCAAACAGAAAATGTGCTGAATGGCGCCATGGAACCATTCATCGAGCGCTGCCCGGCGTTTTCCTCGGGGCAGAAGAAGGATTCCGAAACGGAGTTCGCCGAGGATGATGGGATCGACGGCGATCTCTCGCTGATAGTGCCGCAGCCAGCGAACGACACCTTTGTCAGGCGTTGACTTCGTCGGCTCACTCAGAACGTTCGCGTCGACGAGATATCTCACAACTCGTCTGTCGACTCGGATTGGATGGGAACGAAGAAGTCTTTCCCAGGGCAGGCAAGCAACCAATCCACCAGCCCTTCATTAGGCGACGGCCGGTTCCGCACGAGCTTGTACTCACCCTCATCGAGGCGTTCGACAGCAAACTCGTCGCCCGCCTCGAGGTGATCCTGCTCGCGAATCGCGGCCGGCAGCACGATCTGCCCTTTCGATGACATCGTCGTTTTCATGGGCGGTAAGATAACGTCTTACTTTGATTCTGTCAACGTTCCAAGCCCTAGAATGTCCTGCGCATCCCTCGCGTTCCTTTGCTCCGATATGAATGTCAAGCGCGCGGCGAAGTATGGGTTCTGTTCCGGGGTCCGGATTGCGGATTTGAAGGTGAAGCGATTCGCGGCCGGGGGCGGGCGCGGCGCGATTCTCGGGCAGGTCGTCCATAACGAGCGTGTCGTCGAGGAGATGGAACGGCTCGGTGTCCGAACCATCGATGAGATCGACGCGGTGCAGGAACCGACCATCGTTTTCTCCGCGCATGGCGTGCCGCCCTCGTTTCACACGCAGGCGAAGGGCGCCGGGCTGCAGGTGCTCGATACGACGTGCAAGTTCGTCTACGACATTCATCGCGAGGCTGGCAAAGCGCTCAACGATGGCTATCACTTGATCTTCATCGGCGATCCGAAGCATCGCGAGGTCATCGGTTATACGCATGACCTCGATCCGAGGTCGTATCACATCGTTACGACCGTCGAAGGCGCTGACGCGATCGACTGGACGCAATATCCGAAACTGAAGGTTTTCTACCAGACCACGTTGAACGCCGAGGAGTTCGAGGACGTCGTGAACGCAATCGAGCGGCGCGCGGCCTCCGTGGAGCGTGGCGACACCATCTGCTACGCAACGAAAGAGAACCAGGATGCGGCGCGCGTGCTCGCGCATGACCCCGACGTCGACGCCATCGTCGTCATCGGCGGCAAGAAAAGCGCGAATACGAAACATCTCTGGGAGATTTGCCGCGAAGCCAAGCCGTCGTACCTCGTGCAGGGGGCGGACGATCTCGATCCGTCGTGGTTCGCGGGAGTTCGCACCGTCGGAGTCACGGCGGGATCATCGACTCCGGACTACGTCATCGTCGAAGTCGAGGAACGGCTGAGCACGATCGAACGTAATACCGTGCAGGCGCCGGACTAAAGTCAACGCCGCACTCGTTTCATCTCGCGTTCATGAAGCCGACCCGTTACGCGATTCTCGCGCTCGTCATCGCCT
>JAFAOU010000043.1 GCA_019247495.1 Acidobacteriota bacterium
AGGACCCCCTCAGTTCTTGCGCTGCCTAGTAGCGCGCGGTCCAACCGGGTTAGCAGGTTGGGGGTCCTTCGACCGTCCTACGCGACTCCGGCTTCGCCTACGTCGCTTCGGCGGCTCAGGATGACAGCGCTACTCTTTCCAGCCGAACTTGCCGACCAGCGGCACGAACTCCGCGGTGCCGCAGTCTTCGATCTGGACGCGGGTCCCGACGCGCATCACTCTCGCCAGCCGCTGATTTCCCTCGGCACCGATCGGGATGACCAGCTTGCCGGTCCGCGAGAGTTGTTCGAGCAGCGGCTTGGGCACCTCGGGCGCGGCGGCGGCGACGATGATGCGATCGAACGGCGCCTGGTCGGACCAGCCGTACGTTCCGTCGAATACCTTCACCGAGGCGTTGTAGATCTTCAGCGTCCGGATCAGCTCCACCGCTCGCAACGCGAGCTCATTGACGCGCTCGATGGAGAAGACTTTCGCGCAGAGCTTGGAGAGGACGACGGCCTGGTAGCCGGTGCCGGTGCCGATCTCGAGGACTTTTTCCTTGCCGGTGAGATCGAGCAGCTCGATCATCCGCGCCACGATGTACGGCTGCGAGATCGTCTGCTTCGCTCCGATGGGCAGCGCGCCGGCACCGTACGCTTTCGCGGCCACGAGCGTCGGCACGAAGAGGTGCCGCGGCACGTCGCGCATGGCCTGCAGGATTCGCTCGTCTTTGATCCCCCGGCCGGCGACGTAGTCTTGCACCATGCGCGCGCGCAAATGCGCGAAGTCGGGCTGCGGAGCGCTATCCCTTCGCTGGGTGGCCAAGGAGCTCCTCGAGCGGTTTGAGAGGCGCGATCGATTCGTGATGAGTCAGGTCGAGGTGCAGCGGCGTGATGGCGATGCAGCCTTCCTCAACCGCTTCGAAGTCGGTGTCCTCGCCGGGGCGCCACGTTGGCTTGCCGCCGCCGATCCAGTAGTAGGTGCGGCCGCGCGGATCCTTGCGCTCGAGAATGTCGCCGGCGTAGATGCGATTGCCGAGTCGCACCACGCGGACGCCGCTGAACTCGACCGGGAAGTTGACGTTGAGGATGATGTGCGGGTCGTGATGATGGTCCAGCGCCCATCGGATCAGTTTCTCCGCAAACTCAGCGCAGCGTTCGAAGGAGAAGCCTTCACCGACGAGGGTTGAGAAGGCGATCGACGGGACGTCGAGCAGCGCCCCTTCGAACGCGGCGGAGATGGTGCCGGAGTAGGTGACGTCGTCGCCGAGGTTGGGGCCGAAGTTGATGCCGGAGACGACGAGCGCGGGGCGGTCGTCGCGCAGCAGCTTGAGCACGGCGAGGTTGACGCAATCGGCAGGCGTTCCGTCGACGATGTATTCGTTCTCGCGGAGCTTGAGCATCCGCAGCGGACGGTTCAACGTGAGCGCATGCGATGCCGCGCTCTGTTCACGGTCGGGCGCGACGATGGTGACCTCGACGCCATCGATGCGCAGGCAGGCATCCGCCAGTTTTCGGAGCCCCTCGCTGTAGATGCCGTCGTCGTTGGTGACGAGGATACGGACCATGCGCGCGCATGGTAGCGCATCGCTGTCGCGTCGGAAACGCTTGTAATGGTGCAACTTGGTGCATGCCGGTGTAGTATGACGCATGGCCCAGCCTCAGAAGAATGTCCGCCAGAGTGTCAGCCTCCCGTCCACAGTAGCGCGACGCGTACAGGCGCTCGCGAAGCGCAGCCGAACAAGCGCCAGCCGCGTCATCGTCGATCTGATCGAAAGCGGTCTCGAAGCGAAAGAGCGGGAGAAGGCCGCATTCTTCGATCTCGCTGACCGGTTGACTCACACCTCCGATCGCGCAGAGCAGGGTCGACTCAAAGAAGAACTGGCACGCATGACCTTCGGGGAGCCGTAGGAATCTTCGCGTGCCGCGGATTCAATGGACCGACCTTCCGCCTGCGTTGCGCGATCATCTCTTCGATCGCCTGCGCGACCGCAAGATCACCGTCGAAGATCTTTACCAACTCAAACTCTGGCGGGAGTCGGATCCCGATGCGCCTGATGGACTCTGGGTCAAAGACTTTGGGTCGTTCAAGATTTGCGGCGAAGGAAAATACCCGAAGACATTCCTACTTCGAGGTCAACCTGCGAAAGGGCAGAAGTTGTGACCGCCCCTACTGCACGTTCGCGTTCGCGCGGATGAACTCGTCCACATCCTTCTTCAATCGCGCCTGCGCTTTGCGGTCGATGTAGACCATGTGGCCGGTTTCGAAGTAATCCATCGAGATGTTCTTGCGCAGGTCGGGCTCGAGTTGCATGCGCGCGAAGGTGTAGCGCGTAGCGGCGAAGGGCGTGGCCAGGTCGTAGTAGCCGTTCGCGACGAACACCTTCATGTACGGGTTCTGGGCGATGGCTCCGCGGAGCGTTTCGGCGACGTCGACGTAGCGGTTCTGGGCGCGGTCGTAGCTCCAGGGGCGGACCTTGCCGGTGAGGATTTCGTAGGGGAGGTCGGTCTCGAACTTGAGCTCGCGGCGGACGTAGTCGTTCACGACCGCCGTGTACTCGCCGAAGATCGCCGCGTACGAGGGATCGAATTCGTCCGCTTCGCCGGCGGCGTCTTTGTCGATGCCGATGAAACGGCCGTCGAGGCGTCCGACCGTGCGGCGTTGCGCCCGCATCAACTCTTTGTCGAAGCGATCGATCTTCACGCGCATGTTGGTCTGCTCGATGTACGCGGGCGAGAGGCCGGTGAGGCGGGCCAGCTTCGCGGTCACATCGCGGCGTTCCGCATCGCTGATGCGGTCGCCCTGCATCAGCGCGTGTGTGTAGTCGCCGAGGGCGAATTGTTCGGACTCGGAGATCGCGTGTTCGAGCGTGCCCGATTGCAGATCTGACGGCAGGCGCTTGTGATACCAGGCGATGGCAGTGTAGGTCGGGAGGAAGAGCTCGTAGGCGAGGTCGTTGCCGCTGTCGAACGATGCCGTCTCGAAATTGAGGATCGACGAAATCAGCACGATGCCGTTGAGGTAGAAGCCTTGCTGGCCGAGCCAGCCGGACAGCCCCGCGGCGCGGGTGGTGCCGTAGCTTTCGCCGGCCAGGAACTTCGGCGAGGCCCAACGGCTGTAGCGCGTCGTCCATTGGCGAATGAATTCGCCGACGGATTGGATATCCGAATCGACGCCGTGGAACTTGTTCGCATCGCTAAACGGAATCGCCCGGCTGTAGCCGGTCGTGACCGGATCGATGAAGACGAGATCGGTGACGTCGAGGATGCTTCCCTCATTGTCGACCGTGCGGTAGGGCGGGCGCGCGGCGTGACCTTCGTCGTCGGCATAGACCACGCGCTTGGGGCCGAACGCGCCCATGTGCAGCCAGACCGACGACGAGCCAGGGCCCCCGTTGAAGGTGTAGGTGATGGGGCGGCGCGCGGGATCGGCGCCATCTTTCGTGTACGAGGTGAAGAAGAAACTGGCGCGCGGCTTTCCGTCTTCGTCGCGCATAATCATGAATCCGGAGCGGGCAGTGTAGTTGATGGTCTGGCCGCCGATGGTGACCGAGTGCTGCGTCGTGGAGATTTTGTCCTTCGCGTCGGCGGGCGGGCGCGCGTTGCGTGGCTCTTCGCGCGGGGCGTCGGCGCGATCATCAGACTCGGTCGCGGGCGGCGTTTCACGGCGCGGCGTGGGCGCCGGCTGGCGGTTGGGAGCGGGTTCGGGCGACTGTGCGAAGAGCGAGAAGACGGAGAGCGTCAGCAGCGCGGCGAACATCGCGTTTTTCATTTGCGGCGCATTGTAAGGCAATGGCCGGGCACGCTATCGTTCGCGGATGCTCAAAAAAATCACACCCGTGCTGATCGTCGACCGCATCGAACCGCTGCTGCCGCTGTGGGATGCGCTCGGCTTCGCGCGTGCCGCCGAGGTGCCGCATGAGGACGCGCTCGGCTTCGTGATTCTGACGCGCGACGGCATCGAGGTGATGTACCAGACGTTCGACAGCGTGCGGGGCGATGAAGCGAAGGTGCTGGACGGTTCGCGCGCGATCGGCGCGTCGGCTGTGTTCATCGAGGTCGACGATCTCGATGCGTTGAAAGCGCAGATTCCGGACGGTACCGACGTCATCGTGGCGAGCCGTCAGACGTTCTACGGATCGACGGAGACGGTGATCCGCGATGCCGCCGGAAACGTGATCACGTTCGCGCAATTCGCGGCCACATGAGTCCTCGGCTCTTCGTCGCCGCCGCGCTGCTCCTCGGGCTCGCGTACGTATTCGTCACGCCGCCGTTCGAAGTGCCGGACGAGCAGAACCATTTCTGGCGTGCGCTCGCGGTCGGCCGGGGGCAGTTGCTACCGGTGCGCGGGCTCGACGCGATGCCGGTGGCGAAGTCGACGCAGAACTTCGTTTGGGTCTTATCGCGGACGGAGCCGCGCGAAACTCTGGCGCAGAAGCTGAGCATTGTTGCAGCGATCCCGTACGACGGCACACCCGCAGGGATGGTTCGATTCGCTGCCTGGTATACGCCGCTGCCTTATGTCCCGCAGGCGCTCATCGCCGCGCTACCGCTCCGGCCGGCGATCGTGTTTTACGGCGGACGGGTCGCTAACCTTCTTCTCGCGGTGATTTTGATCGCGCTGGCCATTCGAATCGCACCGCAGTACGGATCGATTTTCGCCGCCGCGGCGCTGCTGCCGATGTCGATGTACGAGCTGGCCTCTCTGTCGGCGGATGCGGCTACGATCGCACTGGCGTGGCTCTTCACCGCGCTGCTGCTTGCGCCGCCACGCCGGATCTGGCTGATCGTGTTCGTCGGATTCCTGCTCGCGCTCTGCAAGCCCGCGTACTTTTTGCTCGCCCTGCTGGCGTTGGTGATGCCGCTACGATGGCGGCAGAAAATCGCGATCCTCGGCGCGACCGCGATCGGAACACTATTCGCGATTGCGGCAGCGCAGCGCGGCGCATACAACGCACGTCCCGGCCTGCCGATCGATGCCGGAGCGCAACTGCGCTGCATCGCGTCCGATCCGGTCCACTTCGCGCACGTGATGCTGCACGACGTCGCCACGAACGGCCGTTTCTACGTCGAAGAAATGATCGGCCGCTTCGGCGCGAACGAGTTGAAGCTCTCGCCGGCCGTCATCACCATCGAAATCCTCTTGCTGCTCGGTGTCGCGATGACGTGTGGCGCGGTATTACGGGCGCGCGTTCGTCTCACCGCGCTGGCAATCGTCGTGATGACCATCGCCGGCATCCTGCTCTCGCAGTACCTGATCTGGTCGGTCGTCTGCGGCGATGCACTGGAAGGTGTACAAGGCCGCTACTTCCTCGAAATCCTGCCGCTGTTCCTCGCTGCCATCGCGCTGCCGCGTATCCGCCTGCGTACCCATCCGGCAATCGTCATCGGCCTCGCGGCGGTGTGCAACGCGATGGCGCTCCTGACGATTGTTCGTCATTACTGGTGACTAGTGGGAGAATGCATCCTTCATTAACAAAGGAACGTGTGACTTCGTCGACTGAACGAAAAACGGGCGAGTTTCGGAAGCTCACCGCCGTGACCGTCTAACGAGAGGGAGGCCTCGATGCGCCACAAGATTTTTCTCGTGCACGGGATTGGTACCTATGACGGAGACGAGTGGGCCGATGGCGTGAAGAAGGTTCTCGTCGAGGCGTACAAGAAATACCCGCGTCTTGCGGCGATCGACTTCGACGACCAGTTCGAGACCGTGATGGTCCACTACGATCCGATCTTCCAGGAGATCGTCGGGAAGTGGCAGACCGATTCCGAAGCGATCGGCACGCTCGCCGGCGACATCGTTCCCTCACAAGTGGAAACGATGGTGGGCTGGCTGAAGAACGCCGGCGAGACCGATGGAAACTTTCTCTGGAGTCATGCTGCCGACGCGCTGCTCTACCGTCTCTCGTCGACCGTTCGCGAGCGCGTGAAGGTTCGTGTCGCGAAACAGATCATCGATGAGGTGACGAAGCAGTACGACACCGAACAGGAGTCGCTATGGTCGGTCATTGCGCACTCCCTCGGCACCGCCGTCGCGCATGACGCTCTCGACATGCTGGCCACCGGCCACGTTCCGGGCGCAGCCGTCAATGCGTTCGATCCGAAGATCGAGCAAGCGAACGTGATCGCGATGGTGGCGAATACGAGCCGGTTGCTCGAGACCGTGGTCGATGCTTACGAATCCGCGGTGAAGCCGGGACGAGCGGGACAGGCGGGGCGCGACTGCCTTCGTTTCCTCAACTTCAGGCACTTCCTCGATCCCTTCACGATTCCGCAGATGTTTCACCCGCAGGCGTGGCCCGATGCCGCAACGGTTTCCGCGAATCGATACAAGTACGTCGAGGTCACGCACGTGCATCAGGCAAACGTGCACGACATCAATCACTACCTGATCAATCCTGCCGTGCACATCCCGCTTTTCCGCGCGCTGACGAGCGATTCGATGATCTCGGACGAGGAGGAGAAGAAGGCGAATGACGACTTCCCCGTGATCGGCGGCCTGAATGCCTCGCAGGTCGCAGACATCAAAGGCGATCTTGCGAAGATGTCGCCGAGCATGGGATCGGTCTGGAGTGTGCTTCGGGATATTTGGGACGCCTTCCACTCCATCCTCGTGAAACGGGGTGAAGCGTGAGAGCGCGCCTTTCGTTTTCTCTCGTTCTTGCCTTCTTGCTTTGCAGCGCGCCGCTCGCCGCGCAGCAATGCGAGGAGATCGCTGCACGGCCGAAGAGTTCGGCCGAGGCGCTGGACGCGCTCAGGAGTCTGAACACCGCATCGTGCCTCGGCGGCAGTAAGTGCGCGATCGCGCCCTGCGCTCACTTCACAACGTGGAACGTAGTGAGGGATGGCGCCGGCGGCTTGGAAGTGCTCACGGACGCTCGCAACAGCGCCGCGTCAGCAGGCAAGAGCGCCAACGTGACCAGGCTCCAGGGACGGATCGACGCCTGGATCGGCGCAATCAGCAAGGATGCAATCGCAACGTTGGACGCCGGCAAGTGGAAGTACGACAACGAAGGACTTTTTCGCGAGACGCCCTTCGCCATCGACATCAATGGCGACGTCACCGCCCGATGCGCGAAGGGTGAATCGGACTGCGTCGCGGCCTTCAAAGAATCGATGGCGATCATCACCTCCGCGACGCTCGTTCGCCGCGTGAACGGAGCCCTGCTCGCTGACCAGCGCGATGCTCTGGTGACGTACGTTACCGGGCTCGATCAACGATGGGACGACTACTTCAATCGTGCGCCGTCGCAGTTTCCGTGGGAGCTGGCCGTCAACAGCGCCATCTATCGCAAGCACGAGCGCCGTGGCTTCAATGAACCGCCATCGTGGCAACTCATCGTGTTTCATCCGACGCCCGCCTACGAATACGCCAGCGATGCGAAGGACAAGTTCAAGAGTGCGCTGGCGCTGGAAATGATCGGCTACTTTGCATACCACGCCGGAGCGTCGCTTTCGACGGTTTGGTCCGACCGGTCCGACGGAAAGAAATTCGGTTACGGCGTGACCGTGCACTGGGAAGGGAAGTTGACCGTGGGCGTCATGCATCACAACGGCACCGGAGGAATCTCGATCCTCATCAGTCCCGACGCCGAGAAGTTCATCGCCGGCGGCATCAAGCGAGTGCGCGAAGTTTTGACGAAGCAGTGAAACGAAAACGGGCGAGCCTTTGCGGCTCGCCCGTTCGCGGTTCGTTGTGGTTGAAACTTAGTACATGCCGCCCATGCCGCCGCCCATACCGGCGCCGGGGCCACCGGCCGGGGCTTTCTCTTCTTCCTTGATCTCGGAGATGAGGGCCTCGGTCGTCAGCATCAGGCCGGCAATCGAGCTGGCGTTCTGGAGCGCCTGCTTCGTGACCTTGGCCGGATCGATGATGCCGGCGTCGATCATGTCGACCACTTCGTCGTTGCGGGCGTCGTAGCCCCAGTTGCCGCCCTTGGTCTTGATCTCGTTCAGCAGCACGGCAGCTTCTTTGCCGGCGTTGAAGACGATCTGACGGAACGGCTCTTCGAGCGCGCGGCGGATGACGTTGACGCCAACCTTCACGTCGCCCTCGGCCTTGACCGCTTCGACAGCAGCGATGGCGCGCAGCAGCGCGACACCGCCGCCCGGGACGATGCCCTCTTCGACGGCAGCCTTCGTGGCGTGCATCGCATCTTCGACGCGCGCCTTCTTTTCCTTCATCTCGGTCTCGGTTGCGGCGCCGACTTTGATGACGGCAACACCGCCGACGAGCTTCGCCAGGCGCTCCTGGAGCTTCTCGCGGTCGTAGTCCGAGGTCGTGTCGTCGATGAGTCCGCGAATCTGCTTCACGCGGCCCGCGATCGCTTCCTTACGCGACTTGTCGTCGGTATCGGTCACGAGGGTGGTGTTGTCCTTGTCGATCGTGACGCGCTTCGCGTCGCCGAGGTCTTCCCACTTCACGTTCTCGAGCTTCACGCCGATGTCCTCGGAGATCAGCTTGCCGCCGGTGAGGATGGCGATGTCTTCGAGCATGGCTTTGCGGCGATCGCCGAAGCCCGGCGCCTTGACGGCAGCGACGTTCAGCGTGCCGCGGAGCTTGTTGACGACGAGCGTGGCCAGAGCCTCGCCTTCGACGTCTTCCGCGATGATGAGGAGCGGCTTGCCCTGACGAGCGGTCTGCTCCAGGATCGGCAGCAGGTCCTTCATCGAGGAAACCTTCTTCTCGTAGATGAGGATCTTGGCGTTCTCGAGGACCGACTCCATGCGCTCCGGGTCGGTGACGAAGTACGGGGAGAGGTAGCCGCGGTCGAACTGCATGCCTTCGACGACTTCGAGGACTGTGTCGAGTCCGCGCGCTTCTTCGACGGTGATGACGCCGTCTTTGCCGACCTTCTCCATCGCCTGGGCGATGATGTTGCCGATCTCGTCGTCGCTGTTCGCGGAGATCGTTCCGATGTGGGCGATGTCCTTGCCCTCAACCGGCTTGGCCAGCTTGTCGATCGATTCGACAGCGGCTTTGACGGCGGTCTCGATGCCGCGCTTGACGTCCATCGGATTCGCGCCGGCGGTAACGTTCTTGATGCCTTCACGGTAGATCGCCTGCGCGAGGACCGTGGCGGTGGTGGTGCCGTCGCCGGCGGTGTCGGAAGTCTTCGAGGCCACTTCGCGAACCATCTGCGCGCCGGCGTTCTCGATTTCATCCTTCAGCTCGATCTCCTTGGCGACGGTGACGCCGTCCTTGGTGATCGTGGGCGAACCGAACTTCTTCTCGATGACGACGTTGCGGCCGCGGGGGCCGAGGGTCACCTTGACCGCGTCGGCGAGCTTGTTGACGCCGCGAAGAATGGCCTGACGGGCATCTTCGCTATACGTAATACGCTTTGCCATTGGTTTTTCTCCTTAGTTGATGTTGCTTACTCGACCACCGCGAGGACTTCGTCTTCGCGGAGGATGGTGTACTCGACGTCATCGATCTTGATGTCGGTGCCGGAGTACTTGCCGATGAGGACCGTGTCGCCGGCCTTGACGTCGAGCTTCATGCGCTTGCCGTCCTCGGCGAATTTACCCTCGCCGACCGCGATCACTTCCGCCTGCTGCGGCTTCTCTTTGGCAGTGTCCGGGATGATGATGCCGCCGCGCATCTGTTCCCCTGTTTCCTTGCGCGTAACGACGATTCGGTCATACAACGGACGAAGTTTCATAGCCATCTGTGACTCTCCTTTCACCCAATTCGTGGATTCGTTCGCGGCAGAACGCCGCGAGATTCATTGCTGATTCGAGAGCTGAGCGTTTTAGCACTCAAGCGTCACGAGTGCTAAACAATATGCGGACGGCATTATTCTGTCAAGCGCGCGGTCCGCGCGTCGTTTAGTGGCGCGCAGCGCGGTGGCGCGGCGGCACCTGCGCATCGTCGTTGACGATGGTGCAGATCGCGGGCGTAGCGGAGAAGGTAGCGTTGTCGGCGCCGGTGATGACCACTTTGAACGTCTCGTTCTCTTCGAAGACGACGTCGCCGATGATGGGAACCGTAAACGTCGTCAGAGTCGCGCCGGGCTGGAACGTGAGCTCGCCACTGGCGGGGAGGTAATCAGACCCGGCCGTGGCGGTGATGTCCTGCGTCTGGAAACGGACTCGTATCACCGTTGCCGAGGAAATGCTCAACCGTACGGTGAAGGTGGCCGCGCTCAGGCCGGCGTTCCCTTCGTTGACGTTGACATTGTCGATGCTTACGGACGGAATGGGCGGACCGCCGTGGTCGTCGTCGACGATGGTGGCGAAGGCAGTGCCGCGCTCGATCGTGGCGTTGACCGGATTGGATAGCTGAACGGAAAACGTCTCGTCGGCTTCCGCAAGCGTGTCGCCGATGATCGGAACGTTGAACGTTTTCAGTGTTTCGCCGGCGCGGAACGTCAACGTCCCTTGCGTGGCCACGAAATCGGAGCCGGCGTTGGCGGTAAAGCCGAAGGCCTGATAGTCGACCGTCGCCGTCACGACGGCGTTTGCCGGCTGCAGATGCACGTTGAAAACTGCCGGCGTGGTTCCGTCGTTGCCCTCGACGGCGCTGGAGTCATCGACGGTCAGCTTCGCAGAGGAGGGGAAGGTTGAGGTGTTGTTGTCGGGCCGCGGATCGGTGGTGGTGGCCGACACCGTGGCGGTGTTCGTTACCAGCGCCGCCGTGTTTAGTGTGAGCTCGAACGTCGCGCTGATGCTCTTACCGGCGACTCCCGGGAAAATGCCGATCGTGCAGGAGATGGTGCCGCTGCCGCCCGCCGCCGGAGTGGTGCAATCGAAGTGCGGTCCGAATGTCTGCGTCCATGAGGCGAACGTACTGCCGGACGGAACGGCATCGGTCAGTGTGACGCCGGCGGCATCGTTGGGGCCGGCATTGAAGACGGTAACGCTGAACGTGTCTCCGCTGCCGGATGTGGCCACCGAAACATCGGCTGATGCTGCCTGTGAGGTCACGCTCGTCGAGCGGCTGGCGCTGTTGTTTGAGGAGTTCGGATCGGTTTCATCGCCGGAGATGGAGGCCGTATTCGTCAGCAGCGTACCGGCGCCGACGCCGTCGTTGATGCGGAACGTGAAGAAGAACGTCGGTTGATCGCTTGCGGAGCGCACGTCCAACGTCAAGGCCGAGCAGGTGATCGTGCCGGTCGCTCCGGCGGCCGGTGTGGTGCAGGCGAAGACGCCGAGCGGGTCGGAAACGGTGGCGGAAACGAATGTGGCATTCGCGGGAACGGCGTCGGTAATCTGCACGTGATGCCCAGTCGACGGCCCAATGTTGGACGCGGCGATCTGGAAGCTGAACGTCGAGCCGGCTGCGGCACTCGAGGAGCCGGCCATCGAATCGATGGAGAGGTCGGCCGATGCGGCCGACGCCGCGTTGATGCCTGTTATGGCGGTGCTGGAATTGTCGGATGTGTTCGCGTCCGACGTCGTCGAAGTGATCGTGGCGGTGTTGCTGATGCTCCCGGATGGAGCGCCTGGCGCCGTCTTCACGGAGATGATGAACCTGGTCTCCGACTCTACGTCGAAGGCCGAGGCCGTGCAGGTGACCGTGCCGCCGGAGCCGACAGCCGGCGTGGTACAGGAAAAGAGTGCCGTCGATGCGTCCAGCGCGAGAAAGGTCGTGCCGGCCGGCAGCGTGTCGGTGACGGTCACGCCGTTCGCGGTCGACGGGCCGCCGTTGGAGACGAAGATGGAGTAGTTGATCGTGTCGCCCGCGGTCACCGACTCGGGCGCACTTTTCGAAATCACCAGGTCGGCCGTCTGCGCGCTCGCGCCGGCCGCAACGAGCGCTGCCACGAACGCAAAGAGAATGCTCCGGCAAGAGCGCATGGAGCGTGATTCTACGTTGCCGGCTCGGGTTTGACTGTACCGAACATCACGCCGGCCGGCTGTTCCTCGGCGACCGGCTGGAGGGCGGCGAATTCGTCGCCGATCGAATCCGTATCCGGTCCGCCTGCGTGCGGCTTCTTCCGCAGCTTGTCCATGTAAACGTAGAAAACCGGCGTCACGAAGAGTGTCAGCGTCTGGGAGAAGAGCAGACCGCCGACGACTGCGAGGCCGAGAGGACGGCGCGACTCGGCGCCGGCACCGAAGCCGAGGGCGATCGGGATCGTGCCCATCAACGCGGCCATCGTGGTCATCATGATCGGCCGGAAGCGCACGACGCACGCCTCGTAAATCGCCTCGGTGGCGTCCTTGCCCGCTCGCTGCGCCTCGAGCGCGAAATCGACCATCATGATGCCGTTCTTCTTGACCAGGCCGACCAGCATGATGATGCCGACGAAGGCGTAGATCGACAGGTCGACATGGAAGACGAGAAGCGTGAGCAGCGCGCCGAATCCTGCGAACGGCAGCGCGGAGAGAATCGTCAGCGGATGGATGAAGCTCTCGTACAGGATGCCGAGCACCATGTAGATGACGCCGATGGCGATGGCGAGCAGCAGTCCGAGCCCTTGCAGCGACGACTGGAAGGCCTGCGCGGTGCCCTGGAATGACGTGGTGACCGTCGAGGGCAACGTCGCTTTCGCCGCGTCGTTGATTTCATTTACCGCGGCGCCAAGCGATGTCCCCGGTTTCAGGTTGAACGAAAGCGTGACGGACGGCGCCTGACCGGAGTGATTCACGGCCAGCGGACCGACGGTCGGGATCATCTTGGCCACCGTATCGAGCGGTACGAGCTCGCCCGACGATGAGCGGACGTAGAGCATCGACAACGCCGCGGGGTTCTTCATGAACTGCGGATCGAGCTCCATGATGACCTGGTAGGTATTGTTGGGCGCGTAGATCTGCGACACCTGGCGCGTCGCGTACGACGAGTAGAGCGCGTCCTCGACCTGATTCGGCGTCAGACCGAGCGTTGCGGCGCGGTCGCGGTCGATCTCTACGTTGACGGTCGGGTTGCGCAGGAAGAGATCCGTGTTCACGTCGACGAATCCCGGCAGCGTGCGCATCTTCTCCATCATCTTTTGCGATGCGTCGTAGAGGACCGCCGTGTCGGCCGACTGCAAGGTGTACTGGTATTGCGAATTCGACTGACGGCCGCCGAGGCGGATGGGCGGCGGATTCTGGAGCGAGACGCGGTAGCCGGGAATCGCATTCAGCTTCGGGCGGAGATCGTTCATCACGTCGTCGATCGACGCCTTGCGCTGTCCTTTCGGGACGAGGCGCAGCGAGATGACGCTGCTGTTTCCCCCTCGTACGAACGAGAAGAACGTGGCCACGCGCGGATCTTTGGCCACGATGTCCATGGCCATCTTCTGGTGGCGCACGATCTCGGGGAACGAGGTTCCCTGCGCGGCCTCGAGCGTGATTCGCACTTCGTTCTGATCCTCGTTCGGGATGAAGCCTTTCGGTACGGCCATGAACAACCAAACCGTTGCCGCGAGGACGATCAGCGAGAAGATCAGAGTCACCGCGCGCTGGTTGAGAGCGATGCGCAGGCCGCGCTCGTAAAGCGAGAGCATGCCGTCGAATATCCGTTCGGTGGCCTGGTAGACCTTGCCGTGTTTCTCGTCCTTGTGCGGACGGAGGAACTTCGCGCTCAGCAGTGGCGTCAGCGTGAGCGACACGAATCCGGAGACGAGAATCGCGGCTCCGATCGTGACCGCGAATTCGTGGAAGAGCCGGCCGAGGATGCCGCCCATGAACAGGATCGGGATGAAGACGGCCGTCAGCGAGATCGTCATCGAGATGATCGTGAAGCTGATCTCCTTCGACCCGTTGAGCGCCGCTTCCATCGGCTTCTCGCCCATCTCCATGTGCCGGACGATGTTCTCCAGCATGACGATGGCGTCGTCGACGACGAAGCCGACCGACAGCGTGAGCGCCATCAGCGAGAGGTTGTCGAGCGAGTAATCGAACATGTACATGATCGCGAACGTGCCGACGATCGAAAGCGGCAGCGCGAGGCTTGGGATGACCGTGGCCGAGATGTTGCGCAGGAAGAGGAAGATGACCAGGATGACCAGGAAGAGCGTCAGCAGCAGCGTGAACTTGACGTCGTCGACCGAGGCGCGGATCGAGTCGGCGCGGTCGCGATGCACCTGCAGGTCGACCGACGCCGGCAACTGGCTGCGGAACGCCGGCAGCAGCGCGCGAACGCGGTCGGAGACTTCGACGGCATTGGTTCCCGGCTGCTTCTGCACGGCCAGGATGAAGCCGGGCTTGCCGCGGAACCAGGCCATGGTCTGGTTGTTCTCGACGTCGTCCATGACGTTGCCGAGGTCGCCGAGCCGCACGGGATGACCGTTGCGATACGCGACGATGACCTTCGCGTAGTCGGCCGCTTTGAAGAGCTGTCCGTTCGCCTGAACGGTGTAGTTCGTATACGGGCCGGTGAGGACGCCGGCGGGGAGGTTGACGTTGTTCGCGCGGATGGCCGCCGCGACTTCGTCGATGCCGACGCCGCGCGTGGCGAGCTGGCGCGGATCGAGCTGCGTGCGCACGGCGTACTTCTGCGCGCCGTAGACCTGCACCTGCGCGACGCCCTCGATCGCCGAGATGCGGAGCGCCATCATCGTCTCCGCATACTCGTCCAGCTGATACATCGGCATGTCGTCCGACGTAATCGCGAGATAGAGAACGGGCGTGTCGGCGGGATTGACCTTGTTGTACGACGGCGGCGCCGGCATGTTCGGCGGCAACTGCCGCCCCGCGGCGGCGATGGCGGCCTGCACGTCCTGCGCGGCGTTGTCGAGATTGCGGTTGAGAGCGAACTGGAGGGTGATGGACGTCGATCCGATCGACGACGACGACACCATCGAATCCAGGCCGGCAATGGTCGAGAACTGGCGCTCCAGCGGCGTCGCCACGGCCGAGGCCATCGTCTCCGGGCTCGCACCCGGCAGCGATGCGTTCACGTTGATCGTCGGGAAGTCGACATTCGGTAGATCGCTCACCGCCAGTTGCCGGTAGGCCATGATCCCGAACAGCACGATGGCGAGCATGACCAGCGTGGTCATGACCGGGCGGCGAATGAAGAGGGCGGCTATGTTCATAGGGTTTGCTCGGCGCCTTGCTGCAACGTTTTACAGCGACTTCTTCACGTCCACTTTGCTCTTCGGGGTCAAACGAATCTGGCCGTCGGTGACCACGGTGTCGCCGGGGTTGACGCCGCGGCCGATGACGGCTTGCGTTTCGAGCTGCTGCACGACGGTGACGGGACGCATCTGCACGCTGTCGCCGTCCGTCACCACATAAACGTACTGCCCCTTCTGCCCATTTTGCACCGCCTGGAGCGGGACGACGATGGCGTTCGCGCGATTGGACAGCGTCATCGCCACGTTCACGAACTCGCCCGGCCAGAGCGCGCGGCCTTCATTCGCGAACGTTGCTTTCAACGTGATCGTGCCGGTGGTTGGGTCGACGGCGTTGTCGACGAAGGTCAGCTTGCCGCCCTGCACCGGCGCTCCGCCTTGCTGCGGCGCGGCGGACACCGGCACATTGCCGAGGCCGCGTGCGCGAACGTCGCCGAGTTGCGACTCGGGGACGGCGAACGTCACGTAGACGGGAGTGATCTGGTTGATGGTGACCAGCGGCGTAGTGTCGTTCGCTTTGACGAGGTTGCCCATTTGCACCTGCACGCTGCCGGTGCGGCCATCCATCGGCGAACGGATTTCGCAGTACGCGAGTTGCAACTGCGCGTTCTGCACCGCGGCGCGGTCTGCGGCGACGATGGCGCGCGCGGCTTCGGCGCCGGAGACGAATTTGTCGTACTCCTCGCGCGTGACGTAATCCTTCTTCACCAGCTCCGCATACCTCTTTGCCTCGGCATCGGCATTCCGCGCCTGCGCTTCATCGCGAGACAGATTCGCCTCGGCCTGTGCGAGTGCGGCCTGGTACGGACGCGGATCGATGGTGAAGAGGCGCTGACCTTTGTGGACATCTTCGCCCTCGCGGAACCATACGCGCTGAAGTTGACCGGCCACGAGGGCGCGAACGGCCACGGTCGAAATCGGCTGGACGCTGCCGATCGCTTTCACCTGCACGGGGATGTCGCGCTGTTCGGCAGTGGCGACGGTAACAGGGACGCGCTCCTCGCGCGGCTTCTCTTTCTTTTCCGCGCAGCCGAGGATGCTGGCGGCGATCGCGGCGCAGGCTGCGGCGCGAAGGCCGGTGGACTTCATTCGAATCATCGTGATCACTTTCCTTGCGGTGCGGCGGCGCGCGTCAGCGTGCCTGTGTCGTGTGCGAGTTGTGCAACTGAGAGGAACCAGTCCGTGCGGGCCTGAACTTCCTCGGCGCGGGCATTTTCGAGCGCGGCCTGAGCCGTGAGCAGATCGAGGATGTTACCGATGCCGGCGCGGTAGCGGCCCATCGCGACGTCGACCGACTCGGTGGCGTCGCGAAGGAGATCGCGGCTCGTGGCCACCCGCTGCATCGCCGTCTGCAACGCGTAGTAGCTCGTCCAGACCTGGAGGCCGACCTGCTGCTCGACGTTGCGCGCGTTCTCCGCGGCAAGCTGCGTCTCGATCTGTGCCGCGCGGATGTCGTACGTGTTCTTGAATCCAGTGAAGAGCGGAACGCGCAGCGAGATGCCGGCGGAGTACGGCGTGAACCGGTTATTGAGTCCGTTGGTGAAGATGTTACCCACGCTTGCGCCGACGCCGACTGACGGCAATCCTTCCGCGCGAACGACCTGAACGCGCTGCCGCGCGCGCTCGACCTCGGCGCGTGCAGCCGCGAGGTCGGGCCGTTCGGTGACGGCGCGCGTCATCAGCGATTCGACCGCATCGCTAACCTGCTGCGCGGGCAGGTCCTGCGGCAAGTCGCCGGCGACGAACGGCGTCGATGCCGGCACGCCCATCAGCGTGGCGATCGTTCCCTGCAGCCGGCGAAGATTGCCCTCGATCGTTTCGTACGTGAGCTTCGCCTGCGAAAGCGCCGTGCGCGCTTGCAGCACGTCGGCGATCGTGGCGACGCCGGCGCGATGGCGCGCGTCGGCGGAGTCGAGACTGGTCTGCCGCTCTTTGATCGTCGCTTCCTGCGCGGTGAGAAGCGCCTTGGCGTCGAGGTAGTCGTAGTAGGCCTGTTCAACGCTGAGGATGACGTCCTGAATGGTCTGGTTGTGCGTGAAGCCTGACGCGATCAGCGTCTGCCGCGCGGCCTCGGCGGCAGCATTCCGTCCGCCGAAATCGAACAGCAGGTAGTCGAGCGACAGGTTCGGACCGCTGAGAGTCGTAGCGGTGCCGGTCGTCGCATGCGCGCGCGTGAGCGATGCGCCGAGATCGACGGTCGGGAGGTACGCCGAGCGAACGCTGCCGAGGTTGGCCTCGGCGAGGCGCGCTTCGAGCCACGTCGTCCGCGTCGCCGGATTGTTCGAGAGCGCGAGATCGATGACCTGCGCGAGCTCGAGCGGAACGCCGGCCGGCGGAAGCACGAGATCGTTCGGCGGCGGCACTCTCGGCGGAATCGCATTCGCCGGGGGCGTCCACGCGGTCGCGGGCGACGCGGGAGTGCCGGCGCCGTGCGAGACGGGATCGACGACGTTGCCGATGTTGTGAATGCTCGCGCAGGATGCGGCGAGAAAAAGAAGAATCAGTGATGGAAAGGGCTGCGTGCGCATTGCGTAGAAGCTCGTACGATTGATTGCATCAAGTTGCAGAAGCGGTTGAGGTTACAAAGCTGTGGCGTTCAGCCGCCGATGAGAAAACGGCGCCACCTTCTTCGGTGGCGCCGTTCGAAAGAAGCGATGGAGAACGGCGGCTAGGATTTCTGCACGAATGCGCCAGCGGCCGCGAGGGCGATACAGAGGAGCAGCAGTGACAGCGGCGAGATCATCGGGATGTTCGCCGCAGGAATGACTGTAATCGTCGACGTGGCGGTGTTGTTCCCGGGATTCGGATCAGGGTTGGTCGCTGCTGCGCTGACGACGGCCGTGTTGGTGAACGGGCCCGAGCTCGACGGCAGGGTCACGGTGAGGGTGAACGTCGCGTTGCCGCCGTTCGTGATCGTACCGGCATTGCAGGTCACGACCGGCGAGCCACTGCACGCACCCGGCGGTGTCGAAGACACCAGCGTCGTTCCCGCCGGCAAGGTATCGGTAACGGTGACTGCAGTTGCGGCTGACGGTCCGCCGTTGGTGACCACGATCGTGTAGGTCAGCTGCTGGCCCGTTCCGTACGGCCCGGGCGCCGGAGTCTTGGTGATGGCAAGGTCGGCGTTCGGACTGGCGGTCACGGTTGTATTGGCCGAGGAACTGTTGTCAGACGGATTCGGATCCGTCGTCGTGCTCGAGACGTTCGCGGTGTTCGTGATGATTGAGCCTGTCGTGGTCCCGGCGGCGATGTGCAGAGTGATGGAGAAGGTCGCCGACCCGACTGGGAACAAGCCTGTCGAGCAGGTGATCGTGCCGGTGCCGCCAACCGCCGGGGTGCCGCACGAGAAAGGCGATCCCGTCGTCTGCGTCTCGGAGACGAAGGTCGTGTTTGCGGGCGTGCTATCAGTGAGCGAAACAGCGGAAGCCGCCGACGGACCGTTGTTGGTCAGCGTGATGGTGTACGTGATGTCGCTGCCGGCGTTCGCGCTGGCTGGTCCCGTCTTGTTGATGGTCAGGTCGGCGGACGCCGAGACGGTCGCCGAGGCGGTCTGACTATTGTTGCTTGTGTCCGGATCGGAGTTTGTTCCGGTGACGGTGGCGGTGTTGTTGAGCGTTCCCGCGGACGTCGGAGAAATGTTCGCGGTGAGCGTGAACTGCGCAGACCCGACCGATGCCAGCGGCTGCAATGAACAGTTCACTGTGCCTGGATTGTTTGGTGCGGGCGTGCTGCAAGTGGCCGCGGCGCCGGTGTTCTGCACGAGCGAATTGAACGTCGTTCCCGCCGGCAGTGTGTCGGAGAACGACGGGTTTTGCTCGGTATCGCCGGCGTTGTTGGAAACGGTGATTGTCCACGCGATCGTGCCCCCGGCGGTGGCCGTGGCCGGTCCCGTTTTCGTGATGGCCAGATCGGTGCTGGAAACTACCGTAAGCTGCGACGACTGGTTGTTGTCAGTATTCGGATCGGAAGTTGTCGAGTTAATGTTGGCGATGTTTTCGAACGACGCGCCCGACGCTGTTCCCGGCGGGATGTGGCCGGTCAGGGTGAACGTGGCGGTCGCGCCTGCTGAAAGAGGGTCGATCGTGCACGTCACGATGCCGCCGGAACCGACGGAGGGCAGGGGGTTGCAATCAAAGGCCGGTCCACTGTTCTGCAGCATCGAAATGAAGGTCATTGTTCCGGGCAATTCGTCCGTCAGCGAAACACTGGCGGCGGCATCCGGCCCTTGGTTCGTAACGGTGATCGAGTAGGAGACGTTCGTGTCTGCCATCGCGGCGGCGGGACCGTTCTTCACCACGGAGAGGTCCGCCTGCGGCGAGGGAACGATCGTGGTCCCCGTCGACGAGTTGTTCTCATCGTTGGGGTCGAACGTCGCGGTTGACACGGTTGCGATGTTCGTGAACGTCGTGCCTGCCGGCGTCGCCGGCGGGATATTGGCGACGAAGGTGAAGTTGGCGCTCGCTCCAGCCGTGAGGAGGGCGATCGTGCAGGTAATCGTTCCATTCACTCCCACACCTGGAGTCGAGCAACTGAATGTCGGCCCGCTGTTTTGCGTGGCAGAAACGAAGATCATGCCTGGCGGCAAGGGGTCCGAAAGCGACACGGTCGCCGCGTCATCCGGTCCGAAGTTGGAGACCGTGACATCAAAAGAGACATCGCTGCCGGCCGTTGCGTTCGGTGGCGCGTTCTTGAAGACGGCCAGGTCGGCACTTGTGAAATTGCCGGTCGCTTTGACCGGCAGGCGAGTGGCCCCGTAAATCGTAGGGATCAGGCCCAGAAGTACCAGCGTGAACAGAGTGAGCGTGTGGAGTTTGCGCGTAATCACCGCGCCAGATTACAGCAACTTATCGAGGGCTGTGTACTCTCTTCCTTGCGAATCAGCCACAGCTTTATAGGTGATTTTCCCGTCATAAACATTGACGCCCTCGGCCAATCCGGGATCGGCGATGGCATCCTTAAATCCTTGCGACGCCAACTTGCGGGTGTACGGCAGCGTGGCGTTGGTCAGCGCAATCGTCGACGTGCGCGGCACCGCGCCGGGCATGTTGGCGACGCAGTAGTGGATGACGCCATCGACTTCGTAAACGGGATCGGAGTGTGTCGTCGCGTGCGCGGTCTCAACGCAGCCGCCCTGATCGATCGCGACGTCGACGATGACGGAACCCTTCTTCATGCTGCGCACCATCTCGCGCGTTACGAGTTTCGGCGCCGAGGCGCCGGGAATCAGGACGCCGCCGATGAGCAGGTCGGCGCGTTTGCAGGCTTCTGCCAGGTGCGCTCCACTCGATGCCCAGGTCTGGACGGTGCCGCGGAAGATGTCGTCGAGCTGCCGCAGGCGATCGAGATTGTTGTCGAGAATCGTGACGCGCGCGCCGAGGCCGACAGCCATCTTCGCAGCGTTCGTGCCGACGACGCCGCCCCCGATGATGACGACGTCGCTGGGCAGCGTTCCCGGCACACCGCCGAGCAGCACGCCGCGGCCGTTGTTCGGCTTGTGGAGGTAGTACGCGCCGACATGTACCGACATCCGGCCGGCAACTTCCGACATCGGCGTTAGGAGCGGCAGCGTCCGTTTGCGTTCGTCGGTGATCGTTTCGTAGGCGATGCCGGTGATTTTCTTTTTCAGCAGCGCCGCGGTGAGATCCGGAACCGGCGCGAGATGGAGATAGGTGAAGAGAAGCTGTCCCTCTTTGAGGCGTGCGAGGTCGGCATCGATCGGCTCTTTGACCTTCACGATCATGTCCGACTGCTCATAAACCTCGTCGGCGGTGGAGAGGACCATCGCGCCTGCGGCGGTGTACTCCGCGTCGGCGAAGCCGCTGCCGTTGCCGGCGCCGGACTGGATGTAGACGGTGTGTCCGTCCGTGGTGAGGTCCTGCGCGCCCGAGGGCGTCATCCCCACGCGGTACTCGTTGTTCTTGATCTCAGCCGGTACGCCGATCCGCATCGCTTCGTTCTCCGTCAAATGTGATCCCGCGCGGCTCCGCGCGGCGGGCGCATTCTAGTCCCGAACGAGCATGTGCACTCCTCGGGCCGACTCCGAGCGGATCAATGATGCGCGCCGCGCGTGCGGATGTCTGGCCGCGCCGGAAGGGCGAAGGCTGCCGGCGCGAGCCATTTCGCGGTGCCGAGCGCGTCGACAATCCCGAAGCCATAGTAGTTGTCGACGCCCAGCGGGCCGAGGTCGGTGGCCGAGCTCCGTAGAGCGGCGGCGACCTGTTTCGCCGTGGCCGACGGCGCGAGCGACCACGCCAGCGCGGCAACGCCGGTGACATGCGGCGTGGCCATCGACGTTCCGCTGAGAGTTCCGTAGTCGTCCAGGTACGTGGAAAGCGTGAGGGTCTGCTGCTTCGCGTTCGCCAGGAGCTTCAGGCCGTCCGCATTGGACATCGACACGACGACCGGCCAGTCGTAGGCGAGGTCCGATGGATTGTCGTAACAAACGTCCCCATCGCAGATCGTGGTGATCAGCGTCCAGGTAGTGATGGTGGTGAGGTTGCTGTTGAAGATGACCGCACCGATCGCTCCGGCGGCGCGCGCGTTGCGCACTTTTTCAGAGAAGGTGAGCGACATGCCGCGCGACATGACCGCGATGCGGCCGCGCGTCTCGGGCGGGAAGTCGCCCGCCGCGCCGTACCCGCACGAGACCCACTCGCCGGTTACGTCGCCAAGCCTGGTGCCGGTGACCATCGCCGACGGCACGACGGTTCCGTCGCCGACCGTTATGACACCGCGTTTGATGGATCTCGTGGGCAGCGTGGAGAGGATCGAAACTCCCGGCGCGACGACGTTGAGGGTCGGTCCGATGTCGGAGAAGTCGGCTCTCACTTTGTCGTTGTCGACGGCACCGACCGAAACGACGCCGGGAAGCGCGGCGGGATAGAGCATGTCGTAGAAACCGCCGTCGTTGCCGGCCGCGGCGATGCAGAGCACACCATCGGCGACGAGCCGCTGAAATGCTTCCTCGACGGGAGGCGACAGCTCGTGCGAGCCGAGCGACATGCTCATGATCCAGTTGCCGCCTTTCGCGTGCTTCGAGGCCATCACCCAGTCGGCCGCGGCGACGAGGTTTTCATCCGTGCCGTTGCCCTCGGCGTCGAGCACTTTTACCGCGTACATGCGCGCTCCGGGCGCGACACCGACTACGCCGATGTTGTTGTCGAGCGCGCCGATGATTCCTGCCACGTGCGTACCGTGCTGATTGTCGTCGTTGAAGTCGCCCTGTTTCGTAAAGGTGTTGTAGCCGCCGGCGATGTTCTCCACGAGATCGGCGTGGCCGACGTCGATGCCCGTATCGATGATGGCGATGTTGACGTTGCCGCCGCGCGTGAGCGGCCAGACATCGCGCGCGTGCAGAAGATCGATGTTGGGCGGGATGACCTGCTTCGCGGCCAGCGGCGGACCCTCCGCATGCGGTGCGAGCCGCGGCGGCGCGACACTATCGGCCGAATGAATCGCGATCGTGCGGCTGACGTAGCGCACGCCCGCGGACTTGCGCATCTCCGCCGCCTCGGCATCGGTGAGATCGACCGCGAATCCGTCGATGGCATCGAACGTCCGCACGTTGCGCGCGGTCACTTCACCGGCGCTGAGAACGCGCAGGTTCGTGAGGTGCGACGCGTGCGTCGTCGCGACGAGGTAGCGATGCGTCTCGGCGGCGAAGAGGGAGGGGACAAGAAACAGCGAGAGTGCGAGGATCTTTTTCATAGGATTGTCAGTGTCCGCGGCGTCCCTGAAGGCGCGCATGGACTTGGAACGCGCCGGGATTGAGCAACCTGGCGGCGCCGTACGCGTCGAGGAGGCCGAAGCCGAACGTGGTGTCTCTGCCTGTTGTGCCGAGGTCGGTCGCCGAATTGAAGATGGCCGTCTTCACCGCGGACGCAGACGCAGTTGGCGCCACGCTCCAGACCAGCGCCGCCACTCCGACCGCGTGCGGACAGGCCATCGATGTTCCGTTCAGCGTTTCGTAATCATCGACGACGGTCGTCGCCGTTAGGGTGGATGAGGTGGAAGCTGTGCGCAGCGCCTCGCCGTCCGCGCGCGAAATACCGATCGCCACAGGCCAGGCGAACGCGAGATCGCCCGGATCGTCGACGCCATTCACTTGCGTGATGAGGGTCCAGTTGCCGAACGTTTCGCTCGTGCACGTCGCCGGCGACGCAGCGATCGAACAGTTGTAGATGACCACCGCCTTCGCCCCTGCTGTGAGTGCGTTCTTGGTTTTCAGGTTGAACGATATGCCGGCACCGCGTTGAATCAGCGCGATGTTGCCTTTGACCGAAGCGGGGAAGTCCGCGGCGGTGGCGCCGAGGCCGCAATAGACGTATTGCCCGGTCTGCGTCCCTTTGGCCGATCCAGTCAGCGCGAAGTTATCGAAGGACGCGTTCGGTGTTGTCAGGAAGGCATTGACTCCCAGGCCCACGATGTATGTCGAGAAAACGCCGACTCCGGGAGCAGCGACCGCGATCTCGGGACCCTGATTCGAAAAGTCGGCGATTTTGCTTGTCGAATCGAGCGCGCCGACCGCGATGACACTGGAAAAGGCGGCTGGGTAGCTTACCGTCGCGACGTGAGCCGCGGTCGAGTCGTTGCCGCTCGCGGCGAACACCAGCACACCGGCGTCGGCGAGCCGCTGACAGGCGGTCTGCATCGTCAAGGAAGGGTTCGGATTACATTGGTCGCTGACCGAAACATCGGTGCACTGGCCGAGCGACATGTTGACGATCCAGTTGCCGCCCAGCTCCGTCTTTTTCGAAAGCACCCAGTTCAAGCCGGACGCAATCTGCGAATTGCTGCCCGTCGCCTTGCCGTTGCCGTCCGGTGCCAGCACCTTCGCTGACCAGAGCTTCACATTGGGCGCAACACCGACCACTCCGATCCCGTTGTCCGCCGCGCCGATGATGCCGGCGACGTGCGTGCCGTGTCCGTCATCATCCCTCGGGTCGTTCGTTCCGGTCACGGCATTGAAGCCGCCCTGATAGTGATCTTTGAGCTCCGGATGCGTGTAGTCGATTCCGGTATCGACGATGGCGACATTAATCCCGTCCCCTTTCCCGACCGGCCAGACGATCGGAGCGTGCACCATGGTGATCCCATACGGCGTCACCTGCGCATTCGCGGGATGCGACATCGGAGCGATGTGTTTCGCCGGCGCCGACGCGTCCAGCGCGAAGAACTTGATGTCGGCGCTCTCCACATACCGAACGGAGGGATCGTTCCGCAGCGTCTGTGCCTCGGTATCCGTCAAATTCGCAACGAATGAATCGAGATACTGGAAGTCCTCGGTGATGCGGTCCGCGAATACGGCGCGCTTCGCCGCGTGTACGGCATCGGACTTCATCCCCACGATGTAGCGCTGCGTTGGCTGCGCAACTGCGGCCGAGGAAACGGCCAGAAGAAGGATGACGAACGGGAAGCGTTTCATCGTTATGGTCCTCGCTCGAAATTGAATCGAAAGTCTAACAATAAAAAACGCGGCGCCCGAAAGCGCCGCGGTGAGGGTGATGTGAAGAGCGAAACGTCAGTGTCCGCGACGTCCGGCCATCCGGCCGTGCACCGGTCCGATTACCGGAGTTACGACGGGATCGAATGCGGACGGGTTGAGCATCTTGGCGGCGTCGAGCGCGTTGACGAGCCCGTAGCCGAACGTGTCGTCTTTGCCCGGAGCGCCGAGGTCCTTCGCCGTCTGCTCGAGAGCCGTGGCAACGTTGGCCGCGGTCGAGTTGGGAGAGGTGGCCCAAACCAGGGCAGCGGCACCAACGGCATACGGGCACGACATGGAAGTTCCCTGTTCGTACGCGAACTGCTCAAAACCGGAGCTCATCGTGATGGTGGCGTTGGGAGTAGCGAGCAGCGCCTGACCGTCTGCCTGTGTGATCCCCAGGAACGGCGCGGTGGCCGGAATTGCCGCTGCCGACTTTGCGGTGGTGCCCAAGGCCGCGTTGAGTGGTCCGTCGACATTGTTGTAAACGATGATTCCGATCGCACCGGCTTTCGCGGCATTTGATGCTTTATCGATAAAGGTCAACGTGCCTCGCTGCACCAGTGCGATCTTCCCTTTCACAGATGCTGGGAAGTCGCTCGGATTGCCGAGGCCGCAGGACACAAACGTGCTGGTGATTCCGGTGGTGTTTGGCGGACATGCGGAAAACGTCAAGGGGACGAGCTTGGTGGAATCGGTGGCGTCAGCGTAGTCGGCGCGCAGAGCGGAGATTCTGCGTCCGTCATTCGTCGATACCATCGGGGAGACAAAGGTCGACAAGATCCCAACCCAGGTGCTCGAATCGGCGTCGCTGCAAGCCTCGCAACCCGGGGCGACGAGTTTCAGGTCTGCGCCTCGCTGCGAAAACGTAGCGATCGCGTTCGTCTTCTCGACGGCACCAACCGAGACCACGGTTGGATAGCCGGCCGGAAACGCAAGACCCACCGAGTCGGGATAACCGTTGCCCGATGCTGCGAAAACGAGAATTCCGGCGTCCGCAGCGGTCTGGAACTGTGTTTGCTCCGCGCCGGATGACTGGTCCGCACCAAGCGAGAGATTGATGATCCAGTTTCCGCCGATCTCTTTCTTCTTGTCGACGACCCACTGCACGGCCTGGATGATGTCGCTCGTGCGCCCGCTGCCGCAGGTATCGAGAACCTTCAGCGAATAGATGTCGACGTCAGATGCGACGCCCACGACACCCGCGCCGTCATTGGCCGCTGCGATGATGCCCGCGACGTGCGTACCGTGGCCGGCGTCATCGAGAGGATCGCCGGTGCGTGCCACGAAGTTGTAGCCGCCCTTGAAGACGCCGGACAGCTCCGAGAAGTTGTAGTCGATGCCGGTGTCGATGATGGCCACGTGAATGGCCGGTCCATTCGCCAGCGACTTGCCGCGCGTTACCGGCCACACCGAGGGCGCGTTGACGCTAGTCATTCCGAATGGCGTGGTCTGTTTTCCCGCCGTCACGGTATCCACCAATGCGTGGCGCTCCAGATCGGGCTCGATCGAGACGGTCGTGCCCGACGCTTTCAGCGCGGCGATTTCGGCCTCGGTGAGGTTGGCCGCGAAGCCGTTGATGCCCGACAACTCGCGAAGGTCGCGCTCGTCTGCGCTGATGTTCGGATCGAACATCGCCGAAAGCGATTTGGCGGCGAAGTGGGTGGTCGGCTTCGTCATCACGATGACGGCCTGCGTCGGCGCTGAGGCGAACGCGGTGAGCGGGGCGATGAACAACAGGGCGACGAAAGCTGCGCGTTTCATCCGGTCGTAGACCTCACTTTTTCTTGGGATTTTGGACTTGCGTTGATTGCGAAGGACAACGCCGCGCCAAATTAGTTATTCCGTGTAGCAACCTCGCTGGATCAAGATACGGTAGCTTACTTTTTGCTACTCTGCCCGCCCATGACCGACTGGAAAACAAACCTAATTAATGACGCCGCCGGGATCGCCGCCGTGATCCGTGACACAAAGACGATTGCTGTCCTCGGCATCAAGCCCGAGTCGCACGCCGACCAAGCCGGCTTCTACGTCCCCGCTCACATGGCCGAGGCCGGCTACGACATCATCCCGGTGCCCGTCTACTACCCCGAGGTCACGCAGATCCTCGGCAAACCGGTGTTCCGCAAGCTGGCCGATGTAGGTCGACCCATCGACATGGTCAACGTCTTCCGGCGTCCGAACGACATCCCTCCGCACGTCGACGACATCATCGCCGCGAAGCCGAAGAGCGTCTGGTTCCAACTCGGCATCCGCAACGATGAGGCCGCGCAGAAGCTGGCCGAGGCCGGTATCAAGGTCGTCCAGGATCGCTGTCTGATGGTCGAAGAGGGACGGATCCGGCGGTAACCTGCCGTGCCCGTCACCCGCCGCGTCGACCTGTTGCCATTTTCGTGGAACCTCGCCGGCCCGACGAACGGCATTGCCTACCGCTCCGCGGGACAAAAACGCGACTTCGTTCTCATTCATGGCCTCGGCATGTCCAGCGCTTACTTCGACCGCTTCGCGCGAGCGCTCTACGCGTGCGGCGCGCATCCGGTCGCGCCGGATTTGCCAGGATTCGGCGAGAGCGTAGGCGGCGCGGCCGCGGGCGCCGCCGAGCACGCGAAAATTCTCGCGGACTGGGCGGACGCACTTTCCATCCGCGACGCCACCTGGATCGGCCACTCCCTCGGCTGCAACGCCGTCGCGCACGTGGCGCGCTTGCGTCCGGACATCGTGAAACGCGCCATCTGCATCGGCCCACTCTGGTCCCCGCGACATCCCATGCGGCTGCCTGCCGCGCTCATCGTCGACTCGTACCGCGAGCCGTTCGCGCTCTACCCCTACGTCGCCCGCGCTTACTTGAAATCGGGCCTCGTTCGTTGGGTCCGAACGGCTCGACGCTACGCCGCCGACATCCGCACCGCGCCGCCGGATATCGAAATGTTCGCGGGCGAACGCGATCCACTCGTCGACCGCAAGGCCATCCAGAACCTGACGCTGCTGCCCGGAGCTCACGCCTGCCACTTCTCGCATCCCGACGAATGCGCGAGGGCGATCGTCCGGTAGCTACGGCGCCGGTGCATCAGGCGGCAGTTTCCGCCGGGTGGCCACGCGATGCACGAACCCCTCGACCGGCCCTCCGACGATGAGGATGATCAGCGCGAATCCAAGCGCGATCAGCGCCGCCACCCACTGTCCAACACCGCACGCAATCCCGAGCGACGCGACAAGCCAGATGGATGCCGCGGTCGTAAGTCCGCTGACCATCTCATGCTCGGCCTTCAGAATCGCCCCGCCGCCAAGAAATCCGACGCCGGCGATGATCCCCTGAATAGCGCGGCTGATCGCGTCCACATGCAGCGCCTTCGGATCAAACCGCACCACAACCAGCGTCACCAGCGCCGACCCAAGCGCCACCAGCGCATGCGTCCGCATCCCCGCCGGCTTCCGCCGCACTTCGCGATCGAGCCCGATACACGCGCCGATCGCCGCCGCCACGAAGAGGCGAAGAATGACTTCGTTCGTGTCCGCGGGGAGGGTGGGCATCGGGAGGGGATTGTTTCACAGCGCGCGGGGAGGGCGGCGGGAGTGAAAAACGCGGCGATCCACATGACTGTCGCAAGGGTACTTCGGAGCCTTCCCCGAATTGACTCGCAAGGCGCCTCTCAGAGGCCTCTCGGCGGGCGACGCGATGTGTGCGATATCGCCAGCAGAACGAGTGCATCTTCTTCATTCACCCGGTAGAAGATGTAGTAGCGAATGCGCTGCAGAGTCAACCTTCGCACGTTGGAACGTCGCGTGCGGGCGACCGGAACACCGAGGCCGGGTTCCACGCGAAGCTCGATCAAGGCGTCAGCCAGATCATCATCAAAAGCTGACGGAGCCTTGTATCGATTCTTGCGCCACCATCTCGATGCGACGCCGATCTCACGCTCTGCGCGAGGCTCAACGATCAGTCTTCGCATAGTAGCCGGTGCGAAGACGCCGGATAACCTCATCGCCATCGACGTACTCGCCGCGCTCGACGGCGTCAGCGCGGTCATCGAGTTCGTCGATTTCTTCCGGCGTCAGCTCGACTACTTCTTCCGTTTCCGAAGGCTGTTGTTTCATGAGGTCCCCAATGGTACCTCGGCCACCGGCGCATTCGCCTTCGCGAGCAACCGCGTCAACCACAGATTCGTCATCTTCTCAACGACTGTGTTCTGCCGCAGGCGGGCGCGCAGGTTGGTGAAGTCGACGCTGTCAAGAGGCTGGTCCTGGTTGAAGCAGGAGAAGACGAACGACTCCTTGCCGCTGATCGGGTCGATGTGGCGCTGGAGGCATTGCGCGCAGACCTGTTTCATCATGCATTGCATCGGCGAATTGATCGAGCCGATGCCGACGTGCGCATCGTTGAGGTACGGCGCGAGGACGCCGTGTCGCGCGTCTTTGACGGCGCGCATCATGCCGTCGGAGCCGATGGCGATGAGGCGGTTGATCGTTCGCAAATCGATCTCCGGCACGTTCTGGGCGTAGGCGAGCATCGACTGCACGATGTTGCCGGTGAAGCCGCGGTCCTGCGGACGACGCGGCGCGATCGGCTCGCCGGCGTCGACGGACCAGATCACCTGATCGGTGCCTGCCTCGATCTCGTCGCGTTTGAAGACGTCGTCCTTCTTCTTGTAGCCGGCAAAGTAGACGACCTTGCATCCGGCCTCTTTGAACGCGCGGGCGATGGAGAAGAGGACGGCGTTGCCCAGGCCGCCGCCGGCGAGAAGAACGGTCTCGTTGCGGGGGATTTCCGTCGGCGCGCCGGTGGGACCCATGACCACCACCGGCTCGCCGATTTTGAGCTGCGCGACGAGTCGCGATGATCCGCCCAGCTCGAGGACGATCAGCGACAACAGTCCGCGCTCCGGATCGGTCCAGGCCCCGGTGAGGGCGATCCCTTCCATCGTCAGGCGCGTGCCGTCGACGACCGGCGCATTCGTCTCGAAGTTCTGCAGCCGGAAGAACTGGCCCGGCTCGAAGTGGCGCGACGCGAACGGCGCACGGACGACGACTTCTACGATCGTCGGCGTCAGGCGATTGACCTGGTGCACGACCGGCAGCAGTCCGTCGTCGAGCGTGCGCAGCAGATCGTTCCATTGCGATTCGCGCAGCGACTGCGCTTCCGGCGATCGATCGAGTTGCATCAACTCGGCGGCGAAGAGTCTGGTCACGAAGGGATAGCCATCCTTCGCCGAGGCCATCGCCTTGACGACGTTGCCGGCGTAGCGCGGATGGTTGTCGCCGTAGAACGTGATCCGTTTCGTGCCGCGCTGGTATGAGGTGAAGAAGCCGGTCTCCGTGTTGCCGTCGACTTCGATCAACTCGTTGCCGGACGTCGCGAAGCTCTGGAAAAACTGCCCGTACTTGTCGAGCTTGAACGTGCCGGGATGCTCCTTCTCGTAGATCACGTTCGGGCTCGTCCCCGCCGCCACCATCACGCTGCGCGCCGGCAGCTCGATGATCGTTCCCGAATCCTTCCACCGTCCGTCTTCGACGATCTGCTTTTCGAAGAGCAGCGCTTTCACGTGCCCGAATTCGTCCGCCACCGCCTCGATCGGCGAGAGGCTCTCCGCGTACGCGATCCCTTCCTCGAACGCCTTGATCACCTCTTCGTGATTGAGCCGGTACGCCGGCGCGTCGGTGATCGACTTGCGGTACGCGATCGTCACGCCGCCCCACGCGCGCACGAGCGGAATGAAGTTCGGGCCGTCTCTCTCCGCGGCTCCGCGCTCACGCTCCGCGCGCACCGCGTGACCGTGCTCCAGGAACTCATCGAGGATTAAAAGTTCCTCACCGTCATACCCGCCGCGGACAACACTTTCGCCAAATTCTTCGCACAGCGTCTCGTACCGATCGAGGATCTTCTCCACCTGCAGCGGGTAGTACGCGAACAGCTCGGTCGCCGTATCGATCGCGGTAAGTCCGCCGCCGATGACCACCGCTGGCAGTCGCACCTGCAGATTCGCCATGGCCGACTTTTTCCCCGCGCCAGTAAGCTGCAGCGCCATCAGAAAATCGCTGGCTTTGCGGATGCCGCGAATGAGGTTGTTCTTCATCCGCACGATCGTCGGCGTGCCGGCGCCGGCGGCGATGGCGATGTGATCGAAGCTGAGCGTGTCGAAGGCGTCTTCGATCGTCAGCGTTCCGCCGAAGCGCACGCCGCCATAGACGCGGATGTTGTTCTTCCGCTCCAGCGCGATGCGGATCACCTTCAGGAAGTTCTTGTCCCAACGGACGGTGATGCCGTACTCGGAGACGCCGCCGAAGCCGGCCAGGATGCGCTCGTCGAGCTCTTCCCACAGCACCTTCCGCGCATCGCGGATCGGCTCGCGCAGCCATTTCGAATCAATCGGCTCGATCTTGAGCGCATCGATGGCCACGACGCCGAATCCTTCATTGGCCAGGTAGTGCGCCAGCGTGTAGCCGGCCGGCCCGAGGCCGACCACGAGCACGTTCTTGCCGTTGTAGGGGAGCGCCATCGGGCGGCGCACGTTGAGCGGATTCCAGCGCGTCAGCAGCGAATAAATCTCGAAACCCCACGGCAGCCAGAGAACGTCGGTCAGCGCGCCGGTCTCGATCTGCGGGATGTTGACCGGGTCCTGCTTCTGGAAGATGCACGACTTCATGCAGTCGTTGCAGATGCGGTGGCCGGTGCCGGGGCACATCGGATTGTCGATCATCACGATGGCCAGCGCGGCGATGGAGTCGCCATCCTTGCGCAGCGCGTTCATCTCGCCGATGCGCTCGTCGAGCGGGCAGCCCGCCAGCGGCACGCCGAGGGGATTGACCTTGTACTTTTCGTCCTTCTCCACGAACCCCGTCGAGCACGAATCCTTCTTCCGCTCGTGGCAGTAGATGCAGTAGTGCGCCTCGTCGGTGACCTCGCGCGCGGTCATGCGCGGATCGGTGAGCTTGAATCCGTCGCGGCGGCGATACTCGTCTTCCGGACCGACCACGCTGTTTTCATCGACGCGTTCCGTCTCGACGAGATGATCGAACACGAGCGGCTTCGGAAGCCGGAACGACGTCCAGTCGTCGAACCGCCCCGCTTTCCACTTCCCGGCCAGCCAGTCGACGAGCAGATCGCCGAGGGCATGCACCGCCGCCGCTTCGCGCGCGATCGCCTCCGGCGACTCGACCGACTGGTGGTAGACGATGGCGTCGTCAAACGCTCGCGAAGGCCGCAGCGCCTCGCGCAACTGCCCGAGCGCCGCACGCGTCTGCGCCGACGGCGACGCCGCCTTCGCGCTGCGCGGATACTCCCGCTCGAAATCGAGCAGCCGGTTGGCCGTGACGGCGATCGCATATTCCGGATCGCGCTCCTGCCCCGGCGCGATGGTGCGGATCAGCACCTCGACCGCCGCGGTCCGATCGCCTTCGGGAACGCTCGTCACCTTCGCGACGCGCTTCGCGACGAACTCCTTCTTGAACCGGGCAACTTCGCTGTCCCGCTGCGTTCTTTGGAAGACCGCCGTCGCATCCGTCTGGAACAACTGCTCCAGAAACTTCCCAAGGGGACGGCTTGCCGCGACGAGTAGCGCCGACTCCTCCGGCTTCGTCAACCCCCCGCACGCGATCCCGCTCTGCATCCCGATCCGATACGACTCGAACCGCTGAAACAACGCCGCGTCGTTCGCCAGCAAATACCGGTCAAACGCCAGCGCCAGCTCCTGCAGCCGGACGTCGTCGTATAGGTGCGCGTACTCGAAGTCTTCAATTCCAAGTTTCACGGTTCGCTCCAACAGCGATGTTCGCCGTTGTCATCCTGGGTTTTATCTGCGTCCATCTGCGTCCATCTGTGGATAAACGTTTCATCCGCAGATTACGCAGATGTACGCGGATGAGAACCGGGGAGTGTCACGGCGCGATGTGACGAAGCGCACCCGATTTCATTCGTCGCGAACGACAGTCAGCACGAGCCGCTCACGCTCGGCCGTAACCTCGATCCGATCACTGCGATCGAACCCGAGTTGCTGCACCCACACGCCGGACATGCGGATGAACGGGACCACCGTCTGCCGCCGCCGAAAGCTCCCGCTCTCGCGATACATCGCCGCAACCACCACCTCCGCTTTCCGCCCCCCGCCGCCCCGCCTGCTCGGACGGCGATACTCGGGGATGTTGAAGGTCGTTCCCGCCGACGGCGCTTCTTCTTGCCCACATTCGTCTATTCGTCTCCATCACTACCATGGTCATTGGACAATATGGGACTACCATGGGCAAGATGCAAGCGATGTCGCGAAGAAAACAGCCCAACCGGGACGCAGACGCTTTTGGCGCGATCGTTCGGCGGCTACGAATGAAGAAAGGTCTGACGCAGGAAGCACTCGCGGAACTGGCCCACCTGAACGTCAGCTATATCGGCTTTCTCGAACGTGGGGAGAACGTCCCGACGCTGACGATTGTGCTTAACCTCGCGCACGCTCTCCATGTACCTGCCGCCGATCTCGTCCGCGAGGTCGCGCGGAAGCGCTAGTTGTTGATTACCGCGCTACTGCGAATCCCAGGCTTTTCGCCGCTCATCCAGATGCACGAGCGCCTTCACGACGGCCCCGCGAATGCTCTGAAGAGCTTCGACGCGGAAAAACATCAGAGGGCTGCCAGCTCCTAATTTGACGAACGCTTGCTGTTTCTGTCCATCTTGATAAAAGCCGATGGTTACATCGTCGCGCGTTGAATACGTCACCTCAGTGTAATCGCGAACATCGTGGGCCATATGTGTTGCTGATGTGCTGATGAAGTTGAATGCCCCGAGGAACTCGTCGAGCTCGTCCGAGTCGACGAAGGCAGCGGAACCGATGCGGGTAGTCGTCTCCGCCTGTTCGAATTTGACGCCTATCGAGACTTGCCGTTCCGTGTTCTTTACGATTACGAGGACTTGTGCACCCACACCAAGAGGCGCGCCGTACGCCGTAGGGACGCTGTCGATCGTGCGATTCTCCTTCATGATGATGACGCCGCGTTCCGCGAGGAACTTGCGCATCGTTGAACCCTCACGAGGAGGTGCGGGTGCTGGAATGACAGCAACAGGAGTATCCATCGAAGCTTCCTAATTCAAATCGGACATGATCCAAGCGAGTCGCTAGACACTCTTGGATGACCGTTTGTGGCGTGCTTCTTCCCTGCTTCTCCTCATTTGCGACCGACTCACACCGGTGACGAGTTCACGAGAAGAGGTTTTTCCTTCGCCTCTCTGCGAGCTCCGCGTGAACCTGTTTTAGGCTCCTTACCAATACGCTGCCGCGCCGAGCTCTTGCATGCGTTTCGAAAGCTTGCGATCGAAGGTGGCGACGGCGTCATATCGGTTCGACAACGCAACGGCGCCGAGGGCGGCGTCGGTCAATGACGCGAGTCGATCCGGCCAGATTTCCATGACCGCTTTCCATGGGCAATCGTCGATGAGTTGCACGCCAGGGAAGGCGATGATGGCGCGGATCAGCGACGCCAGCCGCTCGCCGGCATATCCGTACTGGCTCTGAAGCACGTACGTGACTTCGAAGAGGATGAATTGCGGAACGATTGCGGTGATCTCGCCTGCGTCGGCCTGCTGCAGCAGAGCATCCGCGGCGTCGCGTTGTGCCGGGTGGCGGTCAACGAAGAACGAGACTAGGACGTTCGCATCGACGACCACGTTGCGCACGTCAGACGCGTCCTCTCGCCTTTCGCGCTTCGATGACCGCCTGCACCGCATCGGCAGGGCCGTGCTTGATGATGCCCTTATATCGGTAGAGCTCCGGCCGCTCAGTGGTGATGGCGACGCGACCTCCGCTGATCTCCCACGTTAGTTTGTCGCCTGCGTCGAGGTCGAGTGCATCGCGGACTTCCTTCGGCACAGTCGTCTGGCCTTTGCTGGTGAGGGTAGAAGTAGGCATTGCGTGTCGCTCCTTACAAAGGGTACACCAAGTAAGGAATGAGACGACTCACAGGCATTTCATTCCGCCGAACTAATTTGAAGGGAAACGGTCACGCGGAGGCGCGGACAAGGGCGCGGCGATGTCTCGCCTCCGCGTCCCCGCGCCTCCGCGTTAAAACCTTTACCGAAACGTCGCCTTCGGCGGTTCGCTGTGCGGCTCGCCGTGGCGTCGGGCGAGCTCGATCTTCAGGCTCTCTTCGCCTCGCGCCATGGCCCAGCGGTGGTTGGCGGCGAAGATTGGTTTGAGGATGGGGGAGAAGAGTTTCAGTAGCGGCTTTTCGGCGCGGATGCGCCAGTCGTAGGTGATGTCGACGTCGTCGCCGGATTGAGTCAGCGTCCATTCGCCTCGGCCGACGAAGTCGCCGAAGGCTTCGATGATGAAGCCGTCCGGTTTTGTCTCGATCACGCGGAAGCTCCAGCGCAACGTGTAGGGGAGCCAGCCTTTTGTGTAGAGCTCGACGATGTCGCCGCGCTTTTTTACCTCGATGTAGACCGACGGCCACCAGCGCGGGAGGTCCTCGGCATCAGCGAGGATGTCGATGATCTCGTCCACCTTGCCGCGGACGCGCCAGTGGGTGATGAAGTGGTAGTCGTTGAGCATGGTTCTTCTACGCGTGGGACTCACGAAAGGCTTTAACCACAGAGACACAGAGGGCACAGAGACTTACTCTGCGATCTCTGTGTCTCTGTGGTTAAGACCTGGAATCGAAGCCCAAAGCAGAAGCGAAACCGCCACGACGATTTCCACGATGCCGTTGATCGTCAGGTCCGCGCGATGGTTCTGCAGCAGGTCGGAGCCATTGCCGAGCAACAACGCGACGGCGATTGTGAGCGGGTAGGCGAGGACGTTCGTGCCGAGGATGTAGCGGATGAGGATGAACGCCAGCGCGGCGGTGACGGTGGCGGAGGCGAGCATCAACGGCGTTTCTTTCAGATTTGCCGATGCGTCGAGGGCGGCGAGGAAGAAGGCGATCGTGCCGATGGTGGCGGGGAGCCAGGAACGGGCGCTGAATCCGCGCAGGGCGAGCATGAAGAGGCCGAAGACCGCGCACACCATCAACGTGCGGATGGTCGTCGAGGCGATGCCGAGGAGGGCGGGGAGCGGGATGGCCACGAATTCAGGGGCGTTGAGGCCGTGCACCGAGGTCAGCGCCGGGAAGCGGAGCGCGATCGCTTGTTCGGCGACGCGGAAGACGATGGCGATGCTGATCGCGGTCAACGCGGCGATCAGGGCAGAGCGCCCGAGGCGCGCGCGCGAGTCGCGGCGGGCGAGGTGGAAGGCCTCGGGGTACGCAGCAGCGAGGCCGGCTACGGCCAGGAAGATCGCGCCGAGGTGCAGGCCGACGTTGCGGATGATGTTGATCGATTGATTGGTGATGAAGGTCTGCCAGGTGATCGACGTGTTGTATTCGAAGAGCGTCAGCTCCCACCGCATGGCGATGCTGATCAGCGGAACGATTGCCAATGCCAACGTCCAGCGGAGCGCGCGTTGCCATGGGAAACGCTGACGGCGCAGGCCGATGACGAAGCCCGCTACGACGAGCGAGAGGATCGTCAGGATGCCAACCACGCGGAGGAGTGTGAAGACGATATTGAGCAGCGTGGTCGGCTCGCGATAAACGCTGTCGGGAACTTTGACCGTGGTCGTGAATTGCGTGACCTCGGCGCCCGCCACGCGCACGCTGATGCGGCGCCAGGCATCGGCGGCGAGCGGCGTTCGCTCCTGAAAGTGGAAGAGCCAGTCGCGCCGGTTCGGCTGCTGAAAGTTGAGCGCTTCTTTGAGTTCGAACGCGCGGACGTCGGCGCCGAATCGCGGGAACGCGGCCTGCGCGATGGCCAGCGCCTGCGGTTGTTCGAGGCGCGCGCCGGGGCGCTTCTCGTCCTGATACTTGTGATAGCCGGCCACGCGTGACGTGCGCGGATCGATTTCGATGAAGTACTCGTCCTTCACCTGCGGCGCGAAGTCGCGAACCATCCAGGTCGCCGTCGGGATCTTCGTGCGCATGACTGTGAGCAGCGACTGCATCGACAGGCCGTGGCGGAG
>JAFAOU010000088.1 GCA_019247495.1 Acidobacteriota bacterium
GCCAGCGGCGCCAGAATCTGCACGGCCTCGGCGGTCTTGCCGGTCTCCGTCAGCAGGAGCCCGAGTTGCACGCGCAGGCCGTCGTTCTGGCCGTTTCCGATCGCCGCCCGCAGGTTCTCAATCGCGCCCGGCACGTTCTCGCTTTGCTGCAACACGAACGCGAGCAGCTCACGGCCGGCCGCCATCTCGGGACGCGTAGCCACCACTTCTTTCGCCAGCGCCAGCGCGCGCGGGACGTCGTGACGTTCGTACGCGTCGATGACGTCGTGCATCTTGTTGTCGAGTGCCACGAGGTTCTTTGGATCGTCCGCGGCGGTGTATGTCGCTTTTCCGGCGTCGTTTCCACTCACATAGCCGAGGCTTCGCAGCCGCGCCATCTCCTCGGACGAAACCTTCCGGCCGGCGGTGACGGTCGCATGCATGCCCGCCAGAAGCTGCCGCGCTTCCTCGGCGTCGCGACGGCGCTCGGAGCGAAGGTTGGTCACCTCGCGCGGATCGCGCGGCAAGTCGTACAACTCGGCGACCGGCAGTTCGATGTACTTCTCGCCGCGATGAATGACGCCGGTCAACGGCGCCCATCCACGATTCAGCGACGCGGACAGCGCTTCGAAATACGCATCGCGCGGCTCGATCTTGCCGAGGAGCGAAGCGCCGGGAAGCACGGCAGGCTTCGCGATCGACAACGCATCGAGCACAGTCGGAACGATGTCGACGTGACGAACGTACGCCGGCTCGACGCGATGCTTGAGGCCGGGCGCGCGAACGATCAGCGGAATCTTGAGCGTGGACTCGTACGCGAAAAGACCGTGAGTCAATTCGCCGTGGTCGCCGCGCGCTTCACCGTGATCCGCGGTGATGATCACGATCGCATTCGGATCGGCGTTGATGATCGGCGCGAGCTGCGCGTCGAGCGCGTGATCGATCGCCGCGACTTCGCCGAGGTAGAGGTCGGATGCGTACTCGGATGCGAATGGCTCCGGCGGACGATATGGCGCATGCGCGTCGTACAGATGCACCCACAGAAATCGCGGCTTGCCCTGATTCACACTCCACCAGTTCGTCGCGGCTTGGAGCACGGCGCCGGCCGGACGTTCCTGATTGCTGAAATCGAGCGAGGCGGCGCCTTTGCCGTAGTTATCGTCGTAGACGTCGAATCCGGCATTGAGTCCGTAGCGGGCATCGAGCGGATACGCGCCGATGAACGCGCCGGTTGCGTAACCCGCGCGATGCAGCATCGTTCCGAGGGTCTCGTTCTTCGCATCGAGCTTGAATCCGGCGTTGTCGTGCACGCCGTGCTGATACGGATACAAACCAGTCAATATGTTGACGTGCGATGGCAGCGTGACGACGTTGTGCGCGTGCGCGTTGGTGAAGACGATGCCCTCCGCCGCCATCCGATCGAGAAAGGGAGTCTTCACGCGCGTGTTGCCCGCATAGCCGACGGCATCGGCACGGAGCGTGTCGATGGTGACGAGGATGACGTCCGGCTTGCCGTGAATCGCAATCGCCGGCGTTTCGTGATGGCAAGCGAAGATCGCGAGCGTAGCAAGTGCAAGGGAAAGACGACGCATTGAGCGGATGAAGGATACATGTCGCCCTGTCATCCTGAGCCGCCGGAGCGACGCAGGCGAAGCCGAAGTCGCGGAGGACGGTCGAAGGCCCCCCCACCTGCTAACCCGGTTGGGCGGCGGGCTGACGGCTGGGGTCCTTCGACCGTCCTCCGGCGCTCCGCCTGCGGCTCCGACGCCTCCGGCGGCTCAGGATGACAGTCTCGGAATTCGTCCTCGCTGCGCGCCCGTTCACCGCGGCGTGATGCGCATCGGTCGCAGTGCCGCAGTCCTCGCGGCACTCTCTCTTTTTGCTGCGGCCGGACGCGTCGCATTTCCGCCGGTGCCGCCAGTGCCGGGCAGCGGCTGGCCGCAGGCAGAAGTCGCGGAGCCCTTCGCTCGCGAGTTGATGGCGCGTATGTCGCCGGCCGCTTTCGACGCCGCCGCGCACGCGAATCCCGAGCTCGTCCCCGCCGTCTTCCGCAACCTGGGCACAGCGCTCCTCTCGCACGACGCGCAACTTCAAACGGCGGTGAGGCATTACGCCACCGCGCTCGTTCGCGAACACGCCGCACGCATGCCGCGCAATTTTTCGGATGACGACCTGCACATGCTCGTTGCTTTCCAGGTGCTCGATCCGCTTCGCTATGGCGAGGACGCCGAGTATCGGCGCGCGATCGATACGATCCTGCCCGCGTCGTTGAGTCCAGCGTTACCTGAGGCGCTGCGCCGCGCTGACATCAATGAGCTGAACCGTGTCGCGCCGATCAACTTCGAGACAGCAGAAGCTCTCGCCATTGCAGCGGGACTCGTGCGCGCGAGCAGCAGCCGATTCGTTGCGAACAGCAGCGCGATCATCGCGACGGCCGGCAATGAACCGATCGAGGCATCGATCTACTCGATCAACTCGCGCTTTGTGAAACCGGACGAAGCGAAGCAATTCCTGACCGCTGTCCGCGCCGCGTCTCCGCAGCGAAGGATCGTCGTCATCGGCGACGAAGCGATGCAGAGCGCGCTGCAGAAGGATCTCGCCGCTCGGCGGATCGACTTCATCGACAACCTCAGTCGTCCCCTGACGCCCTGGCCGCGCGATCCGTTCTCGATCACGCGCGCGGCGAATGGCGGATTGATCTTCATCAATCGTCCGAACATGCAGCGCAACCGCGAAGAAGACGCGACGATGGTGCGCGTTCTTTTCAATGGACTACCCAAGCCGCTCGACGATCGCTGGAAGCCGCGCTGGACCACCGGCGCGACGTCGTTTCACAACGGCCAGATTCTGCTGACGCCGAAGTCCGTCTGGATCTCGATGCACTCCGTCGAGTTCCGCGCACTCGAGATCCTCGGCATCGATCATGTCCCGGTCGAACAATTCGGATCGGCGGAAGGCATTGCGCGCTACGTCAACGCGGTGCAGCGGGCCGCAAACGAGCTTTCGAAGTTGTACGACCGTCCCGTACGGTTCGTTCACGAGTTGCCGCACACGCCCCAGCAGATCGAAATTCTCGGCGGCGGTGCGGGCTTCGATCTCGACTCGATCGTGACGCTTCTTCCGCACGCTGACGGCTCGCTCGATGCGCTGGTAGGCGACGTCGCGCTCGGCGCAAAACTCGCGGCATCCGCAAACGAGTGGCAGCAACTGGAGAAGACGTACTCGCTCGCTCCCAACAGTCGCGATGCGGTGATGAACTTTCAGAGCGATCCGTCCTCGATCGGACTGCAGCGTTTTCTCGATCGATGCGCGGACGATCTTGCAAAACGCGGGATGAAAGTCCGCCGGTTGCCGCTGCTGATGATTCCGACGTCGCTCCTCGGCGAAGAAGAACGACCCGACACGCCGTACTTTCTGGTCACCGCGAACAATGTCGTGCTCGAACGCAATCGCGCCGAGGGATTCGCGTCTGGTCTACGAGCCGTGGATTCGGCAGCGCGATCAACATTCAAATCAGCGGGCTACGATCTCACGCTTTTCCCTCCGCTCCCGAGAAGCGTGGTGCTCAATGGCGGGTACCGATGCGCGTCAAACGAAGTGCGGGGTGCGCGCTAAACCGCCGAGGTGACCTTCCTGTTCAGCCGCGGTAGAGGGCCTGCAATTGCTTGCTGGCCGGGTAGCGGCTCAATCCGCGCGATGCCCAGAACTTCGCGCCTCTTGCGTCGCCGATCGTCTTCAGTGTCTCCGAGATTGCGATGTACGACGGTGGCGTCGGCGCCGCTTTTTCCAGCGCGAAAATCAACTGCGTAGCGGCATCAGTCCGGTTCTCGACGGCGTACAACAGGATCAGATTCTTGTACGGCTGCGGATCGGTCGGAAAGTCTTTGATCTCCTCCCGGAATGCCGCCTCGGCTTCTTCGGAGCGGCCGAGACGGGCCAGGGCATCGCCGCGGAAGAAGTTGAGGTGCGGCAGCGCGGGTTGGTTTTTCGATTGCCGGAGCGCGGTGGCTTGATCGAAATCGCTGAGCGCTTCCTCGACGTTCCCCTCCTCGAGCGCAATCTGACCGGCGAGCATCAGATTGCCGGGACGATTCTTGTCGTTGTCGAACGCTGCATTCGCTTCCTGACGGGCCTTCACGAAATCCTTACGCCGCAACGCGACGCGCGCGAGCACTTCGTGCGAATCGTGCGGCAACTGTCGCAACGACAGCTTCGCGTGCGCCTCGGCATCATCGAGGCGGCCGACTTCCAGCGACAGATTCGCCACCGTCACCGCAAGCGACGGCGTATTCGGCGCAATGCGCAGCCCCTGCTTCGCTGCGTCGATCGCCTCGTCGATGCGGCCGAGTTTTGAGAGCGCTCGCGACTGCAGCGCCCAGATGTCGAGCATGTTCGGGTTGTCGCGCAGCAGTGCGCTCGTGGCCGTCAGCGTCTCTTCGAACTTGTTGTCGCGGAAAAGTCGGAAGGCCTGGCTGATCGCGTTCGCTTTGCCGATGTTCTTTTTCGGATCCGGCAGAACGGCATCGGGCGCCGTGTTGACGGTCGAGCCGACGTAGCCGAGGGCGATGAGCTGCTGCTTCTGTTCATCGTCGACGGCAGACGGCGTGGCCGCGGATTTGATGTACGGCTTGATCCGTTCGCGCAGAGCGACATACGTGCGGCGGTCATCCAGCAGCGTGTTGCGCACCTCGGCGGGATCGGCGGCGAGGTCGTAAAGCTCCGGATCGGCGGCGTGAATGTAGTGTTTCGCGCCGGAAATGAGCGAGTGCATGTCGTTCCAACCGAAGTGCAGCCGCGGGTAGTACGTTTCGGAATAGATCGGACGATCGTCAGCCGATTTCGAATCGAAATCGAGCAGCGATTTGCCGGTCAGGTTCGGCGTTGGCCCGAATGCGGATGCAATCGTCGGGAAGACGTCGATGAGCTGCACTGGCGCGGCGACGCTCGTTCCTTTGCGCGCGCCTTTCGGCAGCTTCAGCATCAGCGCCACTTGCAGCGTTTCGCGATACAGCAGAACGCCATGCTCGTCTTCGCCGTGCTCGCCGAGGCCTTCGCCGTGGTCGGACATCAGCAGGATCGTGGCGCGGTCGTAGATGCCCTCCGCGCGCAGATAGTCGAGGAACTTTCCGACGATGTCGTCCGCCGTCGCCACTTCGGCGTCGTACGCGTTCGTGTAACGCGAGCGGAACGGCTCCGGCGCTTCGTACGGCGTGTGCGGCTCGTAAATGTGGAAGAAGAAAAAGAACGGATTCGAATCGCGATCGTGCTCGCCGATCCATTTCTGCGCCAGCGCCCGCGTGGCTTCGCCGGGACGTTGCGCGCGGCCGATGCTGAGGAACGCCGGATCGAGATCGATGTCGTCCTGCCAGAAATCGAAACCGCGTTTGATGCCGGTCTCGCCGCGCAGCACGATCGCGGAGACCGCGCCGCCGGTCGCGTAGCCCTTCGACTTCAGCAATTCCGCCAGTGTCTTCACTTTCGGATTGAGGTCGTAGCCGAGGTTGTCGCGAATGCCGTGATCGGCCGGAAGCAGACCGGTGAAAACGCAGGCGTGCGAGACGAGCGTGAGCGGGCAATGCGAATACGCGTGCTCGAAAAGAATCGAGTCGGAGCGAAAACGATCGATGGCTGGCGTCTCTACCTTCGTGTAGCCGTACGCAGGCAGATGATCGGAGCGCAGCGTGTCGATGGAGATGATGATGATCGGCGCGCGGCCGTCGATCGGAGTGCGCGTGCCGTGGCAGGCGGCGAGAAGAGCCGCGCCGAGGAGGATCGCCGTTCGGATGGAGAGGCACCGCAAGGCGAAAACGATACTACGACCGCCGCTTGGCCCGATGCGTGGCCGGCGCCGTCCACGGATCCTCAGGCCACGGATGTTTCGCGTAACGTCCGCGCAGCTCCTTCCGCACCTGCTGATACGCGCCGTTCCAGAAGCCGCGCAGGTCCTGCGTGATCTGCACCGGACGCCCACTCGGCGACAGCAGCGCGAAGGTGACCGGCGTCCGGCGCGGTCCGATGCGCGGCGACTCGGCGAGACCGAACAGCTCCTGCAGTTTCGCCGAGGCGACGATGGTGCTGTCGTCGCGATAATCGAGTTTTGCACTGCGGCCGCTCGGTAGTGGAATCGTGAGTGGCGCGAGCTCGTCGAGGCGTCGTCGAAGATTGAATGGCAGTTCGATGTGAACATCATCGAGAGATCGTCTGCCCTCGACCGCATTTGCGATGATCGCCGTCCAATCGACCTCGAGTTCCGCGAATGCAACGCGACGCGCCAGCAGAGGATCGGGCGTCACATGCTCCGCCAGAATCCGCTCAGCGTCGGCGGCCTCCGGCGCAACGTTCTGTTCGTGCAGCAGGATCGCGCCGTACCAGCTCCGCTCGATTGCGCGGACGCGATTGCCATCCCATTCGTGGACCACCTCGCGGCGCGTTGGCGACAGCCACTCGCGTTCGACGATGCGCGCGTTTCGTACGAGGTCGCCGGTGATGTCGAGGATGACCAGAAACTCGCCGTTGCCGTCGTCGATCTCGCGCGCCAGCGTCGCGCCGGTTCCGGACGACAGCAGCAAGCGCGGCGACTTCGGCTCGCGACGTTGCGCGACGCGATCCGGATAACCGGCCAGCAACGCGCGACGCAGCGTCGCGTCGTCGACGTGTCGTCGATAGTCGCCGCCGAGGACGCGCCGCGCGATCGACGACAACTCATGGACCTCGGCCGGCGCGCCGCCGGTCAACTGCACCGCGATGGCCATGGCGTCGTTTGCGCCATGTGCGTCGATCACGATGCGCGCGAGGCGCGGATGCAGCGGAAACGTGCGAAGCGACTCGTTCGCGTGCAACGCGTCGAGCAAGGCCAGACCGGCTTCGATACGATCGTCGGGCGGCCGCTCGAACCAGGAGAAGGTCCGCGGATCGCCGCCCCACGAACGAATGTCCAACAGCGGCGGCGCCAGATCGACACGCCGCACGTCGGGCTCACGATGCGGGCGAAGGATGTCGCGCGCATCCCACAATCGAACGGCACGCCCCGCGCGCGTCCGTCCGGCGCGGCCGGCGCGCTGCTCGGCGGAATCGAGAGGAATCCGCTCGACGACGAGATGGTCGACCGCTGTCTCCGGATCGAAGCGCAGCACTTTGTGAACGCCGGAGTCGATGACGTCCGTGACGCCTTCGACCGTCAGCGACGTCTCGGCGATGTTCGTGGCCAGAATCACCCTGCGCCGATCGGCCGGAGCGAGCGCGCGTTCCTGGGCATCGACGTCGAGCGAGCCATACAGCGGAAGGACGAGCGCATCGACGTTCGCTAACTCGGCGCGGGTCCGTTCGATCTCGCGCATCCCCGGCAGAAAGCAGAGGATGTCGCCCTCGGCATCGCGCAACTGTTCGCGGATCGCGGCAGACATCGAAACGCCCGGTTTGTACTGGACGCCGACGGGAAATCGCCGCGCGCCAACATCGAAGATTCGGGCGTCGCCGAGAAAGCGGGAAACATCATCGGCCGCGATAGTGGCGGACATCACGACCACCGCGAGGTCGTCGCGCGAATCCATGGCCTGCTTCGCCAGCGCCAGCGCGACGTCCGCATGAATGCTCCGCTCGTGAAATTCGTCGAGGATGACCACGTCGAAATCGCTGAGCAGCGGATCGCTCTGCAGCCGCGCGGTGAGAATGCCTTCCGTCGCCACGAGCAGCCGCGTGCGATCGGAAAACTTCCGCTCGAAACGAATCTGCCAGCCGATTTCGTTGCCGATCGTCCAGCCGCGCTCGATTGCGATCCGCCGCGCCAGCGCACGCGCCGCCACGCGCCGCGGCTGCAAAAGGATCGTCCGGCGGATCGCCGCCAGCGCCGGCGGAATGCGCGTGGTCTTCCCTGATCCGGGCGGCGCGACGATCACGGCGCTGCGGTGCGCACGGACGTGAGCGGCGATCTCGGCGACGTGCGCATCGATCGGGAGCGGCGTTTGCACCACACTCGGCATTATGGCGACGAAAGACAACGACGACATCGACTACACCGCGGAGGGCTCCACGCCACCGCACGAGAAAAATGACCCGACCGACGCCGGCTACGACGAGGCCGCGCACAACGGCCCCGGCAAGTACGGTGTGCCCGAAGGCGAAGGCGGCGTCTTCGGCACCAGCGGCGGTGGAACCTACAGCGGCGGCATGCACAAGGTCGAGCGCCCCGCCATCGAAACGGAACGCGGCACCGACGAACGCGGCGACTCGCGCGGCGCGGACGATACGGAGCGCTAGCCGGCCGCGAGCTTCTGCTCGACCGCCGCGATCTGCGCCGTCAGCGTGTCCAGCCGTTGCAGGAGCTCGGCGTGCCGCACTTCGTCGAGCGGCGGCGACTTTCGTTTGATCACGAACGCGCCGCCCGGCTCGAGCACGCAATTCTCCACTTCGTGAATGCCGTCGAAGCCCTGGCGGCGCACGACGCTCTGCAACTCAGCGGTCGTGATCAGCTCGCGCGCCATCTCGTCTTTGCGCACGTGGCCGTCCTTGATCAGCGTGGCCGGCTTTCCTTCCAGCACTTCGTCGAGCCGGCGATGCTTGAAGAGAAAACGCACCACGATGTAATTGGTCACGAGCAGCGTGATCGCGCCGATCATCCCGCCGGCGAGTGAGTTGTCATCGCCGATGATCGCGTTCTGCACCGTGTTCGACAACGACAGCAGCACGACCAGATCGAACGGATTGAGCTGCGCCAGTTCGCGCTTGCCGAAGACGCGCAGAAGCAGCACCAGAAAAACGTAAACGATGATCGGCCGGACGATTTTTTCCAGCAGCGGAATCGGAAGTGTGAAGAGGTGCGTAGTGATTTCGTGCATGGAACTATGATGCGCTTCCGATGAGTCTTGATGATGCTTTCGATCAGGTTGCGGAGTTTCACCGCGCATTTGGGCATCCCGTAAAGGACCGCCCCGCCTTCCTCCCCTCGCCCCGCAGCGACGCGCGCGTGGCGTGGATGCGTGAAGAGGTCGACGAGTTCGTGGAGGCAACGAACGTCGTCGATCAGGCCGACGCCATGATCGACCTGATCTACTTCGCCCTCGGCACGCTCGTGGAGATGGGCGTTCGTCCCGCGCCCCTTTTCGACATCGTCCACAACGCCAACATGCAGAAGCTCTGGCCCGACGGCGCGCCGCGCATTCGCGAGGACGGCAAGACCATCAAGCCGCCGACCTGGCGCGATCCCGCCGAGGCGTTGAAAGCGGAGATCGCGCGGCAAGCCGGCACGGCCGGCGGCGTTGATAGCCCAAGGCTCGACCAGCAATAGAGCGAGGAACTTTACTCCGCGGAGACCTTCAGAGCCGCTAGCACCGCATCGTGCAGCAGGCCGTTCGTTGACAGCCCGCTACCGCCGTCTGCGCGCGCTTCGCCGTCGAGGTTCGTGAAGCGTCCGCCGGCTTCTTCGACGATGATTTTCAACGCCGCCATATCCCAGTGCGCGAGCTCCGGCTCGACCGCAATCTCCGCCGCGCCCTCGGCCACGAGCATGTGCGACCAGAAGTCGCCGAAGCCGCGCGTGCGTCCGCAGCGGCGAACGAGATCGAGAAATCGCCGGCCGATTCCGAAGCGCTCGAAGCCTGTGATGTCGTCGTAGCAGAGTTGCGCGTCGTTGATGTTGCCGATCGCCGAGACGTGAATCGCTTTGCCATTGCAAAACGCGCCGTCGCCGCGCGACGCCCACCAACGACGTCCAATCGCCGGCGCGGATACGACACCGACCAATCCATCAAGCGCGATGAGCGTGGCGAAGACGGGGATGCCGCGGACGTAGTTCTTCGTCGCGTCGATCGGATCGATGATCCAGCGCCGGGTGGCCTCGCCGCGAGCTCCAAACTCCTCGCCGAGGATGCCGTCGTCCGGCCGCTCACGCTCGAGTCGTTCGCGAATCATCCGCTCCACCGCTTCATCCGCCTCGGAGACCGGAGTCCGATCACTCTTCGTCCGGACCGTAAGCATCATCGACTGGAAGTAACGCATCGTGATCGCGTCTGCTTCATCAGCGAGTGACAGCGCGAGGCTCAGATCGTCGTTCACAGTTCGCCAGCGTAATTGATTTTCTCCGCCCTCCGCGTTCCCCGCGTGAAACCGTCCCTTTCGAAATACGTCGAATGCACATGCACGCGCTCGCCTTCATCGTCCTCGCCGCCATCACGCCGCAGCAGGGGCTGACCGAACTACGCGCAATGTGCAGGCACGACGGCAAGCGGATGTGGGGCGTCGATCTCTGCGGCCCGACGATGATCGTCGATCGCCAGACGCGCGCCGTCGTCTCGAATCAGTACGGCCCGGCGGTGTTGCCGAAGGAGGTCGGCATCGCCAATACGGCCGTCGATATCGACGGCAAACGCTGGACGATGGTCGTCGGCCCGTTGCCGGAGGATGCGTTCGCGCGAAAGATGCTGCTCGCGCACGAGTCGTTTCACAGCGTGCAGCAGAAGCTCGGCTTTCCCACGACGGGACCGGCCAATACGCACCTCGATTCCGTCGATGGACGCTACTGGTTGCAGCTCGAATGGCGCGCGCTGGCGAAGGCGTTGCGCGGCGACCGGCAGGCCGTCCGTGACGCGCTGGCCTTTCGCACGAAGCGGCGGTCGTTGTTGCCTTCAGCGAGCAGCCAAGAGCGCGAACTGGAGATGCACGAAGGGCTGGCGGAGTACACCGGTGCGGCCTTCGCCGAGCCGGATATCGCCAAACGCGCGCCGCATTTGATCGACAAATTGCGCGACGCCGAGTCCACGCCGACGTTCGTCCGTTCGTTCGCGTACGCCTCTGGACCGGCGTGGGGAACGCTGATCGAGATGAAGCATCCTCGCTGGACGCGCGCCACGAAAGCCTCCGACGACCTCGGCAATCTGGCTGCGGACGCATGGCATGTCGCCGCTGCGCAAGATGCCGAGGCGCGCGCGGCGTTGTACGACGGCGCCAAGCTCCTGGCCTCGGAGCAAGAGCGCGACGCGCGCAAGCAGGCCATGCTGCGCGAGTTCCACGCGCGATTCATCGATGGCGCGCATCTCACGATCCCGCTGAAGAACATGTCGTTCCAGTTCGATCCGAACGCGGCGCAGCCGTTCGAAGCGCTCGGCACCGTCTATCCGACACTCACCGCGCGTGACGACTGGGGCACGATCGTCGTACACAAAGGCGGCGCGCTCATCCGCTCCGATTGGAGATCGCTCGTCGTTCCCGCCGAGGTGAACGGCGACTACACGCTCACCCTGAACGATGGATGGAGCATCGTGTCCGGCGCGCGTGCAGGAGATGTAACGCTGACGAAGAAGTAGCTCTATCATCGCCGCGCAAAATGCGCCGGATCGCCCTTCTCGCAATCCTCCTCGCCTCGGCTGCGAATGCGCAGCAGCCCATCTTTCGCTGGGGAGGCGATGCCGAGGGGGGCGCGCCGTTTGTGGAGGCCGATCCGAACGATCCGTCGAAGCTTCGCGGATTCGACGTCGAAGTGGCCGAGCAGATCGCGAAAGGACTCGGCAAGCGGCCGGAGTTCGTGCAGGTTTCGTTCAGCGACATCGATCAGTCGGTGCAGCGCGGCGACTTCGAGATCGGCATGAGCGGCGTCGAAGACACACCGCCGCGCCGGCGCATGCTTGCAGCCACGATTCCGTACTTCGAGTTCCATGAAGTCTTGACCATGCGCGCCGAGGATCGCGGCAAGTTCTCGACGCTGGCCGCGTTGCGCGGACGGCGCATCGGCACCCTCGGCGGCACGATCGCGTACGAGCGCGTGCTGGCGGCCGAGAAGAGCGACGGCGTGATCTGCGTCTCGTACGACGACGACGTCCATCCGTACGCCGATCTGCGCGCCGGCCGTCTCGACGCCGTCCTGCTCGACAACATCATCGCCGTCCGCTCCATGCGCCGCGTGCCGGGCTTGTGGACGGAGCCGAATCCCGTCGCCACCGGGCACTACATCGGCGTCCTCGCCACCGGCAACACCGCGCTGCGCGATCGCATCAACGAAATCCTTCGCGCGCGCATGCGCGACGGCACGCTGGAATCGATTTATCGGAAATGGGGAATCTGGGATCGGTACCAACCGGCGTTTTTCGCGAGCGTATTAAATGAGAATGCGCCGAAAAAACCTGCCGAGACTGTTGCCGCGACGAAGCAAATCGACATCGTGCTTCGCTACATCCCGGCGTTGCTGCGCGCATCGCTGATCACCATCGTCCTGTCGTGCGCGGCGATGGCGCTGGCGGTTTTCGCGGGCGTCTTCATCGCCAGCGGCCGCGTCTACGGCAACCCGCTCGTGCGCGCGCTGCTCACAATTTACGTCGAAGTCGTGCGCGGCACGCCGGTGCTGCTGCAACTCTTCGTTCTCTACTACGGCCTCTCGTCGGTCATCCGCCTCCCCGCTTTCATCGCCGCGCTCCTCGGCCTCGGACTGAACTACGCGGCGTACGAAAGCGAGATTTATCGCGGCGCATTGGAGGCGGTCCCGCGCGGACAGCTCGAAGCGGCGCGAACCTTGGGCTTGACCGAATCGCAGGTGCTGCGCCTCGTGCGCGGGCCGCAGGCGTTCCGAATCGCGCTCGCGCCGATGACGAACGACTTCGTGGCGCTGTTGAAGGACTCATCGCTCGTCTCGGTCATCACGGTGATCGAGCTCACGAAACAAACCTCGATTTTTGCAGCCAACATCGGAAGCTGGGTCATCCCCGGCATCCTCTGCGCGGCGCTCTACCTGGTCCTGTCGCTCCCGCTCTCGCGATTGGCGGGACGGCTGGAAGACCGCTGGAGGGCTGCGACGGAATGAGCGCTGCAAACGAAAGACGTAGCGCCGGCGGCTCGCCGGCTGGACCGCCAGCGGCTCGCTGGCAGTCCAGCCAATTGCCGCCGAGCCGGCGGCGGTCCAGCCGACGAGCCGTCGGCGCTACGGCCAAACATTCGCGGGGAAACGTCGAATGAGCATCCTCTCGATCACGAACCTTCGCCTGCGCCGCGGCGATCGCGAGATCCTGCGCGGCGTGAACGCGTCGGTCGCGGCGGGCGAGCTCGTCGCGCTGATGGGGCTCTCCGGCGGCGGCAAAACGACGGTACTGCGATGCGTCGCCGCGCTGGAGACGTTCGAAGACGGCGCGATCGACGTCGGTGGCGTCGTGCTCCGTCCCGGACCGCAGCCGCCGCGCGCGACCATCCGCGAGCTGCGGACGCGCGTCGGGATGGTGTTCCAGCTTCACTACCTTTTTGAGCATCTCTCCGTGCTCGATAACGTGACCCTCGCGCCGACGCAGGTCGCACACCTGCCGCGCGCCGAAGCCGAACAGCGCGCGTTGGAGCTGCTCGAAACTCTCGGCGTCGCGCATCGCCGCAACGCGCTGCCGCGCGAGCTCTCCGGTGGCGAAGCGCAACGCGTCGCCATCGCTCGCGCCATGGCCATGGAGCCGCCGCTGCTGCTGATGGACGAGCCGACCGCCTCGCTCGATCCTGCGCGGCGCGGGGAGCTCGGCGAAACACTGGTCCAGCTCACCGGCGCCGGACGCACCCTCGTCGTCACGACCCATGACGACGATTTCGCGCGCGACTTTGCCACGCGCGTGGTGATCCTGGCCGAGGGGGAAGTGGTGGAGGAAGGCGACCCGCGTCAGGTGCTGACGAACCCGCAGCACGAGGCGACCAAACGGTTATTGCAATCGGCGCGCGTGCGATAACTGGCGATGCGGTTGTGAGCTGAGTCACACAAAAGCGTTTCACCACAAAGGCACAGAGGACACAAAGAGATTCTCTTCGTGTCCTTTGTGTCTTTGTGGTGAGAAGCCTTTTGCTTGCTACGGCAGGATCCCAGCAAGCCGCCCAATGCCCTCCCGAATCCGTTCGTCGTTCTCTTTCGCGAATGTCAACCGCATCGTGTTGCGTCCGCTGCCGTCAACGAAGAACGGCGCGCCAGGGATGTACGCGACACCGCCGGCGACGGCGTCGGGCACGAGGGCGGCGGTGTCGATGTCGTCGTTGAGTGAGACGAACGTGAACAGACCGCCGTCAGCGGGCGTCCACGACGCGCGCGTGCTGAAATGCTCCTCCAGCGACTCGATCATCGTCGCCCGTTTTGCGCGGTAGAACCCCCGCACCTTCTCGATCTGCGCAGGAAGTTCGCCGGCCGCGGTGAAGTCGTCCACGATCGATTGGTCGAGCATGCCCGAGCAGAGGTCCGCGGCTTGTTTCGCGATCTCGAGTTTCGCCAGCAGTTCCGGAGCTGCCACGATCCAGCCGCAGCGGAGGCCGGGCGCGAGGACTTTGCTGAACGATCCGAGGTAGATAACGCGGTGATCGTCGTCGCGCGACTTCATCGCCAGCGTATCGGCGTCGCGCACGTAGACAAGCTCGCCGTAAGGATCGTCTTCGATGACCAGGAAGTCGCTCTCCGCGGCGATGCGCAGCACCTCCGCGCGTCGCTGCTGCGTCATCAGCCGTCCGGAGGGATTCTGAAAGTTCGGAATCGTGTACAGCAATTTCGGCTTCACCCTCGCCGCCACCTCGGCCAGCGACTCCGGCACGATCCCTTCGTCGTCCTGCGCCACGCCGGCCAGTTCCGCGCTGCGGGCGTGGAACGACGACGTGCCGCCGATGTACGTCGGCAGCTCGACCAGCACGACGTCGCCTGGATCGAGGAGCGTGTGCGCGATCAGATCGAGCGCCTGTTGCGAGCCGGTCGTCATCAACACATCCGCCGCGCTGCAGTCGATGCCGCGCGAGCGGCAGACGCCGGCCACGAAATCGCAGAGCCGCGGCAGTCCGCGCGTCGGTCCGTATTGCAACGCGACTGCGCGGTTCTCGCGAATCACGCGCGACGCAATCTCGGCGATTCGTTCCGCAGGAAACGTCTCCGGACTCGGCACGCCGCCGGCGAACGAGATGATGTTCGGATCGTTGATCAGTTTCGCGAAGGCGCGGATCGCCGAGGGACGGAAGTTCCGCGCGTCACGCGAGAGAAACTTCTCCATCACCGCTCCTCGGTCATCGAAACGAAGCACGCCATCAGCCACGAGCCGACGGCCGCGCTGACCATGCTTTGAAACACGCCCGACACCAGCCGCACCGGCGTGAAGAACAACTCCATCGACGGCACTTGGTGTTGCGTGATCGTCATCGGAACGCTGACGGCGGAGACGATCGAGTTCAGAGCCATGGAAACGACGAACGCGATCACGGCGACGGCGACGTGGCGTCCGAGATCGCCGCGAACGGCGCGCCAGGCAACGCGAAGCGACTCGCGCGCCGGCAGCGAACGGGCTACACAGATCGTGATCGCCTTCGCGCACCAGACCGAAATCACGATCGCGACCGGGATCAGAACCAGGATCGCGATCGCCAATCCCACGCATCCCACGACCATTCGCCCGACCGTGTCGGAGACGAGAACGAGGCCGACGATGGTCAGCATGAGCGGCACGAGCACGAACAGCAGCCCGACCGACCACGCCCAGTTGTAGAGCCAGAAGATGCGCCACCACGACGCGGCGCCGCCGGCCAGCCAGCGATCGACGGAAAACGCGCGGAAGGCATCGCGGCCGGCGGCGAGATGCCGTTTCTCATTTCGCTCGCCATCGACGTAAATCTGCGCGATGCCGCCTTCGACGAATGCATGGATGGCCAGCAGCACGCCGAGGACGATGAAGGCCAGAGCGAGCATCCAGACGAAGAGCATCAGATGACCGATCAGCCATCCGACGATCGCGGCGGGAGGGTCGCTGGAGTTCATGATCTCGTCTTTCGACAAGCCCGCGGCCACGATGGCCGGGATGAGGGCCACGATGATCGACGCGATCACGATGCCGATCAGCACCACGCTTTCGGCGATGCGCAGCGCGATCACCGGCCAGTTCGCGATGGTCGAGTCGAGCCCGCGGCGGAGAACGTCAGGAAGGCTGCGCTTCAAAGGATGTTGCGGCTCTGTTTGTTGGCGATGCGGTGATCGGGGACGCCTTTGATCGAGATCAGCTCGGTCATCTCGTGCAGGCGGCTGCGCAAGCGGTCGCCGACGCGATCCTGCAGCCGCTGCCCCTCCACGCTGGCGTCGTCGTAATAGTTCGTCGTGAAAATCGTCGTGCGCTCCGTGTTGTAGCGGCTGTTGATGACGTAGTAGAGAACGTCCTGCACGAACTGCGTCGGCTTCTGCGATCCGAGCTCGTCGAGCACGAGCAGGTCGGCTTCGAGCAGCGGGCGAAGGATCTCCGCCTTGCCGACGGCGGCGTCGGGATCGAAGCTGGCCTGAATCTCCTGAATGAGATCCTGAAAATTGCTGAAGAGCAGACGCCCCGGCTTGCCGCTGTGGATGATTTCGACGAGCGCCGCGACGGCGAGGTGCGTCTTGCCCGCGCCGCAGCCGCCCATGAGCAGCAGTCCGCGTCCGTCGATCGTCATCGGCCAGGCGTCGACAAATTCGCGCACGCGGTTGCGCGCTGATTTCAGCACCGCGTTGTTCTTGTCGTAGAACGTCTCGAGCGTGCAGTGCGGGTAGTAGCGCCGCGGGATGGTCGACGCCGCGATGCGCTGGCGCCGCCGCAGATCGCCCTGACATCCGCACGGCTCGACGCGCAGCGAATCGCCGGAGAGCGGAATCCATCCCGATCCGTTGCAGCGGGCACAGGTGGCGGGAAGGATCGCGGACATCGTGGAGAGTTTAACGCGGACGCGACGAAACAGTTTCGCGCCGGTTTCGCGGCCGAAACGCTGGCGTCGCCCATCGCCTTGTTATAGTCGCGGCGATGTGTGGCATCTACGGAATGGTCGCGGACGGCGCGGCGCTGCGGCACCCCGAGGTCCTCGGCTTCATGGGCGAGGCGCTGCGGCACCGCGGGCCGGATGGTCACGCCGAGTTCGCGCGCGCCGAGGCCGCCATCGGCACCGAGCGGCTGCGCATCATCGATCTGCATGAGCGCGCCGACCAACCCTTCGCCGCGCCCGGCTCGCAGGTCTGGCTCGAATGCAACGGCGAGATCTACAACGCCGCCGAGATTCGCGCGCGCTATCCCGATTATCCGTATCGCTCGAAGTCGGACGTTGAGACGATCCTCCCGCTCTACCTCGAGCGTGGCGTCGCTGCGATTCCGGAGCTGGACGGCATGTTCGGACTGGCCATCTGGGATGCGCGAATCCAAACGCTGATCCTCGCGCGCGACCGCGCTGGCGAGAAGCCGCTTTTCTATGCGAAGGCCGGCACCGAGGTGATCTTCGCGTCCGAGCTGCAATGTCTGCTGCGGCATCCCGGCATCAGCCGCGAGCTCGATCCGATCGCGATCGGTGAGTACCTGCGGCTGGGGTATGTGCCCGAGCCGCGCACACCATTCCGCGACGTTCGCCGCATCGAGGCGGGGACATTCGTTCGATTTCATGAAGGGGATGTCGATACCGTTCGCTACTGGGATCCCGCGTCCTTCCGCATCGAACGCATCTCCGCCCGCGCTGCCATCGATGAAACGCAGCGCCTCGTCGAGCGCGCCGTCGAAAAGCAGGTGATGTCCGATGTCCCGGTCGGCGTCTTCACCAGCGGCGGACTCGACTCCTCGATCCTGGCCACGCTCGCCGCGAAGTTCATCGGCGTCGATCGCGTGCATACGTATTCGGCGGCATTCGCGGAGCAGTCGTTCGACGAGAGCCCGGTCGCCGAAACGTTGGCGAAGAGGATTCGAACGCGCTACGTGCCGGTGCGGACGGATGCCGAAACGCTGACGGAAGCGCTGCAGGTTGTTGTCCGCGGCGTGGCCGAGCCTCTCTCCGATCCCGCCATCCTGCCGACGTTTCTTCTCGCGCGCACCGCGCGCCAGCACGTGAAGGTGATCCTCAGCGGCGAAGGCGCGGACGAACTCTTCGGCGGCTACCCCACCTACCTCGGGCACAAGATCGCGCCGGTGTACGACGCGATGCCGTCGTTCGTTCGCGCGATTCTTCGCAGAGCAGTTCAGCGCGTGCCGTCATCGACGAAAAAAGTCACGGTCGAGTTCCTCCTCAAGCGCTTCGTCTCCGACGCCGAGAAGCCGTGGATCGAACGCCACCTGGCGTGGTTCGGCACCGGCCTCGCTCCCTCGGTCTACAAACTCGGATCAGAGTTGCCCGACCTGCCGTTGTCGGGTGGCGACGCGCTGGCTGGCGCGATGCTGCTCGATTACCGCAGCTACCTCCGCGACAACCTGCTGGTGAAAGTCGACCGCGCCACGATGCTCTCGTCTGTCGAAGCGCGCGCACCGTTCCTCGATCGCGACGTGACCCGCTTCGCCCTGTCACTGCCGACGGACCTGCGCATCCGCCGCTTCGAAACGAAATGGGTCCTGAAAAAAGCCGCTGAACGCTGGCTGCCGAAGGACGTGATCTATCGCCGCAAACGTGGCCTGAGCGTCCCCATCGCCAGCTGGATCAACGGCGGATTGCGCCACGAAGTGGACCGCCTGCTCGCGCCTGCCCGACTGCGCGATCAAGGTCTACTCGACGAACAACACGTCGCCGGTCTCCTCTCCGCCCATCGCAGCGGACGCGCCAACAACGCCAAGCCGTTGTGGGCGCTGATCGTGTTGCAGTACTGGATCGAGAACTGGGCTAAGGCGAATTAACCACAGAGACACAGAGGCCACAGAAGTCTTTCCTGTGCCCTCTGTGTCTCTGTGGTGAAGCGATTCTTAATCGACGAGCCGCTCGTCGATGCGGATCTCCGAGGTCAGCGTTTTGTGCACGGGGCACCGCTTGGCAACTGCGAGCATTCGCTCCCGCTGCTCCGGCGTCAGATTGCCGATCAGCTTGATCTCGACGCTGAATCGATGGAGGTAGCCGTTCGTCGTCAGGCAATCGGCGCAGTCCTTCGCGTACATCCGATCGTTCTCGACCTTGATCTCGACGCCCTCAAGCGGGATGTTCTCCTTAGCCGCCACGACGCGTAGCGTCATCGACGTACAAGCCCCCAACGCCGCAGCCAGAAAGTCATACGGTGTCGGCCCCGCCTCCGTCCCGCCGGCGCTCACCGGCTCATCGGCAACCATTCGATGCGGACCGGCCTGGATGTCATTGCGAAGCGAAGCCGCGGCGCGAACGATGACTGGTTGCATGGGACCTCCTCACTGCCGGTACGGCAACAACGTCAGCCGTCCTGCCGTCCACGTCTCGCCCCTTGGGACCAGCAGCAGCCAGTACCAGGTGGGCGACTCGCCAGCCAACGCGATGCGGGCGAATAGTCCCGCGGCGTTGCGGGCGAACGGATTGACGATCGGCGGCGAGAGCTCGAGCGTCATCGTATCGGCGTATTTGGCGGCGGTGTTCGGAGCGATGCCGCGCCAGGCGCACGTCGTAGGGATCGTGATCGGGATTTCGGCCGACGCCGCGGTTGCCTCGGCCGCGGCGCGCGAGGCGTCGAGCGGCCCGTGGTAGAAAAATGAGTCGGACAGCGACTGCATCGACAGCGGTGTGATCAGCGACGGCTGTGCGGTTTTAACGATGTTGACGGTCGTCGCGCTCGATATGCCTTCGTCGCGAAGGCTGAGGCAGAACGAGTCGAGGATGGCGGCAGGCATGGCGCTCCATTGCGGGACGCGAGGCGGCGGTGGGGTAGCGGACGACGCACAACCGATAACCACAGAGACACAGAGAACACTGAGAAAGACTCTCTGTGTCCTCTGTGCCTCTGTGGTGAAAAATCTTGTCATCACACTAACCTCAATTGCGGCGTCAGCTTCGCTTCGAAAAATTCGCGGATCTCGCTGGCCGGCTTCTTCGAAATCAGCTCGCGCGGCGATTCTTCGTACCAGTCCGCCGGGAAAAACTGCGTGTACGTCTGCTGCGTAAATCGCCGGCAGAGCAGCGCGATGATGCCGATGTCGGTCTCGCTGCGGATTACGCGTCCGGCCGACTGCACCACGCGCGTCATGCCCGGAATCAGGTACGCGAACTCGAATCCCGAGCCGTACTGCTCGTCGTAGTACTGGCGCAGCAGTTCCTGTTCGAAGCTGACCTGCGGCAGCGCAGGGCCGATCACCATGACGCCCGAAAGCATGTCGCCACGATAGTCGATCCCCTCGGCGTACATGCCGCCGGACACCGCCATGATCAGGTTTCCCTTGCGCGAGCGCTCGCGCAGGATGTCGAGCATCGCGTTCCGCTCGTAGTCCGTCATGTCCGTGCGCTGCACCATCACGTGCTTGTGGATCGGCGGCATGCGCTCCGAGATCTCGCGCAGAAACGCATAGCTCGGAAAGAGCGCCAGGAAGTTTCCCTCCCCCGCCTCGGCGATCGACGCGACGTTGTCGGCGATGCGGTCGTACGAATCCGCGCGCTTCTTGTACGACGTATCGACCTCGGAGATCACCACGATCTTGCGATTCGCCCGCGGGAACGGCGACGGCAGCGCCAACTCTGTCGTGCGATCGGACGGAAAGCCGAGGAGCTTGCGGTAGAAGTCGAACGGTTCGAGCGTAGCCGAGAGCGCGACCGTCGCATGCGCCGATTCGAAAATGCGCCCGAGGAATCGTGAAGGGTCCTTGCAGAAAACTTTGAATTTCAGGCCTTCGTTCGTTCGCTCGATGAGGTGCGCGAACTCGTCACCCTTCTCGGTCATCAGGTTCGCGACCTTCACCAGCTTGAAGTAGAAATCGATCAGCGGATCGTCCGTCTCGACGATGCGGTTCTCGATCTTCCAGCCGATGTAGTACATCACCAGCCGCTCCCACTCGGTGCGCTGCTCGAGAAAAAGCTCGCGGTCGGGCTCGCACAACGACTGCTTCACCGCCGGATCCTCACCAAGCGATTCGGCGAGCGTGTGGAAGTGATCGCGAAGCACTTCCAGCAACTCCTCCGCCCCTTCCAGCCAGCAATTGCGCGTGGCCAGATGCTGCCGGATGCGCTCGAATTGCTCTTCATGCAACTCCGGCGAGTAGTAGCCGCGGCCGCGGTCGACGAGGTTGTGTGCCTCATCGACGACCAGCACGCAATCGCCGTAATCGCTCTCCTGCTGATACGCCTTCAGACCGACGTACGGATCGAAGATGTAGTTGTAATCGCAGACGATCACGTCGGCCTGCTCGATCAATTCGAGCGACACTTCGAACGGACAAACCTCGTTCGATTTCGCCATCTCGAACGTGATCTGCGGATCGAAATAGCTGAACGACGTGACCAGGTGATTGAGCAGGTCGGTGCGCTGCATCTTGTCCGAGTAGCGCGCCGCGTACGGGCAGAAATCCTCGTGACAGATGATCTCCGTGTGCGCGCACATCTTCTGCTTGGCCCGGATGCGCAGCACGCGAAACGAGCCGTCGTTGAGCGCCTGCAGCGCCTCGACCGCCGCATCCTGCTGCATCGTTTTCGAAGTGAGGAAGAACAGTTTTTTGCCGAGCTTCAGCGCCTGCTTCACGGCCGGATAGAGCACGGCCATGGTCTTGCCGATGCCGGTCGGCGCGGAGACGAGCAGCGCTTCTTTCTGATAGACGGTGCGCGCGACGGCAGAGACCATTTCCTGCTGCCCCGCGCGCATCTCGGCGAACGGAAACGTGAGTGTGTCGGCGAAGGCGCGCTTGGCCACGCGCAGCGCGAGGGCCGTTTCGAGATCGCCGATCAGCCGTTCCAGCCGCTCATTCAGCGTCTCGATGATCCGATCGCGATCGAACTCTGCGTCGATCGTTTTCGCGTCGCCTGAAATCAGATCGATGAGCACGAGCTGCGGAATGAACGTGAATCCTTCAAAGTCCGGCTGGCTCGACAAAAAGTACGAATACAAAAGCAGCTGCAGCAGATGCCGCTGCAGTTTGTCGGACCGGTACAGCGCTTCCAGCTCGAGATCGAAGTGGATCGATTTCACTTCCTCGATGGTGACGGTCTTGGCGGCCTTGTCGATCGACAGCCCGTCGATTCGGCCGGTGATGGTGACCGTCCACGCGCCCGCCTGCGTCCGATGCACCACATGCACCTCGGCGCGATAATTCGCATCCTCCCCCGTCCGCTGCTCGGCGCGCTTGGTGTGGATGTCCTGCCCGATCCACATCCGCCGGAAACCATCGCCGCGCTCGACCCCGATGCGCCGGTACGTCGATTCGTGAACGAGATCGCCGACAGAACAGACGATCTCCCTCTTTTCATGGTCGACGCGCATTGGGTTATTGATGGTAACAGGAGACCAGCTCCGCGTCTCCGCGGCTCCGCGTGAAAGGTTCAGCTCTGCATCGCCGCCAACATCCCGCACGCGGCGTGTTTCGCCGCGCCGCCGGAGTAGCGGCGGACGATCGGGATGCCGAGGGTGCGGAGGTCATCGCGGAACGATGAGAGCTCGTCATCGGACGCGCGGCGATAACCGTCTGGACGCGCGTCGTTGACGTCGATCAGGTTCAGTCGCAGCGGGACGCCATCGAACAGCACCCGCAATGCTGCGACTTCATCAGCGCCCGTGTTGATGCCGCCGAGGACGACCCAGGCAATCGTGGCGCGTCCGCCGGCGGATTGCTGATAGATGCGAACGGCATCCGCCAGCTCGCGCACCGGCCACGCCGATGCTGACGGCACCAGCACGCGCCGCCGCTCGTCGATCGCGGAAGTCAACGACACGATGAGGCGGTACGGCTGGCGCTCGCGCGCGAAGCGGAGGATCTGCGGTACCAGTCCGACCGTCGAGATGGTGATGTTCTTCGCAGCGATCCGTCCGCCGCACGGATGCGCGAGGATCGACGCCGCCTTCATCACCGCCGCGTAGTTGTGCAGAGGTTCGCCCTGTCCCTGAAACAGCGCGCCGGTGACGACGCCCGGCGCTTCATCGCGCACCGCGATCCACTGCGCGACGATCTCCCACGGCTCCAGATTACGAATCAATCCGAGCCGGCCGGTGGCACAAAACGAACATCCCATCGCGCAGCCTGCCTGGCTGGAGATGCACACGGTGAATTTCCCCGCCGCCTCTAACGGAATCCGCACCGCCTCGGCCAGCGCGCCGTCGTGCAGACGGAAGAGATACTTGACGAAGCCATCGCTCGGATCGGTGGCGCGTTCGACGATTTCGAGCGGCGTGCGAGTCGTGAATTGCTCGACCGCGTTTTCGACCTTGCGCGGCACCGGACGCGAAACCGGAAAGCCGGCGCGTCCCGCCATCACATGCGCGATCACCCGCCGCGCTTCGGCGTCGCGAATGTCGACGCCGTTGGCGCGCAGATGCGACGCGAGATCA
>JAFAOU010000096.1 GCA_019247495.1 Acidobacteriota bacterium
CATGCATCTGACCTTCCGCCAGATCGCCGAGATGACCGGCGGCGAAATCGTGCAGGGCGGCGACGTCACCGCCGACTCCGTCGTCATCGATAGCCGCGAGGTCAAACCCGACTCTGCCTTCTTCGCCATCAAGGGCGATCGCCTCGACGGACATCAGTTCGTAACGCAGGCGCTGGCCACCGGACGCGGTGCCGTCGTGTCTCAGGTTCCGGCGAACGCTCCCGCGGACAAAGCGATCGTGCGTGTCGCCGACACCACCGCCGCGCTGCAGAATCTCGCGCGCTCGATTCGCGAGCGCTATCCGTTCACCCTCATCGGGATCACCGGCTCCGCGGGCAAGACCACCACGAAAGAGATGATCGCCACGCTAGTCGGATCCGAGAAGCGCACGTTCAAGTCGTGGGGCAACTTCAACAACCTGATCGGCTGCCCGCTCTGCATCGACAACACGCCTGACGATGCCGAAGTCGTCGTCAGCGAGATGGGGATGAACCATAAGGGTGAGATCGCGCAGCTTGCCGGACTCACCCATCCCGACGTCGGCGTCTACACGAACATCGGTCCCGTGCACATCGAGTTCTTCGGAACCATCGAGAAGATTGCTGAAGCAAAGCGCGAGCTCCTCGAGAACGTCAAACCCGGCGGCACGATCATCATCAACGCCGACAACAAGTACGTGATGGACATCAGCCGCGGCTTCGAAGGACCCAAAGTCACGTACGGCATCGAGAACGACGCCGACTTCCGCGGCGTCAACATTCGCGAGCGCGGCCTGCTCGGCACATCATTCGAAGTCAACGGCCATTCGTTCGAGCTGTCGCTGCCCGGCCGGCACAACCTCGAGAATCTCCTCGCTGCCATCGCCACCGCCCGCAGCATCGGCATTTCATGGGAGGGCATCGCGCGCGGTGTGGCCGAGGTGAAGCCGGCATATCACCGCGGAATCATTCTCGATGCGAACGGAGCGACGGTCTACGACGACACCTACAACTCCAACCCGTACGCCCTCGGCCGCGCATTGACGTTGATGGCGGAAGCCGACGTCACCGGCCGGCGCATCGCCGTCATCGGCGACATGCTGGAGCTCGGCGAAAAAGAGCTCGACTATCACCGCGACTCGGGGCGAGCGATTCCGACGAGCGTCGACACGGTCGTTGGCGTCGGCAAGCGCTCGCGTGCATTGCTCGACGGCGCGCGCGAAGCGGGATTCGGCGACGACAAACTGCACCACTTCGACGACGCGCAGAGCGCCGGCGAATTTCTCAAAACGTTTATCCGCCCCGGGGATCTCGTGCTGATCAAGGCCAGCCGCGGCATCGGCCTCGATCGCACCGTCAACATCTTGACTAACGGCCACGCGGAGGGCGCGCACTGATGTTGTACTACCTGCTCTACCCGCTCCGGAACATGATTTCCGGCTTCAACGTCTTCCGCTACATCACCTTCCGGTCGGCGTGGGCGGCACTCACCGCGCTGGTCATCTCCTTCATCTTCGGCCCGTGGCTGATTGAGCGGATGCGCCGCATCAAAGCGGGCCAGTACATCCGCGAGGAAGGGCCGAAGTCGCACCAGATGAAGGCCGGCACGCCGACCATGGGCGGCATCCTCATCAACATTGCCATCGTCATCCCGACGATTCTGTGGGCCGATATCTCCAACCCGTACATCTGGATCGTCCTCTTCGTCACGGTGGCCTACGGCGCGATCGGCTTCGTTGACGACTACCGCAAGCTGACCAAGAAACAGAACGAAGGGCTGACGGCGAAAGAAAAGTTCTCGATGCAGATCGGCGTCGCGCTCGCGGCCGGTCTGGCCATCGCCTACCTTCCGGCCATCCACAACAACTACTCCACCGTTCTCACCTTCCCCTTCTTCAAGGCGCTGCACCTCAACCTCGGATTTCTCTACATTCCGTTCATCATCATCGTGCTCGTCGGCGCGTCAAACGGCGTGAATCTGACGGACGGTCTGGACGGACTGGCCATCGGATCGACGCTCATCGTCGCTGTCACCTACACGATTCTCACGTACGCCGCCGGCAACTTCCGCGTAGCCGATTACCTGCGCATCGCCTGGGTTCCGCAGGCCGGCGAGCTGGCCGTCTTTTGCGGAGCGATGGTCGGCGCCTCGCTCGGATTCTTATGGTTCAACGCCCATCCCGCCGAGATTTTCATGGGCGACGTCGGGTCGCTCGCACTCGGCGGCGCGATTGGCTGCCTCGCGGTGATGATCAAGCAGGAGATCCTGCTCGGCCTCGTCGGCGGCCTCTTCGTCATGGAAGGAATGTCCGTCGTCCTGCAGGTGGCCTCGTTCAAATTGACGGGGCGGCGAATCTTCAAAATGTCGCCGCTGCATCATCACTTCGAACTCTCGGGCTGGCGCGAAACGAAAGTCGTAGTGCGCTTCTGGATCATCGCCATCATCTTCGCGATGGTGGCCTTGTCGACGCTGAAATTGCGATGAAGACTCTCGTCATCGGAGCGGGCAAGTCCGGCGTGGCCGCGGCAAATTTTCTGGCCGCCCGCGGCGAGGAGGTCTTGCTCACCGATTCGAATGAGCATCCCGATCTGCCGTATCCGCTGCACGAGAACGTCGCGCGCGCATTCGGTGCGCAGGATGCGTCGCTGCTCGAAAGCGTCGGCACGATTGTTCTCAGTCCCGGCGTGCCGCGCACGATTCCGTTGCTGCAGCAGGCCAGCGTGTTGCCGATTCCGGTGATCGCCGAAGTCGAGCTGGCGTATCGCCACATGCCGCACGGTAGCAGCGTCATCGCCGTCACCGGCTCGAACGGAAAGTCGACGACGACCGCGCTCATCGGCGAAATCCTCAAGATCGACGGCCGGCAGCCGATCGTGGCCGGCAACATCGGAGAGCCGCTGATCGCCGCGCTCGATCTCGAACGTCCGCGCAATTACGTGCTGGAGCTGTCGTCGTTCCAGCTCGAGTCGGTCGACACCTTTCGCGCCGACGTCGCGCTGCTGCTGAACATCACGCCCGATCACATGGACCGTTACCCCACGTTCGACGCGTACGCCGCGGCCAAGTACCGCATCTTCCGCAACCAGCAACCGCACGATGTGGCGATCGTCAACGCCTCCGACCGCCGTGGAACGCCGCGCGACGCGAAGGCGCGCGTGTGGCGCTTTTCGAGCGCGAAAGCGATCGATGAAGGCGCGTTTCTCGATGGCGGCGATCTCGTTCTTTGCCTCGCCGGACAGGAGCGCCGCATCCCGCGCGCGTCGCTGAAACTCGAAGGAACGGCGAACGTCGAGAACGCGCTCGCCGCGTGGCTTGCCGCGCGCGCGATCGGCGTCGATGACGTCAGCGTCCAGATCGCGTTCGGCTCCTTCGCTGGATTGCCGCATCGCATGGTTCTCGTCCGCGAGCTCGACGGTGTTCGCTGGATCAACGACTCGAAGGGAACGAACGTCGACGCCACGCTCAAGTCGCTCGAATCCTTTCCGCCGTCGAGCGTCTGGCTCATCCTCGGCGGCAAAGACAAGGCCGGCGAGTTCGAACGAATGCGCGATCTCGTCCGCGAAAAAACGCGCGGCGTAATCACCATCGGCACCGCGGCGTCACGAGTCGCGGAAGCGCTCGCGGATTCAACGACCATCATCGACGCCGGCGACATGCAGCACGCCGTTGCCCACGCGCGCGAGCACGCGAAATCCGGCGAAGTCGTGCTCCTCAGCCCCGCCTGCGCCAGCTTCGATCAATACCGAAACTTCGAACATCGCGGCGAGCATTTTGAGGAACTCGTTCGCGGGGTGTCTCCCGACACCCGACACCCGACACCCGACACCCGAGCCCCAAAACCATGAGCCGCAAACTCACTTACGACACCTACCTCTTCGGCGCGGCGATGCTCATCGTCGTGGTCGGCATGGTCATGATCTATTCGGCCTCGGCCATCATCACCATGCAGAAAGTCGGGTCGGACAACCCGTACTACTTCATCACGAAGCAGTTCGTATTCCTCCTCGCTGGCAGCGCCGTGATGGTGACGCTCATGCATCTCGACGTCGCGCGGCTCCGCGACCGCCGCATCATCTACGCCGGCGTTGCGACGGTGCTCGTCGCGCTCGTCATCGCGCTGTTCCAGCCGACGATCAACGGCACGCATCGCTGGATCGTGCTGTCGCACTTCCAACTGCAGCCCAGTGAATTCGCCAAGCCGGCGCTGATTCTTTTCCTCGCCTCGTACCTCGCGCGCAAAGAAGAGCGGATCAACGAACTGACGTCGACGCTGTTGCCGCTCGCATTCGTAGTCGCGCTGTTCGCGGGCCTGGTCGTGATTGAGCCGGACTTCGGCACTGCTACCACGCTCGTTCTCGTCGCCGCCGGGATGATCTTCGCTGCCGGCGTTTCTTGGATGCGCGTGGTCACCTTCGCGCTGATGATCATCCCCGCCGGTGTGCTGCTCGTCTTCAGCGCAGCGTACCGGCGCGACCGGCTGTTCACGTTCATGAACCCCGAGGCCGATCCGTTGGGGAAAGGGTTCCAGGCCATGCAGTCGCTGATCGCGCTCGGCACCGGCGGATTGCGCGGCCTCGGCATCGGCAACGGCCGGCAGAAACTCTTCTTCCTCCCCGAGCCGCACACCGACTTCATCTTCTCTATCATCGGCGAGGAACTCGGCTTCATCGGCGCCGCAGCGTTGATTGCTCTCTTCGCGTTTCTGGTCTGGCGCGGCTTCCGCGTCACGCGCTTCAGCCAGAACCGTTTCGACTTCTACGCCGCGCTCGGCTTCACGTTACTCATCGGAATCCAAGCGCTGATCAATGTCAGTGTCGCACTCTGTCTTCTGCCGACCAAAGGTTTGCCGCTGCCGCTGGTCAGCTACGGCGGCTCGTCGTTGATCACCAGTCTCATCGCGGTCGGAGTTCTGTTGAATTTGTCGCAGCAATCAGGTTGAGGAATCAGCGATATGGGCGTGCAGGGTGTGGGGGAGACGTTGATGATCGCCGGGGGCGGGACGGGGGGACACATCTACCCGGCCATCGCCATCGCGCAGGAGTGGATGGCGCGCGACGCCACACGCCGCGTTATCTTCGTCGGCACCGAACGCGGTCTCGAAAAGACGATCGTTCCGAAGGCCGGCTTCCCACTCGAATTCATCTCCGTCGGCGGCCTGAAAGGCAAAGGCCCCGGCGACACGATCAAGGGTCTCTTCCGGTTGCCCGCCGGTTTCGCCCAGGCCTTCAAACTCGTCGGCCGGCATCGTCCGAATGTCGTCCTCGGCGTCGGCGGCTACTCCTCGGGGCCGGTGTTGCTCGCAGCGAAACTGCGCGGCGTCCCGACACTGATTCACGACTCGAATGCGTTTCCCGGTCTGACCAATCGAATCCTGGCGCGCTTTGTCACCGCTGCCGCGATCGCATTCGAAGCAGCCGCTCCCCGGCTGAAACGTTCCGACGCGGTGCTCACCGGCAATCCGATCCGCAAAGAATTCTTCGAGGCGATCGGTACCCGGCCCGCCGGCGACGATCGCAAACGTCTGTTGATCTTCGGCGGCTCGCAAGGCTCGCGCGTGATCAATGACGCGATGACCGCCGCGCTCCTGTTCATGGCTCCACTGAAAGATCGCCTGCTCATCGTTCATCAGACCGGGCCGAAGGAGCTGGAGCGCGTGCAGCAGGCCTATCGCGATTCCGCGTTCGCCGACGCGCGTGTGGTTCCGTATCTCGATCCGATCGTCGATGAAATCGCGGCCGCCGACGTCGTCGTCTGCCGTTCCGGCGCGATGACGGTTGGCGAGCTTGCAGCGGTTGGACGGGCCTCGATCCTCATC
>JAFAOU010000108.1 GCA_019247495.1 Acidobacteriota bacterium
CGTCGTCCTGCACCGGCGCTCGACGTCCGTGAAAATCCATGGCAAAGCAACCGTCGACGGTCAGCTCGTCGCCGAGGCTGAACTGTTCAGCGTGCTGATCGACAGGCCGGAATGACGATGACGATGACAGAAATCGATTCCACCGCGGTCATCAGCGGCAACGCCGTTCTGGCGCCCGACGTCGTCGTTGGCGCGTATGCAGTCATCGGTCCGCACGTCACCGTCGGCAGCGGATGCCTCATCGGTCCCTTCACGCGGATTGAAGGACCCACCACCATCGGCGAGCGCAATCAGTTCTATGGCCACGCCTCCATCGGCGGCCCGCCGCAGGACCTCAAGTACAAAGGCGAGCACACCGAGCTGGCCATCGGCAACGACAACGTCTTCCGCGAGTTCGTCACCATCAACCGCGGTACCACGGGCGGCGGCGGCAAAACCACGATCGGCAACGAGAACTTCTTCATGGCCTACTCGCACGTGGCGCACGACTGCCATGTCGGCTCGTACACGATCTTCGCCAACAACGCCACGCTGGCCGGCCATGTCGAGATCGCCGACTACGCCACGATCGGCGCGTTCAGCGCGGTGCACCAGTTCTGCCGCGTCGGCGAGCATGCCTTCGTCGGCGGCGGCTCGATGATCACGCAGGACGTGATGCCGTACGCGAAGACGGTGGCCAGCCGCGACAACCGCTCGTACGGCATCAACACGATCGGCCTGGAGCGCAAAGGATTTTCGAAGGAAACGGTCGAGGCGCTGCAGCGCGCTTACAAAATCCTGATCCGCTCGAAACTGCGCGCCGACGAGGCGCTGCAGAAGATCGAAGAGGAGCTCGGCAACTTCCCCGAGGCCAGGTACCTGGTCGAATTCGTTCGCGCGTCGAAGCGAGGCATCATCCGATGAGCAGGGACGAGGGACAAGGGACGAGGGACGCTTCGCTCCTGGCGCAATCCTCGGCTGACGATTCCCCTCATCCCTCCTCCCTCGTCCCTGTTTCAATAGGAGTCGTCGGCACCGGCTACCTCGGCCGGCTGCACGCGCGGATCCTGACCGAGATGCCGGAAGCGGACGTCGCAGGTTTCGTCGAACCGGACGATGCGATCGCTGCGGACATCGCGGAAACGTTGAAGATCAAGCGCTTCGATTCCGTCGCCGCGCTCGCACGCGAGATCGATTGCGCGGTCGTCGCCACACCGACCATGACGCACTTCGACGTCGCCCGCGAGCTGCTCGAAGCCGGCTGCGACGTCATGGTCGAGAAGCCGATTACGCCGACGGTTGACGACGCGCGGCGCCTCATCGACATCGCGAATTCGAACAATCGAATCCTGCAGGTCGGCCACGTCGAGCGCTACAACCCGGCCATCATCGCGGTCGCGCCGATCCTGAAGAACGTCCTCTACGTCGAAGCCGAACGCCTCGGCGTCTTCGTCGGCCGCTCGCTCGACATCGACGTCCTGCTCGATCTGATGATTCACGACCTCAATCTCGTCCTGTCGTTCCTGGGACAGAAGGTCGTCGACGTGCGCGCAGTTGGCGTCGCGGTGATGACGGAGAAGGTCGACATCACCAACGTCCGCATTGAGTTCGAGAACGGCGCTGTCGCCAATCTGACCGCCAGCCGCGTATCGCAGGACCGCGTCCGCAAAATTCGCTTCTTCAGCCGCGAGGCGTACATCTCCGTCGACACGAAAGAGCAGGAAGTGAAGGGCTACCGGCTGGCCGGCAAGACAGTTCTGCCGATCGAAGTCACCGTCGCGAAGCAGGAGCCGTTGCGCGCGGAGCTCGAAGCGTTCATCGAATGCGTTCGCACCCGGTCACGCCCGCTCGTCAGCGGCGAGGACGGACTGGCGGCCGTGGAACTGGCGATCCGTGTGGCGAAGGCGATCGATGAATCACTGAAGCGGTTCGCGATGGCTTAACCACAGAGACACAGAGGACCCTGAGAGGATCTCTCTGTGCCCTCTGTGTCTCTGTGGTTCAATCAAAGTGATCGGAAGATCGAGGGACCCGCGAACACCGCCGCGTCGCCGAGCTCCTCTTCAATGCGCAGCAACTGGTTGTATTTGGCGATGCGCTCGCTGCGCGACAGCGATCCCGTTTTGATCTGACCTGCGTTTGTCGCCACGGCGAGATCCGCGATCGTGGAATCCTCCGTCTCGCCGGAACGGTGCGAGATCACGGAGCGATAGCCGGCACGTTTCGCCATCTCGATCGCATCGAGCGTTTCCGTGAGCGTGCCGATCTGATTGACCTTGATGAGGATCGCGTTGCCGACTCCCTGCGCGATTCCCTTCGCCAGGATTGCGGGATTGGTCACGAAAACATCGTCGCCGACGAGCTGTGTGTTCGCGCCCATCGCTTTGGTGAGCGCGGTCCAGCCGTCCCAGTCGCCTTCCGACATGCCGTCCTCGATCGAGATGATCGGGTACTTCGCGCGGAGCTCCTGGTAGTACGTGACCATTTCCGCGCTGCTGCGTTTCGCGCTTTCAAAGTTGTACGAGCCTTTCTCGAAGAACTCCGACGCCGCGACATCGAGCCCGAGGAAGACCTGCTCGCCGGCGCGATAGCCGGCTTTGCCGACGGCCGTCAGGATCAGATCAAGCGCCTCGGCGTTCGATTTCAGATCCGGCGCGAAGCCACCCTCATCGCCGACCGCCGTCGTCAGCTTGCGGTCGTGCAGGATGTTTTTCAGATGATGAAAGATCTCAGCGCCGGCGCGGAGTGCATCGCTGAACGTCTCGAAGCCGGCAGGGATGATCATGAACTCCTGCACGTCGAGGTTGTTGTCGGCGTGCGCGCCGCCGTTGATGACGTTCATCATCGGAACCGGCAACGTGCGCGCACCCGGACCGCCGAGGTATTGAAACAGCGGCAATCCCGAGGCCTCGGATGCCGCGCGCGCAACGGCGAGCGACACGCCGAGAATCGCATTCGCGCCGAGGTTGCCTTTGTTCTCGGTGCCGTCGATCTGCTTCATGAGCAGGTCGATCATGGCCTGCTCGCGCGCGTCCATCCCCTCCACTTCCTTGGCGATGATGTCGACGTTGTCGATGGCGTTGCGAACGCCCTTGCCGAGGTAGCGCTTCTTGTCGCCGTCGCGAAGCTCGAGCGCCTCGCGCGAACCGGTCGACGCCCCCGACGGAACGGCCGCACGTCCGAGCGCGCCCGACTCCAGCAGGCAGTCCACTTCGATGGTCGGATTGCCCCGCGAATCGAGAATCTCACGCGCGAAAAGCTCTTCGATCTTGAACATGCGCGCGATTATATGAGCGCTTGATCGACCACTACCGCACCCTCGCCGCCGCTTCCGAGTTCCGGCAGAAGATCGATCGCTCGGAGTTCCTGGGCCTCGCTTTTCCTGTCGAGACGGAGGATGCGTTTTTCTCGGAGCTCGCTGCGCTGACGAAACGGCATTACGACGCTACGCATCTCTGCTGGGCGTTCCGGCTCTTCGCGAATGGCGACATTCGCGCGCGCAGCGCCGACGCCGGCGAGCCCTCAGGTACCGCGGGCAAGCCGATCCTCAGCGCGATCGAGGGCGCGGATTTGTACGACACCGCGGTGATCGTCGTCCGCTGGTACGGCGGCGTGAAGCTCGGCACTGGTGGCCTTTCCCGCGCATATCGCGAGACGGCGGCCGAGGCGTTGCGCGCCGCGTCGATCGAGGATCGTTACGTGTATCAGCGATTCCGGATCACCGTTCCATTCGACCAACTCGGCGTCGTCTACCGGCTGATCCACGCGCCGCATGTGCTCCTCGCAGCCGAGCATTTCGGCGTGACGAACGAGTTCGATTTCGATGTGCGGCTTTCACGAGCCGATGAGTTTGCAAAGACGCTCGTCGAGAAGCGTCTGGCCTGAAGGTTTTCGCTAGAATCCGCGCACCATGTCGAACGAGATTGATGCCCTGCTGCAGGAACACCGGAGTTTTCCGCCGTCTGATGAGTTCCGGCGCAACGCCAACGCGAATGATGAATCCGTTTATGACGTCGCCGATCGCGAGGCGTATTGGGCGTCGTGGGCGGAGCAACTCGACTGGCAGACGAAGTGGCACACGGTGCTCGAGTGGAACGCTCCGTACGCGAAATGGTTCGTCGGCGGAAAGCTCAACGCCTCGGCCAATTGTCTCGACCGGCATCTCGCCACGCGCGGCGACAAGCCGGCGCTGATCTGGGAAGGGGAGCCGGGCGATGTGCGCACGTTCACGTATCGCGAGCTGCACGCCCAGGTCTCGAAATTCGCGAATGTCTTGAAATCGCTCGGCGTGCGGCTCGGCGACCGCGTCGCCATTTACATGCCGCTCGTGCCGGAGGCGGTCATCGCGATGCTGGCCTGCGCACGCATCGGTGCCGCGCATTCCGTCGTCTTCGGCGGTTTTTCATCCGAGGCGTTGCGCGATCGCATTCAGGATGCCGAAGCGAAGGTGCTCATCACCGCCACGGCTGGATATCGGCGCGGTAATCTCGTTCCGCTCAAGAAACTCGCCGATGCGGCGGCGGACGACTGCCCATCAATCGAACACGTGGTCGTGGTGATGCGCCGCGCGGCCGCCGATGAGTTGGACGACACGGTCTCGATGAAGCCTGATCGCGATTGCTGGTACCACGAACTGATGCGCGAGGCCTCGGCCGACTGCGAGCCGGAGTGGGTCGATTCGGAGCAGATGCTCTACACGCTCTACACGAGTGGAACGACCGGCAAACCGAAAGGGATCGTGCACACCACCGGCGGCTACCTCACCGAGGCGTATGCGACGTGCAAATGGGTTTTCGATCTGAAAGAAGACGATGTTTACTGGTGTACCGCCGACATCGGCTGGGTGACCGGTCATTCGTACGTCGTCTACGGTCCGCTCGCCGCCGGAGCAACCGTCTTCGTTTACGAAGGCGCGCCCGACTGGCCGAAGCAGGATCGCTTCTGGTCGCTCATCGAGAAGCACAAGATCTCGATTTTCTACACGGCGCCGACGGCGATCCGCGCGTTCATGAAGTGGGGCCACGAACTCCCCGAGGCGCACGATCTCTCCTCGCTGCGGCTGCTCGGATCGGTCGGCGAACCGATCAATCCCGAGGCGTGGATGTGGTACCACAAGTGGATCGGCCGCGAACGTTGCCCGATCGTCGACACGTGGTGGCAGACCGAAACCGGCTCGATCATGATCACGCCGCTGCCCGGTCTGGTCGCCACCAAGCCCGGCTCCGCCACGCGCGCCTTTCCCGGCATCGACGCGAAGATCCTCGACGAAGGCGGCAACGAAGTGAAGGTCGGCGGCGGCTATCTGGCCATCACCACCCCGTGGCCGTCGATGTTGCGCGGCATCTGGCGCGATCCCGAGCGCTTCGAGAGCCAGTACTGGGCGAAGTGGCCGGGCATCTACTTCACCGGCGACGGCGCCAAGCGCGACGAGGACGGTTATTTCTGGCTCCTCGGCCGCGTTGACGATGTAATCAATGTTGCGGGCCATCGCATCGGAACGATGGAGGTGGAGTCGGCGCTCGTGGATCACCAGGCGGTGGCCGAGGCCGCGGTGGTTGGCATCAATCACGAGATCAAAGGGACGGCGATCGCGGCATTCGTGATCGTGAAATCGTCACGTGCCGAGGAAGCGAAACGCGATCCGGCGAAGTTCGAGAAGGAGCTGAAGGATCACGTCTCCGCGAAGATCGGCGCCATCGCCCGGCCCGAAAAGATTTTGGTCACGGTCGACCTGCCGAAGACCCGTAGCGGCAAGATCATGCGCCGTCTCCTTCGCGACATCGCCGAAGGGCGCGCCCTCGGCGACGTGACGACGCTCGCCGATCCCACGGTCGTGGCGTCGCTGAAGGACAAGTACGAGGAAGAGAGCTAGGCCCCGATGCGGACCGCGCTGATTACCGGCGGCGCCCGCGGCATCGGCCGCGCGGTCGTGGAGCGGCTTGCGCGCGACGGCTGGAATGTCGCTTTTACGTACGTGACGTCGACGGATCTTCCGGAAGGCCTCGCGTTGCAGGGCGATGTTCGTGATGCAACGCGCAGCGCGGCGGTCGTCGAGGAAGTCGTGGCAACATTCGGATCGCTTGACGCGCTCGTGAACAACGCCGGCATCCGCCGCGACGCGTTGCTCTACAACATGAGCGACAACGATTGGCGCGATGTTCTGCAGACGAATCTCGACGGCGCAATGTCGATGACGAAAGCGGCGCTGACGCCGATGATGAAGCAGCGCCGCGGCACGATCGTGAATGTTGCGTCGCTCAGCGGACTACACGGCGTCGTCGGTCAGACTAACTACGCCGCCGCGAAAGGCGCGCTCATCGCCATGACGAAATCGCTGGCGCGCGAAGTGGCGCGCAGCGGTATCCGCGTCAACTGCGTCGCGCCCGGCCTGGTCGACACCGACATGATCGCGACGCTGGATGCCGAGGTGAAGAAAGAGATGATCCGCGCCATCCCGATGCGGCGCGCGGTGAAGCCGGCCGAGGTCGCGTCCACGATCGCGTTTCTGCTGAGCGATGACGCCAGCGCGATCACGGGGCAGGTGATGTGCGTTGATGGCGGGGCATCGGCGTAAGCATCCTGAAAAAGCCGTAGAACCACAAAGACACAAAGAGCACAAAGGGTTTCCTGTGTCTTTGTGGTGAAACGCCTTTTTACCCCAGACTTGGCCTCCCCCTTGCGATACATAGCCCCAGCAACACAAGAAAAGGAGACCTTAAAATGCTCAACACAAAGGCTTTAATCCGCAACGTCGCGCTCGCTGGAGCGTTGCCGCTCCTCGTCGCATCGTCCGCTTTCGCGCAATATGGTAGCTATCCGGGGACATACCGGACGGCCAATCGTGGATATGCAAATCGCACCGTCGAAGGGACGGTTGCGTCCGTCGCCGTCGCCCGTAATGGAGGCGAGCACGTACGCCTGACCAACGGTATGGATGTGGTCGTACCGGCGTCGATTACGGGGATGTATCAGAACCGCCGTTACCAGGCAGCGATGCTGGTTCCCGGCGACGTGGTCCGTCTGAACGTCTATAGCCGTGAAGGCGATGGACGCGACGCGCAGGTCCGCTCGATGGAGATCCTTTCGCGTTACGACAACAGCTATGGCCGCAACGGTTACGGATACCGTAACGGCCGCAACGGATACAACGATCGTCTGGTCACCGGCACCGTCGTCTCGTACGATCGCCGCAGCAATCTCGCAGTGATCCAGACGGACAACGGCCGCACGGTCAACGTCGACGTCAACGCGTACGGTGGCCGCAACGCATTCCGCCGCGGCGACCGTGTCAACATCTCGGGCCGCATGGATCGTGGAACGTTCGTCGCCGACGGCGTCCGCATCCAGTAATCATTCCTGTTCGCAACTTGAAAACGCCGGAGGGTTCTCGCCCTCCGGCGTTTTGTTTTGGCGCGAAACCTTCACTTTCGACACACGTTTACGGAGGGATCATCGTCGGCCTGACGGGTGGCAGTTAACGTGCATCCTTCCGTCAGAAAAAAGGATACTGATTGACCTCGCTTTCACCGCTGAACACTGTCTCATCCGCTGCCACCGCCACCAAATCGCTGCGCATCGGCGTTCTCGCAGCGATCGGTACTCTCGACCCGCGCGATTCCGGCGACACCATCACCGGTCTGATGCTCGGCCAGGTCTTCGAGATGGCGTATTCGATGACCGAGGCCGGGACGCTGGAGCCGTGTCTCTTCGCGGAGTTTCTGCGGCAGGAGCGCGGCGGTGCGCAGCCGGTCTACTCCGCGGCCGTGCGCAAGGGGATCTTCTTCTCTGATGGAACCGAGCTCACGGCGGAGATCGCGGCGACCTCGCTGGCGAACGCGGGAGCGTTGCGCGGACGCGCGACCGTCTCCGCGCGAGACGGGCGGGTGATCTTCACCATGAGCGGCCCCAGTCCGCGATTCGAGAACGTCATCTGCCAGTGGAACACCGGAATCGTTCTCGAGCGGCAAGGCACGTTGTATGGAACGGGACCGTATCGGCTGGCCGCAGGCACGACCATTCAGTCGATGCATGATGCCGGATTGGCGCGGCTGGAGAGGAATCCCAAGTACCGCGGGAAGGCGGTCAGCGATGAGTTGCTGTTCGTCATTCAGCCGACGGACACCGACGGTACGCCGCGGCGTTTGATCGACGCGGCCAAGCGCGGCGAGATCGATCTCACGCTCAATCTTTCCGTGAACGACATCCTGCGGCACGGCATCAACGGCTACCAGCCGATGATGCAGCCGGGTAACTCCACCGGCATCCTCTTCTTCAACAACGAGCGGCCGATGTTTCGCGACGTGACGTTGCGGCGCGCCATTCAGCACGCCATCAATCCGATTCCGATCGCGGAGATCTGCTACGAGAAGAACCACTTCGCATTTCTGGCCGGCGACCTCATTCCTCCACTCATGGGGAAGGCCAGCGGCTCGACGGAGATGCGCGACCGCGAGTTGTTGCGGAAGCATCCCGCGAAGCCGGCCAGCCTGACGCTGCTCGTCCCCTGGATTCCGCGTCCGTATCTGCCGAAGCCGATTCCGGCCGCGCAGGAAATCGCGCGGCAGCTTGGCGCGTACGGCATCCAGGTCAAGCTGCTCGAGACGCGCAGCAGCGAGCACTACTTCCGCTCGCTGACGGTCGGCGACTATGACCTGAGCATCGGCGGATGGGTGGCGGACAATCCCGATCCCGCCGAGTTTTACGAGTCGCTGCTGTCGTCGGCGCAGGTGTCGACGGGCGATCAGTACCTCACCAATCAGTCGCGTTGGAGGAGCGCCGAAACCGACGCCGCGCTGGCCGCCTATCGCGCCGATCCGTCGCCTGCCAATCGGAAGGTGATCACGACTATGATCGAGCGGGAAGCGATCCTGATCCCGTTGATCTACGGCGCGTCGACTGCGATCCGAAGCCGCAAGGTGAAGAACTTCCACATCGCGCCGTCAGGACACGTGGACTTCGCCGGAGTTGAGATGTTCTGAGTTGAGATGTTCTGAAGCGCGCGCGCCGGCGAGAACGCGGAACGGATGGATGAACTGCGCGATGAGCGTCTCCGGCACGACCATCCCTTCCACACCCTGGCTTCGCGCCGGCTCGTCGGCGTGCACGAACGTTCCGAAGAGGGCGTCCCACAGCGAAAAAACGCGGCCGTAGTTCCCGTTGTATTCGCGCGCGTCGGTCGAATGGTGCATCGAATGAAAGGCCGGGCTGACCAGCAGGCGCCGCAGCGGGCCGAACGTCCACGTCAGCCGTGAATGCTGCATCGTTTCGCTGAAGACCTGCACCATGAGGATGGGCAGCCATCGCGGCTGCGGCATTCCGAGCAGAAATGCCGGGATGATCATCAGCATCCCTACGTACAGCTGCTCGAGCACGTGGATGCGGTTGGCTGTGAGAAAGGTCAGCCGCGTTTGCGTGTGATGCACGCTGTGGAACGCCCATAGTGGCCGCACCGCGTGCTGCAGGCGGTGCATCCAGTAGTTCAGGAAATCGAAGATCAGCCAGCAGACCAGAAACCCGGCGATGGGCGGCATGCGAAGCAGCAATCCGGCGCGCGCGAAATGCAGCCGTGGCGCAAGGAACGCGAAGAGCGGCAGAACGACGATGTTGTAGATGCTGCACTGATAGAAGACGACGTATGCGAGGTCATTGAGCGCGTTGCGAGTCGCGTAGATGCTCATGTCGCTCCGCTGCCGCAGCTCGGCCGCGATCACCACCATCGCGCAGAAGGAGTAGACGCCGAGGCCGATGAGCGTCGACATCACGAGCTCTTCGAGAAACTTATGGCGAACGAGCAGGTCAAGCATCGGGTTCAGCGGGCCGAGTGACGAATGATGATCCGTGGAGGAACCACGATCCGGTACCGCGAAGCAGCGACATCGACGGAAATCCGTTCCAGCGAACCGCCGCGGCCGCGGTCAGGAGCGCAGCGCGGAGGAGATAGCTGCGGTCGGTGGAACGCGCCACACCGCGCGCGTCGAGAACGGCATGCGCGTAGTTCCAGAGCCAGTTGTCCGGTACATGGCCGATCGTTTCGCGCAGCATGTTGTTGATCTCCGCGTGTGCTTCGCGCGGCCTTGTGCGGGTCTTCGTTTCATCGTGAACGCGCGACGCCGCAAGCCGCATCGGGATGTGAACGAAGCGCGCTCCGTTCATGCCGAGGCGAAGCCAGTATTCGTAGTCCATGCAGTAGTTCAGGCGCGCATCAAACGGCCCGAATCGTTCGACAACGCGCCGCCGGAAAAAGACCGCCGGCTGGCAGAGGAAGCAGACCAGCTCCAAACGGTCGATCGACCACTCTTCCACCGGATACGCGCCGATGATGCGATCGCCGGCATCGATGTGGACTGCATCGCCGTAAACGACGTCCGCGGCGGGATCGCGTTCGAATGCGTCGACCGCTGCGGCGATTGCGCCTTCGTAATAGACGTCGTCGGAGTTGAGATAGCCGAGGATCTCGCCGCGCGCGCGTACGATGCCGGCGTTGATTGCAGCCGTCTGCCCGCCGTCACGCCCGCTCGAAAACGAGATGCGGTCGCGCCAGCGTTCGAGAATTTCGACGGTGCCGTCCGTGCTCCCGCCGTCCATGACGATGTGTTCGACGCCGCCCTCCTGCCGCGACACGCTCTCGAGAGTCCGTTCGATGAAGCGGGCCTGTTGATACGACGGCGTGACGATGGAAACGAGCACGTGTGGTCATTATCAATGAGGATCGCGAGAGATCGTTCGACGGAAACGCGAACAGCATGCAGCTATAATCGCGCCGGTCTTCCACACAGCCTGAATTCGTCCAAGTAGCCTGAAGGCGGAGGTATCGATGCGTCTCGTCCGGTTCGCAGGCGGAATGCTTTTTGCGGTCGCGAGTCTCGCCGGGGCAAACGCGCAGCAGTCGACGTACTCGCGGGCCATCCCCCCGTCGCTGCGAGGACCGTTCGTCTCCGATCCAGCGGTGGTGATGTTGCTCGATTGCCCGACGGCCGCGTGCGATGGGCAGCTGAACTTCGCCCGCCTGATGCAGGCGCGTAGTCCGAAGACCGCGGCTGGCCAGAATCCCTTCAACCTCCCGGTTGCGGCGAAGATCCTTGCGACGGTGGAATCGGATTTGACCGACGTGCGCGTCGCTGCCGGTGCGACTGAGGGCCAGCTCAATCCCCATTTCCTCACCGACCTCGGATCGCGCGTGGAGCTGGTCGGCGCCATCAATCGCATGGACCGTCAGTTCATCAAAGATCCGACCGTCGGTCTCACTCACGCGCAGCTTGGTTGCGGCGAAGTCAGTCTCATTTACCGCTTCTCGTACTCCATTCGCGACGGCAAACAGGCGTCGCGGCTGCCCGTCACTCTGAACATGGTCTTTCCGGCGTTGCCGTCGCGGTCCGTGACGCGGTCGGTCGATTGTGCGGACATTGCGCAGCGCTGGCTCGACGAAGGCAGCAAGCCACCGGGCAGGACGCCGCAGCAGGAAGCCGCCGACCTGCTCGATAAAGCGCACGGACCGTTGGCGTACATCGATGGCCGCGATCTCATCCGGCTCGAATTGAACATGCAGGCCTACCGGAAAGGAGCGTCCAGCGACGACACCGATTTCGGGACGGCCGCGGCGTATCTGATTCGCGTCTTCAAATGGGATCCGCGGTTGAAACTGTTCCTGCCGGAGTTTCTGCGCGATCAGATCGACCGCACCAAAGTTCTCTGCAGTGCGTCGGACACCGAGACGGTGTGCGCGGAAAAACAAAAGCGGCGCAAGCGTCTGGTCCGTCACCTGAGCCGGCCCGACGTGATGGCCTCGATCGACAAAGGGACGCTCGAAGTGCCGTACGACTTCGGTGTGCTCGCTACCCGCGCATTGTCGATCTCGCCGGGCGGCTTGCAGCGCTCCGCCAATCAGCCGTACTGGAAAGCGTTGACGCCGTCGGAAGAAGTCATCTCCGACGACGAAATTGCCGCCGCGATGGCATCCGCGCGTGCCGCGGGCGTGGCGTTCAGCTTCGTCAAGTCGGTCGAGGATTTTCGCACGCGGCTGAACGAGACGAGTTGCACCGGATGCCATCAAACGCGAGCGATCGCGGGATTCCACTTTCCCGGCGCAGACCGCCCGGAAACTCCGGCCGTGAACGCCGTTCTGCTGCCAGGCTCGCCGCAGTTCTACGGCGATCAGCCGCGCCGCCAAGAGATCGTGACGCGCATGGCGAAGCGCCTGCGGCGCCGGCTGTCGGAGTATGAACTGGCCACGAGCTATTCGGCGCGGCCGATGAATCGCTTCGCCGAAAACCTGCGCGATACACAGCTCGTCGGCGGCTGGGGCGGGGCGTGCATCATGCCCGCCGCCCTGCCCGCAACGCAGCGTCAGTGGATGTGCCGCGAAGAGTTGGGCCTGACGTGTACGCAACTCTTCACGTCTGCGAATGATCCCAATGTCGGAACGTGCATCCCGTCGGGCCGCGCCGAGGTCGGCGATCCGTTGCAGCGTGGGAACGTCGTGACGGCAGCGTACGGATTGGACAAGTACACACGGACGGCGCCGGTCAGTCCGGACCAACGGATCCCGGCTTCGGTCCTCCCGTCGCCGCCGCCAGCCGGCAACGCCTACTACGGTGCGCATCAGGAGTTCTACGAGGGAAATGACGCGTCGACTGACTACGCGGAACGGCGCGACGCCCTCACCGGGGGTTTTCCCGCCGGCATGTTGCGGCTCTCTGAATGCATCGGTCTTCCGCCGGAGGCCACGTGCGGACTCATCGCCTCCAGCGGCTTCAATAGCTGTATCGGACGCCTGGCCTCCGACCCGACCTACACGATCGGCACGTGCTTCAGCAACTTCACGTCGTACGCCGGCATCCGCGCCTGCAACGCCGCGACGCCCTGCCGCGACGACTACATCTGCGTCATGCCGATGGGTTACACGCCCGCCACGGCGCAGCAGTCATTCGCAGACCGGGCCACGCTGCTGGCGTCGTCGCCATACTTTCAGCAGGTGAACAAACGCCCGTACGATCCCAATGACTTCGGTCAGAAGAGTCCCGACGCCGCGTGGATCGCGAGGGACGACCAGCGCGGTCTCTGCATCCCGCCCTATTTTGTTTTCCAGTTCCGATCGGACGGTCATCCCGCGCCGCCGGAGCTGGTGCCGCCGACCACCGCTACTTTTTCTCGCTCGCGATCCAGCGATTGATCCGCGCGTCGAGAACGTCGAGCGGAAGACTGCCGCCGGCGAGCACCTCGTCGTGAAAGCGGCGGATGTCGAAGTGCGTTCCGAGTTGCTTCGTCGCACGCGCACGAAGCTCGCGAATCTTCAACTGTCCAAGCTTGTAGCTGCACGCCTGCGCCGGCCAGGAGATGTAGCGATCGGTCTCCGACTGGATGGTCGGCTCGTCGACCGCGTGCGACTTGCGCATGTAGTCGACGACCTGATCGCGGCTCCATCCCATGTCATGGATGCCGGTGTCGACGACGAGCCGCACCGCGCGGAAAAGCTCCGAACGCAGACGGCCGTAGTCAGAGCCAGGATCCTGGTAGAACCCGACCTCCTTCCCCAGCTGTTCTGAATACAGCGCCCACCCTTCCGTGTACGCCGAGTTGCCGCCGTGCTTGCGAAACTCCGGCAAGCCCTTGAGGGTCTGCTGAATGGAGAGCTGCATGTGATGGCCCGGAATGCCCTCGTGATACGCGACCGCTTCGTCGTTGATGAACGAGCGGCTGGTGTAGTCGGAGACGGCTACCGAAACGCGGCCGGGACGTTTTCCATCCGGCGTGCCGGTCTGGTAGTGCGTGGCCGCGGCCTTCTGGAACTCGGGAATCGCCTCGACCGTCACCGGCGCCGAGGGGATGACGTTGAAAAGCTGCGGGAGTTTCGGCCGCATCTGTTTGATGTAGCGGTCGAAGTCGTCGACGATCGCCTGCGCCGACGACGGTTTGTACTTCGGATCGGATTCGATGTGATCACGGAAGCTGGCCAGATCGGCGTAGCCGTTCGCCTTGGCCAGCGCGGTCATCTCGCCGACGATGCGGTCGTACTCGGCCAGCCCGATGCGATGGATCTCCGCCGGCGAAAGGTTGGTCGTGGTCAGCCGCCGGATCGCGGCCTGATAGCGCCGCTTGCCGTCCGGAAGACTCTCAATCGACAGCGTGGCGCGGCCGTTCGGAACGTACTCCGTGGTGATGAACGATGCGAACTGTTTGTACGCAGGCAGAACTTCGTCGTTCACCGCGGCGGTGATGGCATCCGCGAGCCGCTTCTTGTCGGCGTCGGAAAAGTCAGCCGGCATCTTCTTGATCGGATTCAGAAACGGATTCGCCGCAATGATCCCCGCGCACTGCGCCGGAATCTTCTCCGCCACGAACTTGACGATGACCAGATGGTCCTTCACCCCGGCCCGCAACACATCCTCGGTCTGCATCAACGCGTTCGGGATCTGATGGAGCCGCGCGATGTAGTCCTCGTAATGCTTGACCGAATCGAGCGGAACGGCGTTCGGCAGGTCGGCCAGCCCCGTGTGCACGCCTCCCTGCGCCGTGACCGGCATCTCGTAGTTCTTCAGATCGAAGTCATCGACGTTCTCCTGCATGTTCCGCAGAAAAAGATCGTGCGACGTCCGATCCTCCTCGCTGAATCCGTTCGTCGAGATCGCCTTGATCTTGGCCAGAAACAAAGCATTGATCTCGTTCCGCCGCACGACCGCCGCGAGCGAGTTGTCCCCGAGCTTGTCGTTGTATCGATAGTCGCCGACGGCAGTAGCCTGCGTCGGATTCAGCTTCAGACTCATCTGCCAGAAATCTTCAAACAACGCGTTCTGCGCCGCGAGGCGCCTTTCGGGGGAGTCCGCCGGCTTCGTTTGGGCGGTGATGGAGAGGGCGGTGAAGAGTGCGAGGGCGACTAATTTGCGCATTCGCGGAGCGTAGCAGAGGCTCACGCTCTTGGTCTTGATCGTCGTTTGGTTGGTACGGTCGCGATGGTGGCGCCGGCAACGTTTAAGCGACCGCCATCTCCATCTCCACGCGATTCCTGCCCCTCTCCTTTGCGCGATAGAGCATTGTGTCGGCGGTGGCGATGGCGGCGTTGGTGTTGTAGTCGCTGGTGACGCAGACGCCGAGGCTGATGGTGACGCGGAGGTTGGGGGCGATCGAGGTGAAGTCGAGGCGCTCGACGGCGAGGCGGAGGCGCTCGGCGATCTCGCGGGCTTGATGTTCTGACGCCGAATTGAGGACGACCAGGAACTCTTCGCCTCCGATGCGTCCGATCAGATCGGCGGGGCGCAGCGCGACGCGGCAGGTGCGGGCCACGCTCTGCAGCACGGCGTCGCCAGCGGCGTGACTCCATGTGTCGTTGATCCGCTTGAAGTGATCGATGTCAAGCACGATGACGGCTGCAGGACGCGCCTCGCGTTTCGCGGCGTCGAACGCGATTTCGGCCGCGGCGAGGATATGACGGCGATTCGGCAGGCGCGTCAGCTCGTCGGTCATGGCCATGGAGCGCATCCGCCGCGTGTTTACGACCTGGCGCCAGAAGAGGATGGCCAGGGCCGCCGCCAGGAGGGCGATCAATGCGCTGACCGCGATCTGTAGTTTCCGGCTGCGTTGGGCTTCTCGCAATGCGGCCGACCGCAGCGCGTTCTCGCGAGCCAGCGCGCGATTTTCCTGATCCTTCTTTTCCGTGTCGAACGCGACGCGAAGACGCGATGACAATTCGTCGTTCCTGTTCGTTGCAAGTGTCTGTGCGAGAGCGGCGTGTCGTTTGGCAGCGTCGTACGCATTCCGCCAATCGCCGAGTTGCGCGTAGACGAGCGTTGTTTCCTCAGCGTTCTTCTCCAGGAAGCGGACGTTCTTTTCCCCCTCGTAGAATCGGCGCGCCGTGTCGAGCTCCCGCAATGCTTCGTGGAGGCGCCCCACTCGTCGGTAAGCCATGCCGCGGAACTGCCTGGCGTGTGCTGCGTTCTCCTCGTCATGCCCCTCGTAGAACGCCACCGATGCGTCGAGCAACGGCAATGCTTCAGCAGTCCGGCCTTGCTTCATCAACGCCAAGGCGAGGTCCCGCTTCGTGAACGCGATGTCAGCCGCCCGATCCAGCTTTTGAAATGCGGCGAGCGCGCGCCGGTAGTGCAGCTCTGCGGCCGTGAAATCGCCCTTCGTCTGGTACGTACTGGCGATGTTGAACATCGTGTCGGCGACGTCGCTCGGCTGTCCATGTTTTTCGTATTCGTCCAGCAGCTGTTTGTAGTACTCGATGGCCCGGTCGTACTGGGCTACGTGCGCGTCGGCATAAACGTTGGCAATGTTTGAGAGCACCTCGCGCCGCCCCTTCTCATCGCCGATCTGCGCACTGAGCCGATACGCCGTCTGCAGATTTGTAAGCGCGTTCGCCATTGCGCCGCGGGTGTACTGGAGGTAGCCGATGCTACCCAGCGTCTCCGCCTCCAGCGACACGTCGCGCACCTGCCTCGCCAGCGTGAGGGCGTTGCCGTACTCCTGCTCCGCCGCGATGGCCTTCCCGTCCACCGCCAGCGCCGCTGCCCGGCACGCGTGCAACTTCGCGCGAAGCCCGAAACTGCCGGCCCGCTCCGCCGCCGCAAGCCCCGCCGTCACCGCGGCATAGGCCGCCGCCGGAGCATTCGCCCATTTGCACTCCAGCAACTGCACACGCGCCACGATCTCCGGATCGGCCGGCTTCTCGCGCTCGACGGAATCGAGCAACTGGCGCGACCTGGTTTTATCGTTCGCCCGAATGCGCTGGGCCTCGTCGAGAAGCGCGCGCGTTTGACCGAGGTCCGCCGCACCGGCGCGCACACACGCGATGACGCACGCGAACGTGTACACCACGAGCCGGCGGCAAATCATGCGGTGAGTGTCTCACGCACCTTTGAGTGAAGAGGGTAGGGATTCGGACTCCTTTATCCTCTCCTAACCGAAGAGGGAGGAAGTCCGAATGCGAGCCCGTTCGAGTTTTGTCGCTATCTGTCTGCTCATCGTTTTCACAACCACGCAATCCGCTGGCGCGTTTTACGAAGACCTCTGTCTCCCGCGCCCCAACGCGAAGGGCAAGCTCTCGTGGTGCCTCAATCCGACCTGCGCGCAGCCGCCGCAGCCGAATCGCGCCTGTCCGCAGCAGATCGCCGACTTTTTCACGGTGATGCCGGGCCGCAGCATGGTCCACGCCGATTCCACCTACTTCATCGCGCTCGCCCTCGGATACCGCAGTGACGTCGCCTACTGGATCGCGGCGTACAACGAGGTCACCGATTACGCGCAGTACGTTCCGATCGACCAGTGCGGCAAACAGGCCGCGAATATAAACGCGATCAAGGCGCAGAAGACGCTGCAGACGTCGCCGAACACGGGGCGCGATTTCATCACCGCGAATTTCAACGGCTTCCAGCGGACGAACCAGCAAACCGACGGTCCGCTCGATCACTACACCGTGTCGTTTTCACCGAACGGACAGGGCACCGACGTCCACGGCGCCGGCGGTGTGCAGGCGCTCTATCCGCTGCACTATCCGACGCCCGGCTACCCGGTACATATCGATGATACGTACCAGAAGACACTCGCCAATATGCGCGGCTGGGCAATGCTGGCGTCGGACGATCCCGGCGTACTGTGCGTCGTCGGCCTCACCGGCCCGAGCGGCCAGCACTGCATGCACGGCGCGACGCTCAGCGGCATCATCCCGATGCTGCTGCCGCAGAACGTTCCCGCCAACGCGAACATGGCTAACGCGCCGGTGCAGATCGACATCCCTACCGGCCCGAAGGTGCTCAACATCACGAGCGACAACGTCGTGACGTCCTACACGGAACTGAAGTCGTGGCTCGACGACAAATCGCGCACCACGGGCACGCTTTGGAAGGCGCCGACGCCGACGCCGGTGCCGGTGCAGATCGCTCGCATCGGCATCTACCTGCACGTGCTGCAGGACACGTCGTCTCACTCGACGTATTGTGGCGATGACGCGCCCACGCCTCCCGGCGGCGGCGATCCCGGCACGTACATGTACGAGTCAAAGGGCAACTATCTGCTGTCGTTCGGCACCTCCTGCGCGACCAGTCCGCACCTCGCGGGCCACATTCAGGAAACCGGCACCGGCGACTCGCCGCTGCCGCTGCGCGATTACGTCGCGCTCAACAACACCGTCGACGAGCTGATCGCGTTCGGCAACAACGTCGCGCTGGCGCATGGTTGGATCGCCAATCCCGAACTTCTTCCTCCGGACGTCGTCGGCGGCAGAAGCGAACAGGGACCGAACGCAGCCGATCTGAAAAACACGCTGATCGGCACCATCGTGAAGGGCACCGCGTACAGCCGCGCCGAGGTATACAAATCGGGCGTGGTGACGCTGCCGCTTCAGAAGCCGAATTCGCACGAGCGCCTGACCGCGATGAACAAAGCGCTGGCCGATTACGGCGAAGTCGTGCGCAAGCGAGCCGCGCATCCGGAGACGTTCGTTCCGTTCGAGCACATGCCCGGCAACTCGGCCGACCCACTCGACGAGAGCGTTTGCTGGAAGCCGCTACCGGCGAAACCGGCGGGGACGATGTAGGCGCTCAAGCGACTGCGCCTTTCGCGCGCAGAAAAGCAAATGTTGAATGTTGAATGTTGAATGTTCAATGTTGAATGAGACGACGGAGTCAGGAATCGCTCGCCTCTTCATTCAACATTCAACATTGAACACTCAACATTCAACATTCAGCTTTTAAGGACAGAAGCCTCACCCGCGCCTGAACCACAAACGAAAACGGCCCCGCCTGCGCGGAGCCGCAAATCCCATGGTCGGGGCAAGAGGATTTGAACCTCCGACCTCACGGTCCCGAACCGTGCGCTCTAACCAGGCTGAGCTATGCCCCGGGGAGTGGATGCGCCGAGGGGGCGCAAAAAGAGACGCGGATTCTAGGGGAACCGCGCAGCCGGGTCAAACCGGCCATCCCCGATGTTCATTCCGTCAGAACCGCCACGCGATTCCGCCCGAAACGATCAGCGGCCGCACGTTCATCTGCACCGCCGACGTGGTCGGGACGAACGTCGCCGTCGACTTCGTTTCCACCGGGATGTAGCGCGCGTCGCCGTAGATCCCGAAGCGTTTCGAGAGGTTGAATTCGAGCCCGCCATCAATGACGAGTCCGGTCGGATCCTTGAAGTGAATGCCGGCGGCCGACGGGCTGACGGATCGATTCACATCGCGCAGGATCACGTGCGCGACTCCTGCGCCGAGGTAGGGACGGATCGTGCCGTGCTCGGAGAGATGCCATTGCAGCACGGCCGAGATCGGGAAAATCTGCGCGCGCCCGAGATCGGACGTGGCGATGAAATCGGTCCCGACGATGCGCACGCGCAGCCGCGACTCCAACGCCGCCGCCTTCAGTTCGACCGACACGCGATCGCTCAGAAAGAAGTTCAGGCCGGCGCCGGCACCGCCTCCGGTGCCGAATTGCGGATCGAATCGCGTACCCGGCGTGAACGACTCGTTGTGTCCCGTGCGCCGGGCGCCCTCGGCGTCGATCAGGAAATCAATCCTGTGCTGCGCCACCAGCGGGGCAGCAGCGAGGAGTGTGAGAAGTGCGATGGTCAGCTTGTACATAGCGGTGACAACCGAGCAAGAACCGTGCGCCCGCGTCCGCCTCACGGAATCAGGGCCTCTCGCGGCCTCGTTTGCACCCGGGAAGGAGCCTCAATGTTCAAGCATTTCTCAGCGCTACTCATCCTTGCCGCGGCGCCGCTTCTCGCGCAGCAGCCGCAGCAGAATTCACAACCATTCGGCGAGAAGGTCGACGTCAATCTCGTGCAGTTGGACGCGATCGTGACCGACTCGCGCGGCAATCAGATGCTCGGCCTCGGCAAAGACGATTTCATCGTCCGCGAGAACGGGCAGCAGCAGACGGTCGACACTGTCGATTACTTCACCAACCGCCGCCTCATCACCGAGCCCGAGGCCGCTGCCAAGTTCAAAGTCGAGCGCTTGCATGACGACCGCTACCTGATCTTCTTCTTCGACAAGATCACCTCGGACGTCGGATCGCAGGCCGAGATGATCCGCGCGCGCAGCGATGCCATGCGCTTCCTCGAAGATCATCTTCGGGCCGAGGATCGCGTCGCCGTCGTCGGTCACGATGTGAGGCTGAAGGTCTACACCGATTTCACGTCCGACAAAGCACAGATCCGCCGCGCGATGAATGACGCGACGAGGTACGGCACCGGCCTCACGAAGAATGGGTCGAGCAGTGGCCCGTCGCTGATGCGCAACATGGACATCGAACGGATGATGAGCCGCTCCGGTTACGTCTACGAGGCGCTCGACCTCCTCGGCGATGCGCTTCGTCCGATCCGCGCGCGCAAGGACGTGATCCTCTTCTCGAATGGCATCGTCGGTCCGGACGAGGATGTGCGCGGCGGTGTCGTTCTCAACCGCAGCCGTTATTACGAGCCGATGATCGAGTCGCTCAACAGCGCCGACGTAACCCTGTATCCAATCTCGCTCCAGAGCGGCATCGACGTGCCGGAGTTCGTCCACCAGAATCTGGCGTCGATGGCCAGCGATACGAACGGCCAGTATTTCCGCCTGCACACCAGCTACATTTCGCCGCTCAACCAGATCGAGAAGAAGACGGCCGGCTATTACCTGATCAGCTACTACACAAAGAAGCGCCCCGGCGAACGCGGCTTCCAGAAGGTAAACGTCGCCCTGCGCAATCCAGAGTTCAAGGTCAGCGCAAGATCGGGATATTCATACGGGGATTAACCGGACGTAGCGCCGGCGGCTCGCCGGCTGTACCGCCAGCGGCTCGCTGGCAGGTTCGCGCGGAACATTTGCCGCCGAGCCGGCGGCGGTCCAGCCAGCGGGCCGCTGGCGCTACGTTGCCTACGCCTTGAACCTCACATGCTCGCCCGGCGAAAGCTGGGCGAGCTTCCACAAATCCTCGAAGACCACCGTTGCCGGTTGCAGGTAGCCGCCGGTGACGGGATGGTCGGGGCCCATCGCTACTAGCGTTCCGTCGGGATGCCATTGCAGCGTCCCGAATTGCATCCCGCACGAGGGCAGCTCGCGTGGGGGCGGCTCACCGGCTGGACTATCGCCGCGGCGGCGAAGGCGAATCCCGACGCGATTCAACTCCGGCGTCACTTCCCACTCCTCGGGGAGCGGTGGAGCATCGTGCGGCCCGGCGATGATGCGAATCGTGTTTCGGTCGCTGCGATCATCGACCTTCGTTTGATTCGCGACGCCCGGAACCGTGGCGGCACGCAACGACATCCCTGCACGCACGATCGTCGGTGCCTCGGCATAGCGCGAGCGCATCTCGTCGACGCCGCCTTCGATCGCGAGGTATCCGCGCAGGCCGCCGTGAAAGCGCCCGAGGTTCAGCTCCTCGCCTGGCAACAGCATGAATGTCTGCACGTTGCCGCTGCCGTCGCAGAACGCGGCGCGGCGCGGCGTTGCAAACCGAAGCCGCGGTGCTACCAGCACGCACTCGAGCAGAGGCGCATCATCGGCATTACCGGCCGCGCGATTCGCAAGAGCCGCCGCAAATGCGTCGAAGGGTCCGCCCGGCGACACGCCGTAATCGGCGCGCTTCCAATCGCGCGCGCCGGCGATCGTGGTGAGTTGACCCGGCGCGATGATCTCGGCCACGACTTCGCCGGCCGCTTCGAACTGCGGCGCGGGCGGCTCGTCGAAATGCGAAATGGATGTCGGGCGAATCTCGATCACATCACCTGGCGCGAAACGATTCGGCGGCTCGGAGTCGGGATTCCACAGCGTCGCATTCGTACGGCCGAGGAGGTTCCAGCCGCCGGGCGAATCGACGGGGTAGAAGCCGGCCATCACGCCCGCAATCGCAAAACTTCCGCGCGGAACAAGATTGCGTGACCGCGTCCGCCGCGGCATCCGCCATGCCTCCGGCCACCCTTCGAGGTATGCAAAGCCGGCGCGAAATCCGAGGTAGCGCGCGGTGAGACGCAGCGACGGAACGGTTTGCAGGAACGCATCGCGTGTGATGTGAACGTGCGCCAGAAACTCCTCGATATCGGGTCCGGAGAAATCGATATCGATCACATGCGTCCGCGGCTCGAACGCGGAGGGCGGCACTTCATCGAAATCGATCGATGGCGCGCCATCAAAAACGACGTACAACGACTGCTGCCCAACGATGCACGCGACGACGTTCGTTCGCGCGCGCAGCGATGCCGCGCGGGCGTGCAATTCGGCCGCGGCAACGTCGGCGGCGAACTCAGCCAGCAGGCCGCGATCGCCCGCGCGCGTCACTTCCGGCTGCATATCGGCTGATGGTAACGTGCCGCCCCACCATGACCGACGACCACGCTCACACCGCAAGTTGCAATCACAGCTCGATCCTCAAAGACATCGCGCATCAGGCCATGATCGACCGCGGACTTCAGCCCGACTTTTCGGCGGAGGCTGAGAAACAGGCGGAGTCGATTTCGGGCGCGGCGGCGGACAGCGATGCGTCGATCAAGGACTTGCGCGATCTGATCTGGTGCTCGATCGACAACGACGACTCGCGCGATCTCGATCAGCTCACCGTTGCCGAAGACCTCGGCGGCGGAAACGTCCGCGCGATGGTGGCGGTGGCGGATGTCGATGCGCTCGTTAAAAAGGGCACGCCCATCGACGATCACGCGCGCCAGAACACGACCTCGGTCTACACGGCTGCGCGAATTTTTCCGATGCTGCCCGAGAAGCTGTCGACCAATCTCACGTCGCTCAACGAGCACGAGGAGCGCATCGCGGTGGTCATGGATATGGTCATCGCGTCCGACGGCTCGGTCACGAAAGGCGACGTGTATCGCGCGCGCGTCCACAACAAAGCGCAGCTCGCCTACAACGCCGTCGGCATGTGGCTCGAGGGTAAGGGCGAGATGCCGGCCAAGATCAAGGCGGTACCGGGCCTCGCGGAAAATCTGAAGATTCAGGATCGCGTCGCCGACAAGATGCGAGAGCTGCGTCACGAGCACGGCGCGCTCGATCTCGAAACGATCGAAGCGCGCGCGGTGATCAAGGACGGCCACGTCGTCGATCTGCAGGCCGAGGCGCGCAACAACGCCAAGAACCTGATCGAGGACTTCATGATCGCCGCGAACGGCGTCAGCGCGCGCTTTCTGGCGGGAAAAGGGTTTGCCAGTTTGCGCCGCGTGGTCCGTTCGCCGGAGCGTTGGGATCGCATCGAAGCAATCGCGGAAAAATTTGGCGAGAGGCTGCCGTCGGATCCCGATTCTCAGGCGCTCGAAGAGTTCCTCGTCCGCCGCCGCAAAGCCGATCCGATGCGCTTCCCCGATCTTTCGCTCGCGATCGTCAAGGCGATGGGCGCGGGCGAATACGTCGTCGAACAGCCGGGCCAGACGTCGATCGGCCACTTCGGACTCGCGGTCAAGGACTACACACATTCGACGGCGCCGAATCGCCGCTTCCCCGATCTCATCACGCATCGCCTGATCAAAGCCGCACTCGCCGGCGCGAAGCCGCCGTACACGAACGACGAGCTGACCGCGCTGGCCACGCATTGCACCGAAGCCGAGGATGCAGCGAATAAGGTTGAGCGCCAGGTGCGGAAGTCGGCCGCGGCGTGCATCCTCGAACCGCGCATCGGCCAGCGCTTCGACGGCATCGTCACGGGCGCCTCGGAGAAGGGCACGTGGGTCCGCGTCTTCCATCCCCCGGTCGAAGGCAAAGTCGTGCACGGAGGCCACGGCGTCGACGTCGGCGACAAGGTGAATGTGAAGCTGATCGATGTGAACGTGGAACGCGGATTCATCGACTTCGTGCGGTAGGTCGCGAAGCCGCTCGCGGTTTCTACGGGCGGCGAAGCTGCCCCAAAGAGCCGTAGCCCCCAGCTTCAGCTGGGGGGGGGTGGCGGTGCACAATCTCGTGAGCCCGCTTGAGCGGGCGAAAGAACGCCTTTTGTGCGTTCGCTCTTTCGCCCGCTGAAGCGGGCTCACAAATTTGGCTACATTCGTGATTCCCACGGTTGAAACCGTGGGCTACGGGTCTTACGACGGCTTCGCCGCCGAAGTTCGGTTTGCACGTCCCGCTACCGCCAGAAGAAATAGCGACGGCGCGATGACGTGCATCAGCAGGCGGTCGGCGGTGACGGCAATCAGTTCCGACGGCACCCACGCGGTCGTGACGTAGACCGCGGCGTAGAGCGCAAGGATTGACGCGATCATGGCGATCGCGAGCCATGCACGCCGATCGAGTCTCGCCGCGATGATTCCGGCAATGATCACGGCAATCCAGAGAACGCCCCAGCGCGGCATGAGCAGCATGTGGCGCGGGAAGGCGGCGATGGCGATTCCGAGGCGGTGCAGCTTCTCCGGGAGCGTCGGCAGTAGCCGGAAGACGTCTTCTTCGTCGCCGGCCGGAATCCGCAATCGCCAGACGATGAGTGACAACGTCGCAATGAACGCGATGATCGACGGCGCGAGAATGCGTTTGCGAAACACGAATGCGCCGATGGCGAGGAAGACGAGCGCGAGGGGCAGCCCTTCGCTTTTGGTCAGTACGAGGAAGGCCAACCAGAGTCCGAAACGGATTTCGCTTTTTCGCGCATCCGCGTCGAGCAGGTCGAAAAACGCTCCGGCGGCGAATGCGGCGATGGCGATGTCGTTGTACGCCGACAGCGCGCCCCCTTCCGGCTCGACGGCGAACTGTGGAATCCAGACCAGCAGCGCAGCGCACCACGCCCCTGCCGCAGGCGAAACGAGCCGGCCGATTCGCTCACGGACGAGCAGCGCCAGCGCGGCGAGGATGCCGAGGTAGAGCCAGCGGAGATTGCGGTCGTCGAGACTGTGCGCGAGGCTGAGGATCACCGCGCCGTCGAGCGGGATGAGGACCGGATACTGATTGCGAGGATCGTGCGTGCCGCCGTGGAAAAACGGCCCGTCGATACTGCGCTCGTGCGCGATGCCTTTCGCTTTCAACGCCCAGAAGGCGCGGCCATCGAAGTCGTTCAGCGGCATGATCGCGGCGCCGAACGCCAACGCGAGCAACGGGATGCACATCAGGATCGTGGGGAGCGCAGAGTGGGGCGTGGTGAGTGGGAAACCCTTCTTCAGCACCCACGCACCACGGCCCACTGTCCAGGCGCCGAGCACCACCATCGCGATCACCAGCGGCACGTGAACGACGCCGGCGACGAAGAGCACCGTGCCCGTGATGCCGGCGCCGAGGAGGAACGCTTCGCCGATGCTCCGCCGGCCGAAAGCCAGTCCGGCGAGCGGAAAGAGGACCAGCGTGACGATCAATCCGATCATTGCGGCCACAGAAAATTCGTGCGGCCGTTCAGCTCGCGCGTCGAAACGAACGCGTAGACATCGCCACCGACGGCCGGCAGTGACTCGATCGGCCTCGAGATGAACGCGTGAGGATCGAGCGGAATCGATTCGCCGTTCAGGATCGCCGTCGCGCGCGTGCCTTTGGGATTGATGATGAATAGCTTCGTATCGCGATAGAGCGCGCCGGGCTCGATCGCGGTCGCTGGACTGGCGTTCGGCAGGAGCGTCGCGTCGCCACGTCCGCGATTCACGAAATAGAACGCGCCGCGCAACGGCTGCGACGATTCGACGTCGATCCAGCCGCTGCTCATGATCCCGAAAAGTTGGTAGACGAAGTCGTAGTACCCGGCCGTGCTGTGCGCCGGGATCGCGATTGTCCGCACCACCCCTTTCGGCCAGAACGTCACGCGCACCTCGGCGGGCGCGGCGTTGGGATTCGCAAGCGTCGCTTCGATCAGAAAGGTATCCGGCGATGGACCATCGACCGACGCCGCGATCGGGAGAATGAACGCCGGTATCGGGCCGCTGAGCTGCGGCACCGTCACCACGCGCCGCCCAGCGCGAAGATCGCGATCGCGGAGGATGTCGTACTCGGTCCGCTCGGCATGCAGCGCATTCACGGCAACGATCACCTTCGGCCGCGTCGGATCGGGCGCCGCGTTGCGATACGCGTTACGGCCGGCGAAGAGCCGCGTGTGGATCGGATACAGGTAGTAGTTCGCGAACACTGCCGCGTCGAGATCGCGAGGCGGCGCAATCAGCGCGACCGGCTCTTTCTTCGGCAATTCGGCTCGAAGTTTTTCGATCGATGCGTACCACGGACCCATCTGCCGCTCACGCCGCGCTTCATACGTCAGCGGCTGGAGAGTCCGCGCGTTGGTCACGATCGCGATGAGCCGCGGCAGCGTCGACGCGGCGAGCGAGATGAACAACAGCGCAGCGGCGATGCGCGTCAACCAGCGGCCGCTCATCCTTCGCCGACCGAGATCACCTGATTGTTCGCGCCGAGCGTGACGATGCGCGGCGTGTGCGCCAGCGTCTGCCCCTCATGAAACGTGGCGAAGGCCATGATGCTGATCGTGTCGCCGACCCGCACGGGCGAACGCGTGCCGGAGTGCACCGCCACCTCGCCGCTCCCCTCCGCCGCCGGCTCGATCCACGTCCAGAACCGCTCGCCGGTCGCCACATTGATCACGTTCACTTCCTCGAACGGCAACACCTCGGCCGCGCGCAGAACGAACGCATCGACGCGCAGCGCCACCGGCCAAAGCGTGGCCGCACTGGTAACGACGGCGTTCTGAATGACGGCGTGAAGGAGGGTGCGCAAGTTGCGGAAGTCTAAAAGCTTTTCACCACAGAGACACAGAGGTCACAGAGAAATCCCTCTGTGTTCTCTGTGCCTCTGTGGTGAAAAGTCTTTATCGGACGCAAATGTTGTCGATCAAACGCGTGCGCCCGATCCGCGCCGCACCTGCGAGTAGAACCTCGCGACGGAAATCGCCCGGCGGCAGAAACGTCTCCGGATCGACGACGGCGAGGTAGTCGACCTCGATGCCCGGCGTTTCGGCGATCATCCGCCGCATCACGGTTTCGACGGCATCGACGTCGTGAACGCCGTGCGTGATCGCTTCCTCCCCCGCGCGCAACGCGCGATGCAGCGCCGGCGCGAGCTTGCGCTCCTCCTCCGACAGATAGCTGTTGCGCGATGACCGCGCCAGTCCGTCGTGCTCGCGCGCGGTTTCCGCGAAGACGAGTTTCACCGGCACGTCGAGATCGCGAACCATCCGATCGATGACCGCGCACTGCTGCGCATCCTTTCGTCCGAAGACGGCGATGTCCGGTTGGACGATGTTGAACAATTTCAGGACAACCGTGGCCACGCCCTCGAAGTGTCCCGGCCTGCGTTCACCTTCCAGCGGCTTCGCAACTGCTCCGACGGAAACCGTCGTCTGCGCGCCGGACGGATACATGACGCCGACGCCCGGCAGAAAAAGCAGATCGACGTTCTTCGACTCCAGCAGCGC
>JAFAOU010000109.1 GCA_019247495.1 Acidobacteriota bacterium
CATCTACGAGAAGAACGGCGCGGCCTGGAAGCTCACCGACGCGTTCCTCACGCATATCGAGACCATGAAGTAGCAGCGAACCTTGCGCGTTCTTCTGACGCTTCAATACCTCGGCACGCGCTACGCCGGCTGGCAGTCGCAGACGAACGCGGTTGCGATTCAGGATGTCGTCGAAACCGCGCTGGCAAAGATGTTCGGAACCTCGGTCCGCATCGAAGGAGCCGGCCGCACGGATGCAGGCGTCCACGCGCGCGGCCAGCGTGCGCACCTCGACGTACCGTTCGCAATCGAGCCGCGCGGATTCCTGCAAGGCATCAACAACCTGCTGCCTCACGACATCCGCGTCGCGGAAATCGAGACGGTCGCCGGCGATTTCCACTGCCGCTTCGCCGCGAAATTGAAGAGCTACGTCTATCTCATTTGGAATGCTGAGATCGCGGATGTCTTCGCGCACCAGACCCACGCGCACGTTCCGCAGCCGCTCGACACCGTTCGGATGCGCGAGGCCGCTCAGCCACTGCTCGGCCATCACGACTTCGCCGCGTTCACCGTAATCAGTCCCGAGGTCAGCTCGACGGAGCGGACGATCACCGCGATCGACGTCGTTCGGGAGGGTAACGCGATCGCGATCCGCGTTACGGCCGATGGCTTTCTCCGCTACATGGTCCGCCGCATCGCCGGCTCGCTGATCGAGATCGGCCGCGGCAAACTCGCGCCCGACGCGATCTGGACCGAGGCGCGCTGGACCGCGCCGGCGAAGGGGTTGACGTTGTGGGGCGTCGAGTATTAGCTCACGCGCTTCTGCGCTCGGGGCCGGAGCGCTGGCGTCTCGCCGGCTGGACCGGCGGCGTCCTCGCCGCCGAATGGGAGGCTTGCGCGGGCGTCGTGTTACCAGCAAATGTTGAGGGTTTGGCGGTTCGGCGGCGAGACGCCGCCGGCCCAGCCGGCGAGGACGCCAGCGCTCCGTCACGCGAAGTTAAGACCATCGCGGACTCACGCCGCGGCGCGCAGTCTGCGATAACATCGCGCGCTTCAGATGATTGACCTGCGCAAACTCGCTGAACCGGGCTCGATCGAGGAGACGTTGCTCGACCGCGTCGACTTGAAACGGCTCCCGCGGCACGTCGCGGTGATCATGGACGGCAACGGCCGCTGGGCCAAGGGGCGCAACCTGCCGCGCGTCGAAGGTCATCGCGCCGGCATCGCCTCGGTGCGCGAAATCGTCGAGACCGCGGCCCGACTCGAGCTGCGCGTCATGACCCTCTACGCCTTCTCCGTCGAGAACTGGAAACGCCCCCGCTACGAAGTGGCCACGCTGATGATGCTGCTCAAGGAGTACCTGCGCAAAGAGCTCAAGACGCTGATGGACAACAACATCCGCTTCACCGCAATCGGACGTGTGGATGGCCTCGATCCTTCGGTGCAGCGCGAGCTGAAGTACGCCGAGAACGAGACGGCGAAGAACAGCGGGCTGCTGTTTCAGATCGCGCTCAACTACGGAGGGCGCGCCGAAATCGTCGACACCGTCAATCGCATCATGGCCGTCCTGCGCGAGCGCGAGATGAGCGATGCGCAGATTGACGAGCAGTTCTTCTCCGACCATCTCTACACCGCGAACATCGACGATCCCGACCTGCTCATCCGCACCAGCGGCGAGTTGCGCGTTTCGAACTTCCTGCTCTGGCAGATTGCGTATGCGGAGATTCACGTCACGAAAGTACTCTGGCCCGATTTTCGCCGTCGCGATCTCTTCGAGGCGATCATCGACTTCCAATCGCGCGAACGCCGCTACGGCGGAGTCGATGAATCCGACGCGCAGATGTTCATCGAGGCCGACAATCAGCAATCGTAGGCGGGCAGCCTTCAATCTATGAAGCGCGAGCTAACCGCACTCATCGCCGCGCCGCTGGCCATCTGGGTCGTCGGCACGAAGTATCCGTACGTCTTCGACGCCGCGATGTCGCTCTGCGCCGCGCTCGCGCTCTACGAATTCCTCGATCTCGGCAGGAAGAAGGGCTTCGACATCCCCGTCCCGCTCTGCATCGCGGTGATGCTCTTCATCAACGCGGCATTCATCCTCGAGCCGATCTCCGTCGAGATGGGCGTCTTCGTAGCGTTGATCGTCATCCCGGGCTCGTATGTTTTTTCCCGAGGGAAACTCGAAGAGGCGTTGCCGTCGAGCGGCATTGCGGTGCTGGCGACGCTTTACGTCGGCATGCTCGGCGGCTCGCTCATCCGCCTGCACGACGATTTCGCTGACGGCTGGAAACTTGTCTATTTCCTCCTGCTCGTGGTCTGGCTCGGCGACAGCGGCGCCTACTACTTCGGCCGCACGTTCGGAAAGCACAAACTCTCGCCGCGCATCAGTCCGAAGAAAACGGTCGAGGGATTGATGGGCGGCGTCTTCGCCTCGGTCGTGACGGCGGTGATCATCCACTTCACATTCTTCCGCAACTTCCCGCTGCTGCACGCGATCATCGCCGGCGTGATCCTCTCGATCGCCGGCGTGATCGGCGACCTGGCGGAATCGATGTGGAAGCGCTCCGCCGCCGTGAAAGACTCCGGCACGCTGCTCCCCGGCCACGGCGGGTTCCTGGACCGGTTCGATTCGATTTTTTACACGGCGCCGATCCTGTACGTGTACTGGTTCCTGATCGTGCACAACTTCCAGAGTTTCAAAATCATGTCGGCGTAAAACCGAATGCGCAGAATCTCCATCCTCGGCTCTACCGGTTCCGTCGGACGCTCGACGCTCGACGTCGTCGACGCGTTCCCGGACGCGTTGCGCGTCGTCGGCCTCGCGGCGGGACGCAATCTCGATCTCCTCGCATCACAGATCGAGCGCTACTCGCCGGAGATCGTGTCCGTTCGCGATCCTGGCGACGTCGCGGCGCTGCGCTCGCGTTTGAAGCGCAACGTCGAGATCGTCTGCGGCGCGGACGGCGCCTCCGCGGTTGCGTCGATGCCGAGTGCGGATGCCGTCATCGCCGCCATCGTCGGCGCCGCCGGCATCCCGCCGGTTTACGCGGCGCTCAAGGCCGGCAAGCGCGTCGGCATCGCCAACAAGGAAGTGCTCGTCGCCGCCGGCGATGTGATGACCCGCGCCGCGGCGGAAAACGGCGGCGAGATTCTTCCCGTCGACTCCGAGCACAACGCGGTGCATCAGGCTCTCCGCTGCGGCGATCACGCCGAGGTTCAGCGAATCGTTCTCACGGCCTCGGGTGGACCATTTCTTCGCCGCGATCTGAATACTTTCGGAGACATCACCATCGCCGATGCCCTCGCGCATCCGACGTGGAAGATGGGCAACAAGATTTCGATCGACTCCGCGACGATGATGAACAAAGGCCTCGAGGTCATCGAAGCGCATCACCTCTTCGCGATGCCGCCGGATGCGATCGACATCCTCATCCATCCGCAGTCGATCGTGCACTCGATGGTCGAGTACGTCGATGGCTCGTTCATCGCGCAGCTCTCCACGACCGACATGAAGTTTCCGATCCAGTACGCGCTCCTCTACCCCGAGCGTGTGGCTGCACCGTTCGCACGGCTGGACCTGGCGAAGATCCGCACCCTCGACTTCACCGCTGTCGATCCGCACCGCTTTCCAGCCGTCGAGCTGGCCTACGCCGCGTGCCGCGCCGGCGGGTCGATGCCCGCGGTTTTGAACGCGGCGAATGAGATCGCCGTCGAGCGTTTCCTGGCTGGCGAACTTCCGTTCACAGGAATCGTAGATATGGTGTCGCGCGTCCTCGACCGCCACGCCGGAAACGTCGCGCCGATTCGCTCGGTGGATGACGCGCTGGCGTGGGACGGCTGGGCGCGGGAAGAAGCGCGAGGAATTGATGTTGCAGTCCGTCAGTAACCATTGAACCCATGCAAACCATCGCCACAAACTTAGCCGGCATCATCATCGTCCTCGGCTTTCTCGTGTTCGCGCACGAGTCGGGACATTTCTTCGTCGCGAAGCTCTTCCGCGTTCGCGTTCTCGTCTTTTCGCTCGGATTCGGCAAGCGCCTCTTCGGCTTCCGCAAGGGCGCGACCGATTACCGCGTCTCGCTCGTCCCGCTCGGCGGCTACGTGCGCATGGCCGGCGACACACCCGAAGAAAACCAGCCGGCGAATCCCGAAGAGTTTTTGTCAAAACCGAAGTGGCAGCGGTTTTTGATTCTGGTGGCCGGTCCGTTCATGAACATCGTGATCGCCATCGCCTTCATCGCCATCATCAGCATGGTCGGAACCGAGTCGATCATCGTCAAACCGGTCATCGGCGAGGTCATGGCAGGCAAACCGGCCGCGCGAGCGGGTCTGCTGCCCGGCGACCGCGTCGTGGCCATCGATGGCGAGAAGATCAACGACTTCGATGACCTGCGCATGAACATCGGCATGCACGGTGGCACGCCCGTGCGCGTCGACTACCTGCGCGGCGGACAGCTGCGCTCGACGGTCATGACGCCGGAACGCGAAGAGAGCGAGTTCGGCCCCATCGGCAAAGCGGGCCTCTGGCCGTATCTCGACACCACGCTCGGCCGTGTCACGGCGGGATCTCCCGCCGCCGCGGCCGGCCTGCGCACCGGGGACCGCATCGTGACCGTGAACGGCCATCCCGTCTCGCAGCTCAAAGAGCTCGACGTATGGTTCGACGCCGCGAAGAAAAGCGCCATCGCTCTCGACGTCGTGCGCGGAAATGAGCGTTTCCACACCACGCTGCCGGTCGTCGCCACCTTCGATCCGAACGACCCCTACCGCGGCTTCATGCCTCCGACAGAAGTGAAAAAGCTGTCCCTGATCCCCGCGCTCAAAGACAGTGTCCAACAGAACTGGAAGATGCTGCGCTACGCGTTCATCACGCTCGGCCGGCTCTTCCGCGCCGAGGGAAGCGTGAAGGAGTTGAGCGGCCCGATCTCCATCGCCCGCATTTCCGGCGCGATGGTCCGCCGCGGCGTGATGCCGGTCGTGGCGCTGATGGCCATGATCTCGCTGCAGCTCGGGATCATGAACCTGCTCCCCATCCCGGTCCTCGACGGCGGCCACATCATGATCCTGCTCATCGAAGGCGTGGCTCGCCGCGACCTCTCGCTGCGCGTGAAGGAGCGCATTCAGCAGGTCGGCTTCGCGGTCCTCGCGGCGCTGATGATCGTCGTGATCTACAACGACGTGATCACGAACGTGATGCGGAAGGGATGAGGTTGCTTTTCTTGTCCTTGTTCCTCAGGTATTCAGCGACGTCGGGCGCCATTTCCTCGATGTAGCCGGGCCACCAGGGATCGGGATCCTTCGCAAGCTCGTTGATCGCCTGCATCAGGCGTTCTCGCCTAAGGGCTTCGCTAATCAGATGATTGATGGTGTCGGAGTAGCTCTTCTTGCCCGTCAATTGCCGGGCAGCTGCCAGCGCCTCTTCATCGAGCGTGACGTGCATCCGCTTCATGAAGAAAGTCTACGTTACGTGCGCACGATGAACAATCGCAGCAGGTCGAGCGCGGATTGCGTGGTGATGCGTTTGAAGAGGCTGCGTTCCATCGGCCAGAGCAGTTTCCAATGTTTGTGCGCATCCGCGCCGGCGACTGCGATGTGGACGGTACCGACCGGCTTCGCCTCGGTGCCGCCGCCCGGTCCGGCGATCCCGGTGACGCCGATTCCGTACGTCGTCCCGAAGCGCTCGCGCGCGCCGCGCGCGAGGGCGATGGCGACCGGCTCGGAGACTTCGCCATGTTCGGCGATGATCGCGGGATCGACGCGCGCGAGATCGATCTTCGCCGCGGCGGTGTAGCAGACCGCGCCGCCCATGAAGTACGCGGAGCTTCCCGGAACGTCGGTAATGCGCGACGCCAGCAATCCGCCCGTGCACGATTCGGCGGTGGCTACGGTCTCGCCGCGCTCCGTGAGCATGCGTCCGACGACTGCTTCGAGCGTGTCGTCATCCACGCCGAAGATTTTGTGCGCGAACAATTCGCGCAGCTCAGCCTCGCGCGCGGCGATCAGCGCGAGCGCTTCGGACTCCGCGCCGTCCGCGGCGAGATGAAGTTCGGTCTGCCCGCTCGTCGCCAGAATCGTCAGTGGCTCCGGATGTGCGGCGTAGTACGTCTTGAGCCGCTCCTCGACGCCCGACTCCGTCATGCCGGCGATTTTGAGCACGCGCCGGAAACGTGACTGGCCGCCGGTGGTCGACGCCAGCCACGGCGTCAGGTACGTCGTCACCATCCACTCCAGTTCATGCGGCACGCCGGGAAAAACCCACACGTGTTTTCCGTCGTGCTCGATATGAAATCCGGGTGCGGTGCCGCGTTCGTTCGTCAGCGTGGTCTGTCCAACGAACACATTCGCCTGTCGCTTGTTGACCTCCGGCATCACCCAACCGCGCGCGGCGAATCGTTTCTCGAGTCGCTCGATGATGCCCGCGTCGACCTCCATCGTCAGCCCGAGCGCCTCGGCCAGCGCTTCGCGCGTCATATCGTCTTCGGTCGGTCCGAGTCCGCCGGACGTGATGAGGATGTCCGAGTGCTCTAGCGAGTGGCGGATCTCATCGACGAGTTGGTCCTGCGTATCGCCGACCACGCTCTTGCGCACGACGCCGATGCCGAACGATTCGAATGCGGCGGTGACTTTGAGTGAGTTCGTGTCGACGCGCGTCGGCCCGAGCATCTCGGAGCCGATGGCGATGATGGATGCAGAGTGTTTGGCAGACATCGCGCGCAGCCTACCGCAACTACACCGCCGCGCTCTCGACCTCTTCCTTCTCTTTCGCCAGCACTTCCCACTTGCCGTACAGCAGATCGACCATCGCTTTCAGATCGGCGTTCTGCGACTGGATTTTTCTGCTGCGATCTCCGTCGCGAAAGACCTCCTCGGAACAGAGCAGGAGGTCGTTGCGCTCGCGCTCGCGTTCCGCCGAGGCGATGCGCGATTCGAGATCGGCAATCTCGTCGTCGATCTTCTTCAATCGCTTCTCACGCTTCTTCTGTTCGGAACGGTCGCCCTTCGGCTGCGGCGGTTTTGGCGGAGCCGGCTCGGACTTCACATGATGGATCACCGGCGCGGGACGTGGAACGGCGACTCCCGCCTTAAGCCGCTCCGCGTAGTCGCTGTAGTTGCCCGCGAAGACGTCGGCGGTCCCGTCCTCGACCAGGATCACGTGCTCGACGACGCGATCGATGAAGTAGCGGTCGTGCGACACGACGATCAGCGCGCCGGTGAAACGCTCCAGCGCTTCTTCCAGCGCTTCACGCGTGTACACATCGAGATGGTTCGTCGGCTCGTCGAGCAACATGACGTTGCCGCCGGTGTAGATGATCTTCGCCAGCGCCAGGCGGCCTTTCTCGCCGCCGGACAGGTCGCGCGTTTTCTTGAAGACGTCGTCATCGAAGAACGAAAACTGCGCGAGATAGCTGCGAACCTGTTCCTCGGTTTGCGAATGATCGAGGTTCCACACCTCGTCGATCACGTTGCCGGCCGGATTCAGATCGCCGAGGGTTTGATCGTAGTAACCCACCTGAACGTTGTGGCCGTAAGTCACGGCACCGGCGAGCGGCTGCAGGCGTCCCGCGAACGTCTTCAGCAGCGTCGATTTTCCCGAACCGTTCGGACCGATGATCGCGTAGCGCTCGCCGCGGCGGATGGTCATCGACAGGTTGCTCACGACCGCCTTTTCGCCGTAGCCGGCGGTGACGCGATCGGCGGTCATCGCGATCGCGCCGGAGCGCGGACCGGCTTCGAGCTTGAAATTCGCAAGCGTCTCGTCGGTCTCCGGCCGCTCGACCTCGTCGATTTTCGCCAGCATCTTGCGGCGCGACTTGGCCTGCTTCGTTTTTTGTCCGGCCAGATTGCGGCGGATGAAGTCCTTGGTCTTGTCGATGAACTCCTGCTGCTGTTCGTAATCAGCAGCCATCTTCTCCATCCGCTCCGTTCGCAGCTCGAGGAAGCGCTCGTAGTTGCCGGGATACTCGATCAGTTTCCCGTGCGCAAGCTCGACGATCTTGTCGACGGTGCGGTTGAGAAAGGTGCGGTCATGCGAAATGAGCAGATAGCTGCCCTTGAATGACCGGAGGAACTCTTCGAGGAACTCGATGCCGGCCAGATCGAGGTGATTGGTTGGCTCGTCGAGCAACAGCAGATCGACGTCCGTCAACAGGACGCGCGCGAGCATAGCCCGGTTCTGCTGGCCGCCGCTGAACGCCGCGATGGGGCGTTCCCATTCGCTCTTCGCAAACCCAACACCCGCCAGCACCCGCTCGACTTCGGCGTGCAGCGTGTAGCCGTCGGCGTGTTCGTAGTCGTGCTGCAGGACCGCGTATTTTTCGAGCAGCTTCTCGTGCTCGGCCGCGCTCTTCGTCGTATCGGCGAGGTCATGCTCGATGGCGCGCATCTTCCGTTCGATGGCCAGCACGTCCGCGAACGCCGTCTCCACATAGTCGAAAAGCGACATCCCCGGCTCTGCGTCGAGATGCTGCCCGACGTGGCCGATGGTCAGCCCCGAGGCCCGAAGAACCTGCCCGCGATCGGTGTCTTCCTGTTTCAGCAGCAGACGAAAGAGCGTCGTCTTCCCCGCGCCATTGCGGCCGACGAGGCCGACTTTTTCGCCGGGATTGTGCTGCCACGTAGCGCCCTTGACGATGTCGTGCGGGCCATACGATTTCTCAATGTTGTCGAAGCGGTAGAGCATTGCCGAGCCGTCAACGCATCAAGGCTCGCGCGCCTTCCAGCCTGGGAACGCGGGCGTCTCAACCCGCTTTCCATAGCAGGATCATGCTCGACGGCGGGCGGGACGCCCGCGCTCCCAGGAAGAGTCAATGCGCACCTTCAACAACGTAAAGGTCCGAGGTCACGGTGCCGTACGTGTAGGCGTAGGCGCGGCCGTCGGCGGAGAGTAGTGGCGGGCCGGTGAAGAGCGATTGCTTGGGGGTGCCGGAGCCGTAGTCGATGATCGTCTCGCGCTGGCCCGTGGCCAGATCGATTCGAAAGATGGTGGTGTCGGTGCTGGCCCAGACGGACTTGCCGTCGAAGCGTGCGATCCGTTCGTCCGGACGGAGCGACGGAATCGGTTTCGGCGGACCGCCGGCGAACGGATAGAACTTCCGCTTCGCGATCAGCGTCGCGCCGTCGTTCAACACGCCCAGCACTCCGTCAGCGGTGAGTGGTCGAATCTGGCCTGTCGTCAGATCGCAGAGGTACGTTCGCTGCGGATGACCCGGGGCGTTTCCGACGATGACGAGATTTCGGCCATCAGGCGTAAACGCCACGCGTTCGGCGGGTTCGATGTTGCCGGTTCGGACCACGCGCGGCTGGCCGGCGCCGGTCGGGATGAGCACGAGCCGCGGCGGGTGCATGAAACGTTGCCGGGCCAGCGCCCATTTGCCGTCGGGTGAGAGGGCGACCGCATTGCCGGGTCCGAGGTCGGTGGCGGGAGCGCCGTCGACGGTGCGGACGAGAACGCGCGCCGTCGAGCCTCCGCCTGTGCCTTCCTCATCGAAAAGGATCGTGCGGCCGTCGGCGGAGATGTCGCGGACCCACGAACCGTCGAGCCACGACAACTCGCGCTCGGAGGTTTCGCCTGGAGCGCGGATGATGATGCCGTTGCGGCTGTCTTCGCGCGCGGCGAGCAGCGCACCGGAGGGCGACGCATCGAAGAGATTGAAACGGCCGGCGCCGCGGGCGATGAGGTGATCCAAGCCGAAGCGATTGATCGAATAAAGATCGTTGTTCGTGTCGCTGATCGATGCGGCGATGACGACCTCGTCGCCGCGCCAGGCCAGGCCGTTCGCGCTGGCGAACTCGCGGGAGCGCCGGACGATCTTTCCCGCGGTATCGAGGACGACCGCGCAGCCACGATCGTCGAAACGCGCCGACTCGTGGAGAAGAAACGCGACCTGATCGCCGCTCGGCGAGACGCGGATGCTGCTCATCCACATCGGCGGCGGCGTTTTGTACAAGATGCGGCCGGCCGGATATTCGACCTGGATGACGGTGTCGTTCCAGCGGATCAGAGCCATGCGATCGCCATCCGGCGACCAATCCGCCTCCTGCACATCGGCGGCGATCTCGCGCGGCGAACCGCCGGCGAGCGGCACGCGCGCCAGCGTGCCGACGGAGACGTACGCCATCTCGCGCGGCTTCGTCATCAGCGCCAGCTCGCCGCGGCTGGAAACGGCGAGGAGATGCGCGTTGCTGTCGATGTTCAACGGACGCGAGACGTTCTGATCGAGCCGGGTCATAAACAACTCGCCCGGCTTCCCTTCGTAGGCCGCGCTGTAGACCACGGTCTGGCCGTCCGCCGCGAAGCGAGCACCAGACACAAGTCCGCGGCGAAAGGTGATCTGGGTAAATCTGGGAAGTTCCCGGCGCCAGACGGCGCGGCCGGCCAAGAAGGCCGCGACGACTGCGAGAATTGCCATCGTCGAAGCCAGGAGCATCGGACGCCGTCGAAGCCTTCGCTCCGGACGCTCGATCACGGGAGACGCCCCTGCGTCCCGAACCTCCCCAACGAAGCGATAGCCGCGGCGCGGAACGGTCTGGATCAGGTTCGCGCTCTCGCCGAGCGCTTTGCGCAACAGCGAGATGTTGTTGCCGAGGTTCGCCTCGTCGACCACCGCATCCGGCCAGAGGCGTTTCATGATCACTTCCTTCGTGACCAGGGTTCCGCGGTTCTCGATCAGGAACAGCAGCAGATCGAAGGCCTTCGGCGTCAACGGCACCGGCTCGCTGCCGCATCGAAGGATGCAGTCGGCCGGATCGAGCCGGAAGTCGCCGAATTCGTAGGCTTTCGCGTCCATGTTAGGAAACGCCTGAAGTTTTCTTAGCGAAATCGTGGAGAAAATCGGCCGCCGCCGGGCATCCGCGCTTTCCGAGCCGCCGTAGCGTCGCCACCTAACCAACAAGGAGATGACGATGCGGAAATTATGGCTTACCACGCTGTTGCTGATTGCTTCTGTTTCAACTGCTGCCGCCCAAACGGCATCGAAGATGGACTACTCCTTCAGTCTGTCCCACGCGTTGCAGAAACCGAACTCCGGTACGTTGAATGGAGTGGAGGACGGCGAGTCGTTCTCGATCCAGCCCTGCACCTCGGACGGAATCGACGCGCTGGGCTCTCACCTCAACCACATCTTCTGCGACCGCCGCGACTTCCACGGCTTCAACCTCGGCGCGAAGTACAACCTCTCCCCTACTCTCGGCATCCGAACGGATTTCTCGGCCTACTTCAACAAAGACCGCAGCGTCGACACGTTCGGTACCGGCGCCGACGCACACACAGATACGAATGCATTCGATGAAAAGACGTATGTGCTCGTGATCGGACCGGAGCTGCGCCGCGAATACGGATCGTGGCGGCCATTCGTGCACGCGATGGCGGGCGTGGCGCGCCAGACCGCGACGGATACCCAGACCTCAACCGGCCCGTTCGATTTCACGATTCATGACCGTACGACCAGCCTCGCGCTCAAGGTCGGCGGCGGAATCGACGTCCGCATCTCACCGCGCCTCGACCTGCGCGTCATCGAAATCGACTACGAGCCGATCTTCGCCAAAGACCGCCACACTCCGGTCCAGGGCTTCTTCGATCAGAGCGTGAAGGGCAAGACGGCGCAGAACGTGACGTTGAGCGTCGGCCTCGTGTGGCATTGACGCTGTCTACGTGCGGTGGAGTGTTGATTCAGCGCCTCTCCGCAGCCGGAGGATTCCTCGGTGTTTCGCGCGCACCGAGGGATCCTCGGACGGATGCACCAAGGAGAGGACAGGACCGGCGATGTGATCGGAGCCGCGATCGAAGTACATCGAGGCTTGGGACCCGGATTGCTGGAGTCGGCTTATGAGGAGTGTCTCTGCCGCGAGCTGAGAGGCTGTGACGTAATCGCGATCGGAACGCGATTGTAGGTTCGGCATTCACTGCGTGGAAAGTTCTCTGGATTGCGCTTGGTGGGAGCGAAGGCGATCGTTTCGTGTGATCCACTGATCGAGCGGCTGTTCGCCTTCGTTTCC
>JAFAOU010000200.1 GCA_019247495.1 Acidobacteriota bacterium
CCGGTGGCGGCATCGTCGAAGACGTCGCCGACGAGCGTGGCCTGACCGGATTTGGCGATGAAGGCGTGGAGTCGTTCGGTCGCTGCGTGTAGTCCTTCGAGGAAGAACGAATAGACGGCGGCGTAGCGCGTCGGAAGCTGAGCGGGATTGAGGTCCCATCCCTGGTAGTACGCGTTGATCAGCGAATGCTGAATGTGATCGACGTGCAGCCGCCAGGCGCGATGGACGACGGCGCGGTTCTCGGCGATCTGTTCCGGCGAGAGGACTCCGCGATGCGGCGCGATCGGCATGATGTTCGTGGCGCCGTCGGAGAGCCAGAGGCCGGTGCCGGCATACGCGACCTGCATCATGTGGCGCGCGAAATCGCAGGCGGGATGGTCCATGCGCTGGTGCTCCGCGGTGATGTTGCAGCTCGCGGTGTAGTCGTACGTCCCGAAATGCGCAGCAACGGCGCGTCCGCGCGCGGCATCGAGAAAGAGCGGCAGATTGGAGACGCCGTTCTCGCTGAGGATGGCCTGCGTCGTCTCGATCATGAACTCGAAGCGGAGCGCGTGTCTCGGTAGGCCGAGCTTTGGCTCCATGTCATCGAACAGATCGGCAAGTGCCGTGACCTGCTGCGGAAGTTGAATCTTCGGCAGCGTGACCACGAAGTTCGGCGGCAGTGCGCCGGCGGCGTCGAGCAGCGTCGACACGAAAATGTCGAGCGTGCGCATCGACCGCGGCATCAGCTCCTGCGAGAACTGCTTGATGCGGATGCCGATGAACGGCGGCAGCGTGCCGTTCTTCATCCCCGCCGCCACTTCGCGCGCGGCAGCGTCGGCATGCGCATCCTCTTCGGCATCCGCGCGATTGCCGTAGCCGTCTTCGAAATCGATGCGAAAGTCTTCCACCGGCTCGCGGCGGAGCTTTTCGATCACGCGCGCGTAGACGACGTCGCGGAACTTCGGATCCATGCCGATGGCGTCGCCGAGCGTGGCGGCGTCGGGTGCGAATTCGTCGAGGGAGCGGAGAGCGAGCGCGCCGAGTTTCTGCGTCGTGTCGCTCTTGAACAGATGCGCGCCGCCGTAGACGGTATGCACCGGCTGGCGCGCTCCCGACTCGCCGGGAAAGCGAGCCATGAACTTCTCGAGCGCCGGATCGAGCTTCGACGCGGCAGATTTGAGGTCGTTGTCGGAAAAGGTTCGTTTCATCGTTTATCGCGTCCGGATCACCGCGGCCACGCCCCATCCAACCAGCACGAGGACGGACAGCACCAGCCAGTTGTACGGATTGCTGTACGTGGCCACCGGGAAATGATTGCTGATCATGATCAGAACGACCGGCAGGACGATGAAGGTGTTCTGCTTGGAGCGTTGTTTGGCGAGGTCGGCCAGCCGCATGTCCGGTTCGGTAGCTGCTTTCACCGCGGCGATGAGCGCGCGCTGAGCGGGCAGGATGCGTACCCACACATTCAGCGCCATGAAACTGCCGAGCATCGCTCCGATCTGCATGTAGGCCGCGCGCGCTGCGAAGAGGCGCGTCGCGCCGAAAATCGCTGCGGCCAGGAGCAGATACGAAACGATCGTCCCCACGGCCTCATTTTTTCGCAGCGGCGAAATCCACAACAGATCGTAGAGGAACCATCCGGCGGCGATGAGCGCCACACTCACCCCCGCGGCTTGCCATGCTGTCATTTTGAAAACATCTTCATCGACCATGATCCGGCCGTCGTAGTAGACGAGGATGAGCAGCGCAAATCCCGACAGCAGCGTAAAAAACGCCTCCCACTTGAACCAGTGCAGGGTCTGATTCAGCAACTCCGGCCGCTTCTGTTTGTCGACGATGTAGAAGCCGCCGCTGTGAACCATCCAGACATGTTTCTCGTCGTGGAACGCGCGATCGAGCCAGGTGAAGAAGTAGGTCTGACCTACCCACATGATGGCGGCGAAGACGTGCGTCCAGCGGAACGCGAGATTCAGCCACTCCCGTACGTCGAAATTCATCGGTTGTCCTCGATTTGCGTTGGCGCGCGAATGTAGCAGAATCGCGCCCCATGCGAGAGATCGAACGCATTCTCGACCAACTCAACCGCGCCTGGGGCGGCCCGTCATGGACCGGCGTCGACATCGGCCCGCTCCTGGATGGCATCACCGATCCGCAGGCCCACGCCCGTCCGATTCCGAATGCGCATTCGATCATTGAGCTGGTCGCGCACAGCAGCACGTGGATGGATGCCGTCGCGCATCGCCTGGCCGGCGACGAACGCGAGCTGACCACCGAAGAGGATTGGCGCGACGTCACCGAAATGCCGTGGCCCGATGCGATCGAAGAGATGACCAACGCCATCAGCCGTCTCTCCGACGCCATCGCGCGCCTGACCGTCGACGACCTCGACAAAAAAGTAGCCGGCCGCAAGTACACGGTCTACGTGATGCTGCACGGAGTGATTCAACACGCGATCTATCACGCAGGCCAAATCGCGCTATTGAAGAAGCTGCTCTGACGTTCTCCGCCCCTCCGCCCTCCGCGTGAACCCGTCCCCTTTTCCACTCATCCGTAGGAAGAGTGGTACCCGAAGACTCGTTCTACTACGCACACAACAACGATCACGCGAAACGGCAAACCTCCGGCGACGGAGGGACGCAAAGCAACCGGCCTCAAGCAGGCAGCGGCGCTTCCGAACGTGATCCCGCATGACGCGGGACGCTTCTCGTGATCCGAACGAAAAGGAGCGTCTCATGCGTCATCGAATCGCTGCCGTCGTGTTTGCTGTTGCGGCCCTCTCCACGCCCGCGTTCGCTTCGCCGAAGGCCTCCCTTCAGCTCGCCGCGCAGGCCTTTCCCGCTCCCGTCCCGCAGTACCTCGCCGCCATCATCAACGATGCCGCCAAGCAGTACTCCGTCGATCCGAACCTCATCGCTGCGATGACCTATCGCGAGTCCGCCTTCAATCCGAATGCAGTCTCCAGCCGCGGCGCGCAAGGCCTCATGCAGCTCATGCCTCGCACCGCCGGCGCCCTCGGCGTGCGCGACGCCTTCGACCCGCGCGACAACATCTTCGGCGGGACGAAGTATCTGAAGACGCTGCTCGACCGTTTTCACGGCAACGTCGATCTGACGCTGGCCGCCTACAACGCTGGGCCGGAGCTCGTCGCCAAAGTTGGCCCGAACGCGACCAAGGAAGCGATCGATTACGTAGCCGCCGTCAAGAGCTTCTATCAGGTCGCGCTCGCCGCGTTGTAAGCTCGCGTCATGAGTGACGATCTCCGTTATCCCGTCGGCAAGTTCCATCGTCCGGCTTCGACTCTGACCGCCGGCGAACGGCGGCAACTCGTCGAACAGATCGCCGCCACGCCCGCGCGCATGCGCGAGGCCGTGACCGGTCTGAGCGAGTCGCAGCTCGACACGCCGTACCGCGATGGCGGCTGGACGGTGCGCCAGGTCGTCCATCACGTTCCCGACTCGCACATGAACGCCTACACGCGCGTGAAGCTCGCGCTGACGGAACAGCAGCCGGCCATCAAGCCGTACGACGAGGCCGCGTGGGCGAAGTTGAACGACGTCCGCGATACGCCCATCGAGACATCGCTCGTCCTGCTCGAAATGCTGCACCAGCGCTGGGACACGATCCTCCGCGCGATGACGGATGCTGATTTCGAACGTACGCTCATGCATCCACAGCACGGCGTCATGACGCTCGACGACCTCATCGCCATGTACGCGTGGCACGGCCGTCATCACGTCGGCCACATCACCTCGCTGCGCACGCGCAGCGGCTGGTAACCGGTCGCCGAATGCCCACGTTCTTCGACGCCCTGAACGAGCTGATGGCCGCCGAGACGCCGCTGGTCGCCGTCACGGTCGTCGACACGATGGGCAGCGCGCCGCAGGACCGCGGCGCGAAGATGATCGTGACTTCCGAGGGGCTGCACTTCGGGACGGTGGGCGGCGGGAAAGTCGAGACGAAAGCGATAGCCGAGGCTCAGGCAATGCTGCGCGGCGAAATGGCGGAGACGACGAAGTTCGCGCAGTGGAGCCTCAACAAAGACGTCGGCATGACCTGCGGCGGAATCGTCAAGCTCTTCTTCGAATCGCACAACGTCGGCCGCTGGAAGATCGTCGTCTTCGGCGCCGGTCACATCGCCAACGCCGTCGTCAACCTGCTGATCCATCTCGACTGCGCGGTCACCTGCATCGATCCGCGCGAGGAGTGGCTGGCGAAACTCCCCGACTCTCCCAAGCTCACGAAAGTGCGCACGTCCGACATGCCGTCGATCGTGAAGACGCTGCCGGACGATGCCTTCGTCGTGCTGATGACGATGGGTCACACCACTGACAAGCCGATCCTTCTCGAAATCCTCCGCACGCGAACCTTCCCATTCCTCGGCGTGATCGGCAGCGACGCGAAAGCGAACATCCTGCGGCGCGACATCGCCGAGGCGGGGCTGCCGGAGGATGCGAAGCGGGCGTTCTATTGCCCTATCGGCCTTTCGATCGGGACGAACCACCCTTACGAGATTGCGGTGAGCGTGGCCGCGCAATTGATCGAGGTGCGGGATGCGCGGCTTGCTTCACGCTCTGTTTCAACAAGTCCAGATTCATCGCCTCGGTGACCAGCGCCCGCATCGTCTCCGACGCATTCTTCTTCGACTTCAACCACGCCACCTGCGACGGCGTCAAAAACACCGCCACCCGCTCCGTCTTCTTCTCTTTCGCTGCGGCCATCGGTTACCTCGGAGGGGATATCACCACAGAGACACAGAGGGCACAAAGGGATTTCTCCGTGTTCTCTGCGCCTCTGTGGTGATTTTTTACTCGAGCGTCTTGATCGGACCGAGTTTCAAATTCAGGTCGTCGTCCGCCAAACCGAAAACCTGCTTCATCTCCGCCATCTTTTCTTCGAGCTTCATCAACGCGGAGCCGAGCCGTTCGATCTCTTCGTCGCTCAACGTCCCAGCGTCCATGCGACGCAGTGCCTGCTTCTCCAACAGCCGCCGCACCAGCTCGATGATCGACAACACCAGCCGCGCCAGACCGTTCTCGACGATGTCGGAGTCGGCGGCGATGCGGTCGGGAATCGTCGACTCCGTGAAGGTCAGCGACGCGCGCAGCCGCTCTTCGTCATTCGTGATCATCGGCAAAAACCTCCAGCGGCCACGGCCCGGAAAGGAGAAACGGCACTGAGGGAAAATCGCGCTTCAACGCGGAACCGGCGTCGTTGATCGCAGCGACATGCTCGCGTTTGACGAGTGCCGCGAATTCGAGCGATGCCGTATCGCGATTCGACCAGCGATGCTTCACTGCCAGCGGCGCCAGCGTCTCATCGACTGCCTTGCGAAACTCCGGCGCAACGTTCGTCGCGCGCGTGGCGTCGTGCAGCGCGCGAATGTATGCGGCTCCTGACTCGAAGTCGCGCCGGTCCGGACGCGCTTGCGGTGCCGCGGCGGCCACTTTTAGCGTCATCTCGACGTGATTTCGAAAATCGTTCAGCGCGCGCCGCCATCGATCGATATGCGCCGCGCATTTCGCAAGCGCATCGCTCGCGCCATGCGCCGTGAAGCCGTAGCGGATAGCCACGAACGTCGCTCGTTTCAGCAGCGCCGCGCGCGTTTTTGCGACGCGCAGGAGCAGGTCGCGATCGCCGAGCGGTTGCGACTCTTCGACCTCCATCCCGCTCAGCCACAGTTCCTTCACCGCAATCGCCGCGGCCAGCGGCTCGATGTCGTTGCGGTCCCGATGCGCGCCGATCACGACGAGCTTCATTTGATCTGCTTCGGCTGCGAGGTTCGAATGATGGCGTCGACGTTCGCCAACACGACGTTGAGACCGAGGTAGAGGAGATCGACGTCGCCGATGGAGACGACGGCTTCGCCCGCGATGACCACGCCGCGGTCGAGCAGGTGGTCGAGCGTCTCGAGCAGGCTCAGTTCTTCGTCGCTGGTTTCACTCATCGGATGTCACGGCGAACGTATACGGCGGCCACGGCCCCGTCAACGCAAGGGTCACGCCTTCGGCGGCGTAACGCGCCGCGAGATCATCGCGAAGCTCCTCCAGCCGCGCCTCTTCATCGCGCTCCAGCAGCACATTGATCTGCGGAAACGCGCCGGACCGCTGCTGCCGCGTTTCGGCCACGGTGTCGCACGCAAGTTTGTCCATCACCGCGCGCTCGATCTCCGCCATGACCTGCTGTTCCGCCTCGCGCGACGCGTTCTTTTTCTCGTCATCCAACTTCTTCCGCAGAAGAAACGCCTTCCCCTCGGATGCCGACGCGATCTGATCCGACAGCGTCCGCAAACTGTCGACGCGCCGTACCAACGCGTCGCTCCAAAGCTGCGGATCGAACTCGATTCTCAACGTCCACTCCTGCTTCCCATCGAGCCGGTCGAGCAGTTTCGCGAATCGCGTCCGCTCGTTTTCGAGATGGAGCCGCAGACTCTCGTCCGAGGCAAAGAGTGTGAAGGCGCGGAGCGGGATGATGGTCCCGCCGTGCATCAGCGCATTCATCACACTCTGATGCCGGTAGCCGATCGCGCCGAGCCACTCGACGTCCTTGGCGCGCGCATCGATGACACCCTGCGAGAAATCGACGTCATCGACAGGCGTGACGAACGCCGACAACTCGGTAGTCGTTACGGCGTAGATGTGATCCGACCCATCGATTGCCTCTGGCAGGCGTGCCGCGTGTCCTGCGCGTGCGATCGCATAGACGTAGAGGATGCTCGGCATCGCCCCGAAGTCTACAGACGAATCACCACAAAGGCACAAAGGACACAAAGAACGCAGAACCCTTCGTGCCCTTTGTGTCTTTGTGGGTTAAAACGCCTTCCGAAACTCCTCCGAATGCACCAGCGCCCGCACTACCCCCACCCGCGTTTCTTTCTTCTGCAGCGCGGATGCGAAGTAGCGCTCGCCGTCGGCGTCGATGGCGCGGTTGAGGATCGCGGCGTAGGCGATGTGGAGAAAGTCGCTGTCGTTGAGGCAGGCGGAGTCGTACGCGATCGTCTCGGCAGCATCATCGACCTCAATACGCCGCGCCGGATCGATTCCGATTCGCGCGAGCAGCGAAGGCGGCGCAAACGCGGTGCGCTTCGAATGACGCCACCAGGAGTTCTCATCGAGCATCTCGCCCGGTTCGTTGATGCGAAACGCGCGCGTCAGTTCGGGCAGCGACGCCCCTGGGAGCACGGGCGTCTCGCCCGCCTGTGCAACTCGCGCGACATCTGACAGCGGGCGAGACGCCCGCGTTCCCAGGGGCGTGACGGCGATCAAGTTCAGCCGCGCCGCAAGCGGCCGCACGTCCTTCGATCTCGGATCGATCGCGGCCGGCGCCTCAGCGCGCGAGAACGCGATCGTCAGAAAATTCGCGCCGTCGCGCCAGCGCGTGCGATCGATGTCGAACGTGTAGTAACGCCAGCCCGGCGTCATCGCGAGGCGAGCGATCGGTGCGGCGTTCAGCGAAATCGTGGCGATCTGTGGAGGTGCGCCGGCGTAGTCGAACGGCATCATGTGCAACGTCAGGCGGTGATCGGCTGCCGAGGCGATCAGCATCGCCGACACCGGCTCGGCGCCGGTCCAACGCGCGTGCTCGGCGGGATCGCCGTCCGGCCCGTACCAGCCACCCGCGAGGAAGACGCTGTTGTCGCTGCCGAGCGGCATGACGTGCGTGGGGTAGCGCGCGATGAGAGCGTGGGTGTCAGCGGGGGTCAGACGATGAAGCAGCAGGTGCTGCAGTCCGGGCGCGTAGTGGAGCCGGAATCCTTCGAGC
>JAFAOU010000230.1 GCA_019247495.1 Acidobacteriota bacterium
CGCCCGCCGGGCATCGGATCGATCGACGACGCGCTCCTGCTCTCAATCCCCGACTGGCGTCCGCCCGGCCACGAGAACATGGAAGACCCCGCGCTGATCCTTCAGGACTGGACCACGATCCAGCACACGATGTGGAACTACGTGGGAATCGTGCGCACCTACGAGCGCCTGAAACGCGCCGTGGCCGACATGCGCGAGCTTGGCAGCCGCCTCACGAAGTACTACCACGAGTCGACCATCAGCAAGGCGATCCTGGAGCTCTTCCACGGCCAACAGATGGCCATGATCGTGGCCAATTCGGCGCTGCGGAATCCCGTGTCGCGCGGCGCGCATTTCCGTCGTGATTGAGTTGGAACGAATCCACCAACGCCGCCGTTTTCGTAGCTCGCACAAGGAGAACCTCATGAGCACGATCCTCAAGAAATGGCTGCCGATCGCCGCCGGAACGATCATCCTCACCGGCGTTTACACGATTGTCACGCAGCACCCCGTCGTCGCCGCGCCCGGAAATCCGCAGGTTCACAGCAAAGGAGACAGGATGGCCAACTACGTTAAACCTTCCGATGCGGAGCTGAAAAAGAAGCTCACGCCGATTCAGTACGAAGTCACGCAGCACGAAGGCACCGAGGCGCCGTTTCGCAACGAGTACGCGGACAATCACGCGGCGGGTATCTACGTCGACATTGTCAGCGGCGAGCCGCTTTTCAGCTCGAATGACAAGTTCGAATCGGGCACCGGCTGGCCGAGCTTCACGCGTCCGCTGGAGCCGGCGAACGTCGTGACAAAAACGGATCGCAAGTTCTTCATGTCCCGCACCGAAGTCCGCTCCAAACACGCCGACTCCCACCTCGGCCACGTCTTCGACGACGGCCCGGCTCCGACCGGCCAGCGCTACTGCATGAACTCAGCATCGCTTCGCTTCATCCCGGTCGACAAACTCGAAGCCGAGGGCTATGGCGAGTACGTCCACCTGTTCAAGAAGGACGCGCACAAATGACGGAGACCGCCACGCTGGCCGGCGGCTGCTTCTGGGGCGTCGAAGAGCTCGTTCGCAAACTCCCCGGCGTGGTAGACACGACTGTCGGTTACGCCGGCGGCACGCTCGACAAGCCGCGCTACGAGGATGTGAAATCCGGCCGCACCGGCCACGCCGAGTCGCTGCAGATCGTTTTCGATCCATCGAAGATCTCGTACGACGAGATCCTCGACTTCTTCTTCCGCCTGCACGATCCGACGACGGCGAACCGCCAGGGCAACGACATCGGCACGCAATACCGCTCCGCGATTTTCTATCACGACGAATCGCAGCGCGACGCCGCGCAACGCGCGATCACGCGCGCCCAGCCGAAGTGGCCGCGCCCGATCGTGACGGAGATCGTCCCATTCACGAACTTCTACGAAGCCGAGGACTACCACCAGGACTACCTGCAACGCTATCCGAACGGGTACACGTGCCACTACTTGCGAGCGTAAACTGACCGCCATGGATCGCAACCTGAAAGAGATCGAATCGGAAGTTCTACGACTCGACCGCCATGCCCGAGCGAATCTGGCCAGGACCCTTCTCGATAGCCTCGAAGATCTGTCGGAGGAAGAGTACGACCAGCTTTGGGCTGAAGAAGCCGAAGCGCGTTACGCCGACTTCAAGGCGGGACGAAGCCGGGCGATTGGCGGCGAAGAGGTCTTTCGTCGGGCGCGCGCGAGGAACGGGTGAAGCCCTACCGCTTTCTTGAGGAAGCGGACGCCGAGTTCCAGGAACAGATCACGTACTTCGACGAACAATCGGCCGGGCTTGGCAACAGGTTTGTGGCCGATGTCGAAGCGACCGTTCGCAACATTTGCGAGTATCCGGAGAGTGGCTCACGCTTGTCGCGCAATGTTAGGAAACGAGTTCTCCGCGTCTTTCATTACAACCTGCTGTACGTGAATGAACCGGAGGAAGTCGTTGTCGTTGCGGTGGCGTCCCACAAACGCCGACCGGGTTATTGGCGAAGACGGTTACGTCCGCGACGATAGCCGCCGACTACTCACTCAATCGACGAAACACGTTGGCGTACTTCTTATTGATCTCGTCCATCACCTTTCGAAACTTGCGTTCACGGGCGATGCGCGTTTCCGCGACGACGTTTGACTCAATCTCGCTCCGCTTCCTCAAGTCAAGTTCGTTGCTAGTGTCGGTCCGCTTTTTCTTCATAGCAGTACCCAATCGTAAGCTGTCCGCGGCTACTTACGAGAACTTCGTCCGGCTATGAGCGCAAAAATCGGATCGGCGGCGCGTGCAGCTAGCGGTCCGGCGATGGCGCATAGCAGCACGTACGCGGCGGCGACCGAAGCCACTTTCGGCTCTGCGCCTGCCGCCACCGCCAGGCCGGCGATCACGATCGAGAACTCTCCTCGGGCGATCAGCGTGGCGCCTACGCGCAAGGCGCTCGCTCCGTGCAACGCGGCGAGCCTTGCTGCCCACCAACCGGATAACAGCTTCGTGGCGGCTGTGATCACGACGAGAGTCATTGCCAGCGGCAAAACGGGCAGAAGCTCCTTCGGCGCGACTTGCAGTCCGAAGAAGAAAAAGAAGACGGCGGCGAAGAGATCGCGAACGGGAGAGAGGACGCGATGCGCCTGCTTGGCCAGCGGTCCCGAAAGCGCGATGCCGACGAGAAAGGCGCCGACTGCCGCCGAGACCTGGATGCGTTGCGCCAGTCCACTCACGAGCAGCACGATCCCGAAACAGGTGAGGAGGATGATCTCGTCGGATCCATGCGAGAAGGAGCGGCTCAACCGCGGTCCGAATCGCAAGGCGACCAGCAGAGCCAGGGCGACCGCCGTCAACGCGCCGAGGACCGAGATGACGGCTCCGGAGCCACTTCGGCCGGTCAACACGACGCTCAGCAGAGGCAGGAACAACGCCATCGCCAGATCTTCGAAGACGAGGATCGACACGATCGCCGGCGTTTCGGCGCTCGACTCGCGCCCGAGCTCGTGCAACACCTTGGCGATGATTCCTGACGAAGAAACGTACGTGATGCCGCCGAATGCCGCGGCCACGACCGGCGGCCAGCCGAGGATCAGCCCCGCGATCGCGCCGGGCGAAAAATTGAGAACGAAATCAATGATCCCGCCGCGAACGCCGGTGCGAAGGCTATCGGTCAGCTCGCTGCCGGTGTACTCGAGGCCGAGCATGAAAAGGAGGAGCACCACGCCGATCTCCGCACCCACGTGAACGAAATCCTTGCTGAAGGCGAGAGGAAGGAGACCGCCGTTGCCAAACGCCAAGCCCGCCAGCAGGTAGAGCGGAATCGAGGAAAAGCCGAACCGGCTCGCAAATCGCGAGAGCAACGCAAGACCGAGTGTGGCTGCTCCGAGCTCGATGAAAACGCTGGAGACATCCGGCGGAGCCGCGGCGATCAACATGCAGCGAGCATAACGCCCGGCAAGAAAGCTACCGCACCTGAGTGGTTGCCGCGGCGCCGATCGCGAGCGTGGCGCGATCCTGCACGAACGCAGTTGCGGTGACGTTGTGCCATGCGGGATCGAGCGCAACAGTCGTCTCGCCCGGCGTGACGCGAATGAGCTTTCGGACGATCGCGTCGTTCGTCAGTGTCCGTCCGGCATTTTCGCCATGTTCAACTTTTGTGATGACGCCGTCTTCGACGATGGCAAGCACGAGGTCATCGTTCGCGGGCACCGCTGTGTGAATTGTGGCGAGCAGTACGTTGCCTTCGCGGTGCGCAGTCAGTGTGATCTCGCCTCGCTTCTCAGTTGACTCTTTTTCCAACGCAGCGCTCATGGCCGCGCGGTTCGAGCCGACGAATTCGCGGGTGCCGTTGACCACGGCTTGCGGCGTGTACGCCGAGGAGAGGCGCATGGTGCGGGCGTAGCGCGCCTGACGCTGCGTCCACTCGGAGGACGAGAAGGGATCGCGCCAGCCGAGCGAGTCCCAGTAGTCGACGTGGAAGGCCAGCGGGATGACGCGGCCGCGCATTGCGGGATCGTTGGCGATGTCGTGGATCAGCGCGTCCGCGGGCGGGCAACTCGAGCATCCCTGTGACGTGAAGAGTTCGACGACGACCGGCGCCGGACCTAATTTCGGCGGCGCGCCGTGCATCGTCAACGTGAGCGCGGCGAGGATTGCGACGGCGGCGATGACGAGCAGGATGCGCGGGCGCGGCATCGCGGGAGTCTACGCCGCCTTTTGCCTGGGCGCCTCGCGCGAAATCGTGACTCTTCGCTTCGCTCCTCGGCCGCTTTGCACCATCGCCACGCCGCCGAGGATGACGACCATCGCGACGATCGAGACCCAGGTCAGTTGCTCGTGGAGCACGAGCCAGCCGAGGATTACGGCAACGACGGGGTTGACGTAGGCGTAGAGCGACATGTTCGTCGAGCGCAGGTGGCGCGCCGCGTAGACGTACGACGTGTAGGCGAGCACGGAGCCGAAGATCGACAGGTACGCCAGCGCAGTGAAGGTGCGCAGCGTCGAATGAAAGTGCGGAAGCTCACCGAGTGCGAGGCCGGCGAGCGAGACGACGAAGCCGCCGGCCAGCATCTGCAACGCTGACGACATCAGCGGTGCCATCGACGCGAGCGCGTACTTGCCGCGAATCGTGCCGTACTGCCAGGCCAGGCTGCCGAGTTGGATCGCGATGGCACCGATGACAAAGTGGCGATCGAAGGCGCTGCCGGCGCCGCGCGGAGTGACGAGCATAGCTACGCCGGCGAAGCCGATGAGCAGGCCAACCGCGGCGCGCCGTTCGAGGCGCTCACCGGAGCGGCGCAGCAGCTCGATCAGCGTCGCCCAAAACGGCGCGGTTCCGACGAAGAGCGCGGCGAATCCGCTGGGCACCCATTGCTCGGCCCACACCACGGTCAGGTTTCCGATAGCGACCATGAGCACGCCGCATAACACGACGTTGCCGAGCACACGGCGATCGCGCGGAATCTTGTCGCCGTGCAGCCTGGCGATGATGAAGAGAACGATGCCGGCGAAGAGGTAGCGCGCGCCGGTGAGGAGAAAGGGCGTCATCGTCGTCACGGCGATGCGGATGGCCAGGTACGTCGTTCCCCAGACGATGCAGACGACGGCGAAGGCGGCGTAGGAGAGAGCGCGATCCCGTTTCATTTTTCCCCCAGCGTGATCCCGCCGACTTTCTCGCAGTGCGTCTGCATGACGATGGTTGTGCGCGTGGCGAGCGACAGCGGCGGCGCGGTCAGCTTCGAGACGAGCACGTTGAGCGAGGTGATGGAATCGGTGCGGACTTTGATGAGGAAGCAGTCGTCGCCGGCGACGGTGTGTGCCTCGACGACTTCATCCATCTTCATCAGCGCATCGAATGCCTTCTTCCGTTTTGCATCGAGCGTCTGGCCGCGCGCGG
>JAFAOU010000117.1 GCA_019247495.1 Acidobacteriota bacterium
CGATCGTGAGCGAGTAGCCGTCGAGGAGGATCGTTTCGGTCATGGTGATTCGCTGTCAGCGCTCCGTCTGGTTTTCACGCGCAGACGCGAAGACGCGGAGCGAACACTACTACCCACTCCGCGTCTCCGCGTCTCCGCGTGAAAAAATTTAGCCCTCGGGCGGGGACTCAATCTCTGCGAGCAGATCACGAATGCCTTCCACCAGCCGCTCGCGCGGGATCGTCGTTTGTCCGGGACGCTCGGCGAGCCATTTGCTGCGGTCGTCGAGCATCGATGCCTTCGCGCGGCCGGCGGCCATGTTTTTCACAGTCACGATGCCCTGCGCTTTTTCGTTCGAGCCGCAGAGGATGGCTAGCGGGATGTCGTATTGATCGGCGTATTCGAGCTGCTTTCCGAGGCGCTTGGCGGTGCCGATGTAGAACTCGGTGGGGATATTCGCGCGGCGCAGCTCCCAGGTCAGTTGCAGGTAGTCATCGGTCATGGCGCGATCCATGCTCGTGACCAGCACGCGCGCGGTTGCTTTGCGTGTATCGACGCGGCCGAGGTGCGCGAGCGCGGCGAGGAGGCGATCGACGCCGATCGACGCGCCGACGGCAGGAATCGGCTCGCCGAGGAAGCGCATCACCAGACCGTCGTAACGTCCGCCGCCGAAGATGGAGCCGAACTGCGGCGCGTCGAGCAGGATCGCTTCGAAGACGGGACCGGTGTAGTAGGCCAGGCCGCGGGCGATTGAGAGATCGAGCGAGACGCGATCGTCGCCGTAGCCGAGGTTGTAGAGATGATTCGAGATTTTCTCGACGACGTCGATCTGCGCTGCGGCGTGATCGAGACCTGCGAACAGTTCGCGCACGCTGGCGACGACGTCACGCCGCGAATCGGACTTGATATCGAGGAATCGTTTGATGCGATCGACCTGATCGGCGCCGAGGCCGACGCCGCGGATCGTGTCGCCCGACTCATCCTTGTAGCCGTTCATCAACTCCCGAGAGACTTTGTCGAGACCGACTTTGTCAAGCTTGTCGAGGACGCGAAAGACATCCACTCCCTGTTCCGCGCTGATGCCGGCGAAGTCGAGCAGCAGATTGAGAATGGCCCGGCTGGAGAAGCGGACGAGATAGCGTCCGACGTTCAGCGCCGAGAGCGTGTCGCACATGCCGGCGATGACTTCCGTATCCGCGACTTCCGACTCGGTGCCGACCGAATCGAGATCGAACTGCGTGAACTCGCGAAAGCGGCCTTTGTCCGGTTTGTCGGCGCGCCACACCGGCGAGACCTGATAACGGCGAAACGGCCGCGGCAGCTCTTTGTACTGCGCGATGACGCGCGCCAGGGGAACTGTCAGATCGAAGCGAAGTCCGAGCGCTTCATTCTCGGGATTCGTGACGCGGAAGATCGACGACTGCGCTTCCTGCCCTGCGCTGCCGGAGAGGACATCGAGAAATTCGATGGCGGGCGTGCTGAGGGGAACGAATCCGTACAGTTCGTAGACGCGCCGGATCGTATCGATCATCGACTGCCGCGCCAGCATCTGGTCGGGAAGGAGGTCGCGCAGACCGCGGGAGACACGGGGTTCGACTGTGTTGGTCATTCGGGCGGGGGTCCATGGTACCGAGGGCCGGGATCGAACCGGCGACCCCCAGATCCACAATCTGGTGCTCTAACCAACTGAGCTACCTCGGCACAAAGACGCGGAATGATACTCAGAAACGAAGTGAGGCGCGAGTCAGAACAGCGACCTCGGCGAATGCATTCTTTGGCGTGAGGCATCTGCGTAACATCTGCGTCATCTGCGGATAAACCTCTGATCCGCAGATGACGCAGATTTAACAGATTCCGATCCTACTCCGCCACGAACAGCAGATCCGCGAAGTAGGCGTTGCTGTCAGTCCAGCGGCGTTCGACCCGGAAGTTGCCGGCGGCGGCGAGGGCGGCGAGCGTGGCGACGTCGTATTTGTGCGAGTTCTCGGTGTGGATCGATTCGCCTTCCTCGAACGCGATTTCGTATCCGTCGATGAGCACCCGCTGCGCGATCTTGCTGACCAGGTGCATTTCGATCCGTCCCTCGGCGGCGTTGTAGAACGCGCGGTGGTCGAACGATGCGAGATCGAATGTTCCGCCGAGCTCGCGATTGATGCGGACGAGGAGGTTGCGATTGAACGCCGCCGTCACGCCGAGCGCGTCGTCGTACGCGGGCTCCAGGATCGACGGCGATTTGCGGAGGTCGGCGCCGAGCAAGAGGGCGTCGCCGGGAGCGAGCGCGGTGCGAAGGTTGGCGAGCATCGCGCCGGCGGCGGCAGGGTCGAGGTTGCCGATGCTGGAGCCGAGGAAGAGAACGACCGTGCGCGCGTCCGAGGGCGGCAGGTAGGGGCGGAGGAGCGCGGCGGGATCGCGAAAGTCGCCGCAGATCGCGGAGATGGAGAGGTCCGCGTAGGCATTCAGCAACTCGCGGCTGCTGGAGGTCAGGATGCCCGCGTCGACATCGATCGGAAAAAAGTCGAGCGACGGTTGCCGGTCGAGGATGGCCTCGATCAGATGCCGCGTCTTGCGCGCGCTGCCGCTGCCAAGCTCGGCAAGGCGGACGTTCGGTCCGAACGCGGCGGCGATCTCCGTTGCCTTTGTCCGCAGGATCTCGTCCTCGGCGCGCGTGACGTAGTACTCCGGCAGCTCGCAAATTGCCGAAAAGAGAGCCGAGCCGAGCGCGTCGTAAAAGTAATGAGGCAGGAGGAACTTCGGCGACGCGCTGAGCCCTCGGCGCACATCTTCGGCGAAGGTGCTGGCGGGGGCTGCGAGGGCACGATGGAGTACGAACCGCTCGCGCGTCGTACTCGGCGCGGCGACGGCGAGCGATTGATCCATGGGGCGCGGATTGTAGCGGATGCGGGACGCTGTTCGTGGCAGGTTATTTGTACTCCGTCATTGGTCGGCAAGGGGACGACGATCAGATGGCCCACAACTCGCGCGTCCTGCTCGTGGACGGCGACGAAGAAGTCCGGGCGTTACTTTCCAGGGCGTTGCTCGACCGTGAGGTGCTCTGCGACGCGGCGGTGTCGGCGCGCGACGCACTCGCGCAACTCGGCCAGCGCCGCTACGCGCTGATGCTGTTGCATCTGGAAATGCCGGACGTGGAGAGCATCCTCGACCGCATCCGCTCGATGCCCGTTCGCCGCCGGCCGATGGTGATGATGACGGCCGGCATTCGCTCGTCAAAAGACGCCATCGACACCGAGCTCGTGCAGATCATCATCCGGCGTCCGTTGAAAATCGCCGAGGTGGCAGGGATGATCCGGGCGTGTCTGGAGTTCGTGCCGGACGACGATCAGCGGACGACGTAGCCCGACGCGCGCAACGCCGCGGAGGCGTCGTCGAGGGCGGCATCGCGGATGAGCACGTAATCGGTGTCGTAGGTAGAGATGACGAAGAGCGCTACGCCGGCGTCCGCGAGCACGCGCGTGAACGCGGCGGCGACGCCGGTCTGATCGAGCGGCATCGGCCCGGCGAGTTTGAGACAGCGCCAGCCGCGGTCGGCAATGACGTCGGGAACATTGCCTTCCTCGCAGACGATGGAGAGCTCGTCGCTGGTGCGGGTCACCGAAAGAAACGCCCCACGCGCCCAGTGCGGAATGCCGTCGTCCGCGTGCAGGCGCACGATGGCGTAGTGGCCGTCGAGAATCGTGAAGGTGCTGCTCATGACTCGCTCATGCGCCGGACGGCGTCGATGAGCTGCTTCGGCTCGAACGGCTTCTGAACGACCGTGCTGACTTCGCCGGAGAGCGCGTCGATGAGCGAATCTGGCGACGCGGTCAGGAGGATCGAGCGCTTCAGCATCGGCGGATTTTCTCCGCGCAGGTGCCGGATCACGGTCATCCCTCCTTCGTGCGGCATCATCAGGTCGAGGAGGAGCACGTCGTACGAGGCCTTCTGCAACGCGGCGATGGCCTGGCTGCCGGTGAGAAAGACGTCGACGCGGAATCCATCGTTGCCGAGGATGCGCGCGACGAGGCGATGCATCGAAGGATCGTCGTCCAGGAGAAGAACGCGCTTGCGGCGCTTGAACAGGGGACTCATTCAGGTATCCGGACACGCGCGGGCGCGGACGTTAACCGCACGATGCGGGCCAGAACTCCACGGCGGCGATGTGATGGTGCGGGGTACCGGATTCGAACCAGTGACCCTCTGCGTGTAAAGCAGACGCTCTACCGCTGAGCTAACCCCGCATGAGGAATGTGGACCATAACACGGCGGGCACGGCTACTTTCGAAACCGTTCGGGAACATCGACGTGTCCGGCCACGCGCGTCCAGTCGATCGAGCCGCCGCCTTTGTTGCCGACGCGGAAGTCGCCGCCGACGTCGAAGACTTCGATGCTTCCGGAGCCTTTGTTGCCGACGTGGACGTCGTGCTTGACGTTGCGAATTTCCACTCCGCCGCTGCCGTCGTTCGCGACCTCGACGCTGCCTGCGCCGTTGACGTCGATGTCGCCGGAGCCATCGCTGATGTGGACGTTGCCGGAGACGTTGTCGATCTTCATGTCGCCCGATCCGTCGCGCACGGCCACGTCACCGAGGACGTTGCGAATGCTGATGTCGCCGCTGCCGTCGGTCAGGTCGACGCTGGCGACGGAGTCGATGGTCAGATCGCCCGAGCCGTCTTCGACGCGCAGCGCGATGTTGTCGGGAACGGTGACGTCGAAGTCGAGCTTGGCGCTGCTGAAAATGCCGCTGTTGTCGGGCGTCTCCGCTTCGATGCGCAGTTCGGAGCCGCTGCGCGACAACGTCAGCTTGGTGTCGTTGAGGATGTCGCGGCTCGATGCGCAGGCGGTGCCGCTGGCGCGCACCTCGCCCGATCCGCGGCGGCCGTTGATGTGGAGGTAGCCCGCGCGTCCGATGATGACGACGCGGCTCACGCCCGCCGCCGGTGCGGCGACATTGCGTTTCTCGCTGACGGAGCAGTCGCCGAAGATGTCGGCGGATGCGGTAGCGGCGGTAAGGAGAAGGGCGATCGTGGTCAGCGTGCGCATGGGGGTTTCGTACGACGATTCAAGGGGACGGTTTCACGCGGAGTGCGCGGAGAGGCGGAGAACACCGCTTTCTCCGCCCCCCCGCGCGCCCCGCGTGAACCGTCCCCTTTAGTTCTCCCGACCCCAGTACAGCGCGTTGAAGATCATCGGGAACGTGGCGTGGGTCTGGCCGCGGTGCTGCGGGCGAAATCCGAGGAGGACGATGCGGCCTTTACCGTAGGTCATGGCCACGGCGGCGGCTTTGCGGGTCATCTTCTCCTCGCCGGAAATCCAGCCGGAGAGGAGGACGTCGCGCGCTTCCTCGGGATAGGTCATCAGCACCCAGCGCTGCAGCTCGTTTCCCGGCGACGTCGTTTCGAACGCGATCGGGTGATCGATGAAGATCGCGGTCTCCTCGGCCATCCCCGCGGTGACGGGATGATCGTTGCGGACGTGCACGCGGACGAGTGAGCCGGGGACGGAGAAGTCGGCGGCCCTGGCCAGCACGTTGCGGACGGGGATGTTGAAGTTCTCGATGACGTAGTCGCAGCCGGCGTTGAAGGCGAGCAGCGTGCCGCCGTTTTCAACGAAGGTCTTCAGCGCCGCGGCGCCTTCTTTTTCGAGCGCACCGCGGTAGTCGGGCGGAAGCTCGTCGATGTACTTCATCGATCCTTCGCCGCCCGCGCGCCGTCCGCTGGCAATTTCGTCCTTCTCGATGTCGGGGAGGATGAAGACGTCGTAGTTCTGCAGGCCCGCTTTGACGTCCGCGGGATGGAGCGACTTCGGCGTGAAGCCGTACTGGTCGAGCAGCCATCGCGTCCAGCCTTCGTCGAGCGCGCCGCCCCACGGGTTGTAGATGGCGATGCGCGGTTTCGGCTGGCTGGCGTGCTTCCGCAAAACCTCTTTCGTTTCCGGCTTGATATCCGTCACCGGCTTGAACCTGGCCGGCATCGTCGTCTTCTCGACGGTCACGCCCATCGCCAGCGGGAGCGTCCACGTGGCGACGTCATACGGTCTCAGGATGTCTTTTCCCGCCTGCAGCCTGACCTCGGGATACCGCTGCGGCTCGAGCATCTCCACCAGAAAGCGCGAATACGGCCCCGCCATCGGAATCCAGTAGTCGCCGTTGTCCGCCTGCTGGATTTCGACGCCGTGTTCGAGCATCAACGCCGCGAGAAACTGCGCGGTTGGCCAGTCATGCTGATCGTGCGGGATGCGATACGCCTTGCCGCCGCCGAATGCCACCGCCGCGTTCGCGCGGACGGCGACGTCGCGCAGCAGATCCTCGCGGCGATCGGCGGCGGTTTCGAGCAGGGCGTCCGAGGCGATGCGCTCGTAGTCCATGATGTCGCGCATCCGCCACGTTCCGCCGGCCCACGGATGCGGGTGATTCACCGTCGCCTTGTACTCGATCAGTCCCTTCGATCCGCCGTGCAACTCGCTCGGATCGATGACGATCGGCGAGGCGATGCGCGCGGACGCGGTTTCGAGGAGCAATCCGGTGATGTTCTTCCACCAGCCGGTGTTGCGCGTGCCGCCGAGCCAGTACGCATCGAACGAGTAGCCATAGATCAGGCCCGCCTTCTCCTGCTGCTCGAGGCGGAAGGCCATGTTGGTGCCGACGAGATTGGCCTCGCGCCAGATCAGCGGATGCACATCCGGATCGACCGGATCGGCGAACGGCGGGATGAACATGCGCGGTCCGTCTGTGCCCATCTGATGCTCGTCGACCCAGACCTGCGGATACCACTCGTTGTAGACGGCGCGGCTCATGGCCTTTGTCTCGACCTGCGTGAGCATGAACCAGTCGCGATTGTTGTCGTGGCCGACGTAGTGGTGATACAGCCACGGCAGCCGTCCGCCGTCGTAGCGCGTGCCGAGGAACTTGCGGTAGTAGTCGGTGATCATGGTCTCGCCGTCGGGATTGAGCGACGGCACGAGCAGAAGGACGACGTTGTCGAGGCGGCGTTTGGTCTCGGCGTCGTTGGCCGTGGCCAGCGCATGCGCCCACTCCATCGCCATCTGACTCGACGCGATCTCGGACGCGTGGATGTTGCACGTAACGAGGACGATGGCTTTGCCGTCGCGCGCGAGTTGCGCAATCTGTTCGTCGTTCAATCCCCGAGGATCGGCAAGCTTCCTGGCCGTCTCCCTGATCTTCTCCAGGTTCCGCATGTTCCCCTCGGAACTGACGACGGCCATGATGAAGTCTTCGCTGAGCGTGGTCTTGCCGAGCGTCTCGACGCGCACCCGCGGCGACGCCGCCGCCAGCGCGCGAAAGTACGAGACGATCTGCTTGTAATCAGCGAGCTTGCGGTCCGCGCCAACCTCGAAGCCGAGGAATTGCGACGGCGACTGAACGGCAGCGGTGAGGGTGGTGGCGAGGAGGAAGGCGATCGCGAACAGCGTGCGTTTCATGCGCCGCGGATTATGGCGGATCGGAGGGCATGAACGCTTTCAACTCGGCAGCGAGGCGCGGAACCTCGACGGTCGCGGCTTTCCAGACGGCGTCGAGGTTGATGTTCGTGTAGTCGTGAACCAGCCGGTTGCGCATGCCGACGATATTCATCCACTCGATTTGCGGATGCCGAAGACGCGTCGCCTCGCTGACGCGCCGCGCTGCTTCGCCGATGTTCTGAACAATATGAATGATGATGATTTGCAGATCCTCATCCGTATCGAATTTCTCTTTTTCGACGCCGCGCAGCCGCTTATCGAGCCGGTTGCAGAAGTCCAGCATGTCGCCCATTGGAACGAGATCAACGTGTCTCGACATACTCTTCCACCGCTTCCGATAACACCTCTTTAATCATCCACCTACTGAGTTCCTGCTGGGTCCGAAGATCGACCTTGCGCCCGAACATCTTCGCCAACTCATCTTCAGCGCTGACGATCGCCCATCCCGGTGTTTGACCCGGCTTAAACTCCACCAGTACGTCGACGTCGCTTCGCGACGGATCGAAATCGTCGCGCACGATGGAGCCGAAGAACGACAGCCGCTTGATGCCCCACTTGCGGCAGAACGTTGCGATCTCCTCATGCGGGATCGGGATGGCTAACTCGCGGGTTGCGGGCATCGGATGCAATTCTACGGGAGGATGCCGGGTTGTGGGCCGGACCGCGGTAGCTGCGTCCTCGCGGGATTGATTTTGCCATCCACCGCTGTTATGGTGTCGCGTTTCAAAGCGGATGATTGTATTTACAGGGTTTACGTCTTAAGGAGACATGATTTTGCCGACCACCAAAGAGCAGAAAACAGAGCTCATTTCCTCGTATCGCGTCCATGACGTCGATACCGGGTCGCCAGAGGTGCAGATTGCGCTCCTCTCGAACCGAATTACCTATCTGACCGAGCACTTCAAGACCCACGCGAAGGACCATCACAGCCGTCGCGGTCTGCTCAAGATGGTCGGCCGCCGCCGCCGGCTTCTCGACTACCTGAAGAGGCAGGACATGGAGCGCTACCGCTCCATCATCGACAAACTCGGCATCCGCAAGTAACCAGATCGGGGCGCGCAACAGCGCCCGCAGCAAACGGGCGCACGCAAGTGCGCCCGAGGTTTTTCTGGCGCGTGGCTCGCACGCGCTACTCCTTCCGGCCGGATCCCATCATCCGGCCACCAGCGGACAAATCTACTGCGCCGAGGTGATGAGTGGTCTCGGGCACAAAGGAATCAAATGTACAAGAAGGAATTGCAGATCGGTGGGCGCACGCTCTCGATCGAAACCGGTGCGGTCGCGCGCCAGGCCAACGGCGCCTGCGTCATCCGCTACGGTGACACGGTCGTCCTGGCGACGGCCTGCTACAAAGACGGCGTCGTCCTCGGCGACTTCATGCCGCTCACAGTTGACTACAAGGAGTACACCTACGCCGGCGGCCGCATCCCGGGCGGATTCTTCAAACGTGAAGGCCGGCCGACCGAAAAAGAAATCCTCACCTGCCGTCTCATCGACCGTCCCCTCCGTCCCTCGTTCACGAAGGGCTACCGGCAGGAGACGCAGATCATCGGCCTCGTGCTTTCCGCCGACGGTGAGAACGATCCTGACATCCTCGCCATCAACGCCGCCTCCACGGCGCTGGTAATTTCCGAAATCCCGTTCCCGAATCCGATTTCCGCGGTGCGCATCGGCTATATCGATGGCCAGATCGTCGTCAATCCGACCAACACGCAGCGCGACCAGTCCGACCTCGACCTCGTCGTGGCCGGAACGCCGGACGCGATCGTCATGGTCGAAGCGGGCGCCCGCGAAGTCGACGAGACCGTCGTCCTCGATGCGTTCGAAGCGGCGCACAACGAAATCCGCCGCCTCTGCGCGCTGCAACTCGAACTGCGCGCGGAAGCCGGCAAGCCGAAGCTCGAAGTCACCTTCACTCCGAAGTTCACCGAGGAGTTGGTGAACGAGTTGATGAGCCAGCATGGTGCGGCGCTCAAAGAGGCGATGCAGACCAAGGGAAAGCACGAGCGCTCCCACGCGCTCAAGGCTCTGAAGACGCAGATCCTCGGCGCCGTTCCGGCGGAGGACACCGAGCGGCTCGCCGCGACGCACGCTGCATGGGGCGAGATGGAAGTGCAGATCTTCCGCAACCTCATGCTCAAGGAAAACAAGCGCGTCGACGGCCGCTCCTTCACCGAAATCCGTCCGATCACGATTGACACGAACGTCCTTCCGCGCACGCACGGCTCGGCCATTTTCACCCGCGGCGAGACCCAGGCGCTCGTCACCGTGACCCTCGGCACGCCGCAGGAAGCGCAGAAGATCGAAGACTTCGAAGGCGAGACCTTCCAGCGCTTCATGCTCCATTACAACTTCCCGCCGTTCTCGGTCGGTGAAGTGAAATTCATGCGAGGCCCGGCCCGGCGCGAGATCGGCCACGGCAACCTTGCCCGCCGCGCGCTCGCCCCGATGCTGCCGCCGCAGGAAGAGTTCGCGTACACGATTCGCATCGTCAGCGACATCCTCGAGTCGAACGGCTCGTCGTCGATGGCCTCGGTGTGCGGCGGCTCGCTGGCGATGATGCAGGCCGGCGTCCCGCTCCAGTCAGCCGTCGCCGGTGTTGCGATGGGACTCGTGACCGGCGAGCACGCCGGCGAGGTAGCCATCCTCTCCGACATCGCCGGCATGGAAGACCACGAAGGCGACATGGACTTCAAGGTCGCCGGCACGCGCAAGGGCATCACCGCGCTGCAGATGGACATCAAGGTGGCCGGTCTGCCGCGCGAGATCATGGCCCGCGCGCTGGCGCAGGCGAAGGAAGGGCGCATTCACATCCTCGACAAGATGGATGCGGCGATCTCGACGCATAGCGCCGAGCTTTCCGAGTACGCGCCGCGCCTCTACACGATCCAGATTTCGAAGGACCGCATCCGCGACGTGATCGGCTCCGGCGGCAAGACCATCCGCTGGATCGTTGAAGAGACCGGGACAAAGATCGACGTCGCCGACGACGGCAAGGTGACCATCGCCTCGAACGATGTGACCTCAGCCAACCGCGCCATCGAGATCATCAAAGGCCTCACCGCCTCCGCGGAGGTCGGGACGAACTACAAAGGCACCGTCAAGCGCATCGAGCCGTACGGAGCATTCGTCGAGATCATGCCCGGCCAGGACGGCCTGCTGCACATCTCAGAGATGGCCCACGGCCGCGTCGGTCAGGTGACCGACGTCATGCAGATCGGCGACGAAGTCGAAGTGCAGGTGGTCGGCATCGAACCGGATAGTGGCAAGATCCGCCTGTCGCGCAAACCGCTCCTCCCGCCTCCGACCGAGGAAGAGCTCGCAGCCGCCGCAGCGCGTCCGCCGCGCCGCGAAGGCGGCCCGGGTGGCGACCGTGGAGGCCGTGGCGGTTTCGGCGACCGCGATCGCGGTCCGCGCCGTGACGGTGGCGGCGGTGGACGTGGCGGAGATCGCGACCGCGGCCCGCGCCGCGATCACGATCGCGGTCCTCGTCACTCCGGCCCCCGCCACGACCGCGGCGACCGCGGCCCGCGCTTCAACAGCGACAGCGGCGCGAGGGAAGCGTCCGACGCTCCGAAGTCCGGCGGCGGCGATGAGGGCGGGAACTCGTAGGTCGATTTAATTGATGCTGATTCAAACGCCGCCGAAAGGCGGCGTTTTTTTTACCTGAAGGTCGAGGTCCGGCTCATACACGACATTCAGGTGCGGATCGCGTTGCGGCGGATGAGAATTTTTCGTGTGGCGTCACTCTATCTCTGAGATTGCATTTATATTGTGAGGAACGCAAGGATGAAGACAATCGCCGTGGCTTGGCTCGTCCATATCGCGCTATTAAGTGCTGCTGTGAGCGTCGGTGGCGCAACTCGCCCGAAGTTCAGACCGGCAGCTTCCAACGGTGCGGGCGATAGCCGGTACGTCGTGACACTAGCCGAAGATGAGGCAGTGGGCGATCCCAACGCGCTCAGGCAGGAACTAGCTCTGATTTACGGAGCCAAGCCAGAAGTCAATGCCTCGTCCGATGCGCGCCAATTTGCGGTAATCATGACGTCTGCGCGTGCGCGACTCCTCAGCGCTGACTCCAGGGTGAGTGAGGTTGTTGAGGTTCCACTCACGCCGCCTGCGCCGACCACGCCCTCTTCCTCAGCGCACTTAAGATCGCGACCGTCTGGCTATGGCGACATCGGTCAAAGTGGTACGTACACCTACGACGGCGCTGGCAATATCACGGCGATTGGCGCGGACACCTTCGTGTACGACAGCGTACAGCGTTTGGTGAGTAGCGTGACCCGGGGAGTGCAGGAAAACTACACCTATGACGCTTACGGCAACCGGACGAGCGCTACCGGTGCAGTCAATTGCCTCGGGCAAACGAATTGCGCCCAGACCGTGACCGTGGACTCGAACACGAACCATCTCATCACGATCAACGGTGCGGCCGTCACATACGACGCGGCCGGGAACATCAAAATGATCGCAGCCACCTCCAGCTCTCCCGGCGCCGTCTACTTGTACGACGGCATGGGGATGATGACCGAAGCCACCGTCGGCAGCGACGTCCGGCAGTTCATCTATACCGCGAACGACGAGCGAATCGCGATCAAACAGGGCGTGTCGTGGACCTGGACACTGCGCGACCAGAGCGGCAAGGTGCTGCGCGAGTTCACGAGCCTCGAGAGTGGGAGCGGGCCGAACCTGGCGATGACGAACTGGCAATGGGCGAAGGACTACGTCTGGCATGACGGCTTGCTACTGGCCACCGTTACGCCGAGCGGCACTCTTCACTATCACCTTGACCACCTCGGTACTCCGCGTCTGATCACGGACGCGAACGGCGTGAAGGTGGCCGAGCATGCGTACTACCCGTTCGGTGCCGAGATCAACCTGACGCCGCACGAGAATCCCGAGGAGGCGATGAAGTTCACGGGCCACGAGCGGGACATCGTGGCGGGCGACGGGCATACGTTGGATTACATGCATGCGAGGTATGACAATGCGAGTTTGGGACGTTTCCAATCCGTCGATCCGGCTCTGGACTTGAAGAAGGTTATCGCTACTCCGCAAGCCTGGAACCGCTACACCTACGTGCGGAACAATCCGTTGCGTTTCACCGACCCGACGGGCAGGTACACCTGCTCTGGGTCGGAGCAGGAATGCAAGTCAATTGAAGGCGGGCTTGTCGTTTTGCGCGCGGCTGCGGCTGAGGCGACTCGCGCGAATCAGCCCGGTGCGGCAGTACTCAACCAAGTTGTAGATTTCTACGGCAAAGCTGGTGACAAGAACGGCGTAGCGGTGGCTGTTGGAAACCTAGGAGCTGGTCAGGCGATGACGACAGGAACATCGGGCATCGGTCCATTCAAAACAACGACAGTGACTGTCGACAAGAACTTTCTGGCCAGCAAGTCGGACAGTTTTGTTCGTCTTGCGAATGGATTCGCTCACGAAGGTGACCACGGAATTCATCAACGTGCTTCCGGTATGGCCTCGACACGATCGGACATAAAGTTTCTTGAAGTGAGCGCCTATCGAACGCAAGGCTACATCTACTCGGCATTGAAAATCGACGATCACGATTTTGGGATTTGGACGACTACCAACGGCTGGGATCCAGCCGCGATCAATGCCGCGGCTGAGGCAAGCACGCAGTCGGTGTGCGGGACGGGAAACTGTCCTCCATGATTCGTCATATCACCGTGTTGCTTTTCGTGCTACAGATCGTCTTCATGACGGGCTGCAAGAGGGGCCGGGAGGAGCCAGTCGAAACCACGATCTGTGCTATCGCCGCCAATCCCCGTGCGTTCGATGGGAGGGTTGTGCGTGTAATGGCGATGCTGCAGAGTGATGGACTTGAGCACTCAAGTCTGATCGATCATTCTTGTCGATCTACGACACTTGCGATTATGGGTGGGCCAAGTGACGACGCGGCGCACCGCGCGCTTACGTCTGCTGTATTCAGCGGCCGGTCTGGTACTTTTGATAAGGAGATCCGCGGCGTATTCGTCGGGCGATTCGGCTGGCGCCAAAGCAAGACACCATCACGGCAGATATGGCTAGTCACGGCATCTGATGTCATCGTTACACCTAGGCGGGAATAGCATAAGCAACCCCGCTCCACGTCCCACAATCAATCATCAGGAGCCGGTGCCAAAGAAGAGAGACGCGGCCGGCATTAAAGTCATGGTGGGTAATAGCGGTAGGAAGAGGGCTTCACGCCTTGTCTCGAAAGAGGACCGAAGGGTCAAACCTTCAATTTTCGCTTCGCGACTTCCCCCACCTTCGCCGCGCCTCGCGGTGGCGAAGCGAAAAAACGCCCGGAATGACCCGTCTCACGCGTTCGGCCAGATGAGCGCTAGCGGTTACATCGCTGCCGGGATCGGATTGCTCTTTGTGGTAAACATGCGCGCTCGGAGGGAGAGCGCATGAATCGTTTTCTGCGGCTGCTGTGTGTCGCCGGTTTCCTGGTCCCGGTTGCCTATGGGGCAACACCTGCTAAACCAACGACGCCGGCGCTGCCGGATGCGTCGATTCTGAAAGGGATGCAGTGGCGCGAGGTTGGGCCGTATCGCGGCGGGCGGGCGGATGCGGTCGTCGGGATCGCGGATCAGCCGAACGTCTACTACTTCGGTTCGACGGGCGGCGGTGTGTGGAAGACGGTCGACGCTGGGCAGTCGTGGAAGCCGATGTCGGATGGGTTTTTCGGTGGGACGATCGGCGCGGTCGCGGTGGCTCCTTCTGATCCGAGCGTTGTCTACGCGGGAACGGGCGAAGAGACCATCCGCGGCAATGTCTCTCCCGGCGCGGGGATGTGGAAGTCGACCGATGCGGGGAAGAGCTGGACGCACATCGGGCTCGATGACTCGCAGCAGATCGCGCGCATTCGCGTTCATCCGTCGAATCCCGATCTGATTTATGTCGCGGCGTTGGGGCATGCGTTCGGGCCGAACGACATGCGCGGCGTTTATCGGTCGCGCGACGGTGGCAAAAACTGGGAGCGCGTGCTCTTCGTCAATCGCGATTCGGGGGCGGTCGATCTGAACATGGACCCGTCGAATCCGCGGATTCTCTACGCGTCGACGTGGCGGTTCCGGCGCGGTGCGTACTTCTTCGACAGCGGCGGGGAAGGGTCGGCGCTGTGGAAGTCGACCGACGGCGGCGATACGTGGAAAGAGTTGTCGCGGAACAAGGGCATGCCGAAGGGGACGCTGGGCATCATCGGCGTCAGCGTTAGTGCGTCGAATCCGCAGAATGTCTACGCCATCGTCGAGGCGAAGGAGGGCGGCGTTTTTCGCTCGCGCGATGGCGGCGACACGTGGTCGAAGACGAGCGACTCGGCCGATCTTCGCCAGCGGGCCTGGTACTACTCGCGGATTTACGCCGATCCTAAGGATGAGGACACGGCGTACGTCGTCAACGTCCGCTTCCACAAAACCAAGGACGGCGGCAGGACGTGGAGCGCGATCAACACGCCACATGGCGACAACCACGATCTCTGGATTGCGCCGAACGATCCGCAGCGGATGATCGAGGCGAACGACGGCGGTGTGAACGTCACCACCGACGGCGGCGTGAACTGGACGAAGCAGGACAACCAGCCCACGGCGCAGTTCTACCGCGTCTCGGTCGATACCGATTTTCCCTACCGCCTCCTCGGGCCGCAGCAGGACAACACGGCTGTGCGCATCCGCCATCGCAGCGGCGGCAGCGGGATTGGTCCGCGCGATTGGGAGGAGACGGCGGGGGGCGAGAGCGGCTACATCGTGGCCGATCCGAAGAATCCCGACATCGTCTACGGCGGCTCGTACGGCGGACTGCTGACGATCTACAACCACAAGACCGGCGAGCAGCGCGACGTCAATCCGTGGCCCGACAATCCGATGGGCGCGGGCGCGGCCGACATCAAGCACCGCTTCCAGTGGAACTTCCCGATCTTCTTTTCGCCGAACGATCCGAACAAGGTCTACGCGGCCTCGCAGTACCTGATGGAGTCGACGAACGCGGGGCAGAGCTGGAAGGTGATCAGTCCCGATCTCACGCGCAACGACAAGTCGAAGGAAGGGCCGAGCGGCGGGCCGATCACCAAAGACAATACGAGTGTCGAGTACTACGACACGATTTTCTACGGCGCCGAATCGCCGGTCGAAGCTGGTGTGTTGTGGGTTGGCTCCGACGACGGCCTCGTGCACGTCTCCCGCGACGGTGGCGCGCATTGGGACAACGTCACGCCGCCGAAAACGATCATGCCCGAATGGATCATGATCAATGAGATCGACGCCAGTCCGACCGACAAGGGCGCGGCGTACGTGGCAGCTACGAACTTCAAGTGGGACGACTTTCACCCGTACCTCTACAAGACCTCGGACTACGGCAAGACCTGGACGAAGATCGTCGATGGCATTCCGGCCACCGAATTCACGCGCGTGATTCGGGCCGATCCGAAGAAGCGCGGTCTGCTCTACGCCGGCACGGAGCGCGGCGTCTACGTTTCGTACGATGACGGCAGCCACTGGCAGTCGTTGCAGTACAAGCTGCCGATCGTTCCCATTCACGACCTGCTCGTACACGACGACGCGCTGATCGCGGCAACGCACGGCCGCTCGTTCTGGATGCTCGACGACCTCGAGCCGCTGCGCCAGCTCACTCCTGATGTTGCCGCGAAGCCGGTTCACGTCTTTACGCCGGCGCTGACCTGGCGGACGGCGGGCGGGGGAGGGCGGCCGGGAGGCTTGCAGGGAACGAATCCGCCGAGCGGCGCCATCATTGATTACTACATCCACGACCAGAAGCCCGGCACCAAGGTCTCCATGGCAATCCTCGGCGGCGACGGCAAAGTCATCCGCGAGTACACCGGAACGGTGCAGGCTGAGGCCGCGAAACCGCGCGAGGCCAGCGGTACTACGCCCGCTGCTGTCACTGCGACCCCGACGACTGAGGAACCGAAGGAGGCGATCAAGTCCGAAGGCGGTGAGGCCGAGGAAGAAGGTGGCGGCGATGAGGGCGGACGGCGCGGGCGTGACTCGAACAAGCTCACCGATGTCGTCAACGGACACAATCGCTTTGTGTGGAACCTGCGCACCGCGGAGGCCAAGCGCTTCCCCGGATTGATCATGTGGAGCGGAGGCACGCTCGGACCGCGCGTGATTCCGGGAACGTATCAAGCCAAACTGACTGTCGGTGATCAGCCGCCGGTGACGACGTCGTTCGAAATCCGGCAGGACCCGCGCAGCACCTCCACCGCTGCCGATCTGAAAGCGCAGTTCGATTTCGTCACCAGCGTCCACGACAAACTCTCCGAGGTGAATGAGGCGGTCGCGCGGATCCGCGAAGTGCGCAAACAACTGACGGACGTCAAGAAGCGCGTGGGCGACAACAAGGCGATCGTCACCGCGGCGAACGATCTCGACAAGAAGATGACCGCGGTCGAAGAAGCGCTGTACCAGACGAAGAACAAGAGCTCGCAGGATCCGCTGAACTATCCGATCCGCCTCAACGACAAGCTGGCCGGCGTCGGCGACTCAGCGGCAACCGGTCCGTACGCGCCGACGTTGCAGCAGATCGCTGTGCGCGACGAGCTGGTGTCGAAGATCAATGTCGAGCTGGCGAAATTGAAAGCGATCTGGGATACGGATTTGCCGGCGTTCAACAAGCTGGCGGCGGGAGTGCCGGTGGTGAAGTGATGCTGTCATCCTGAGCCGCCGAAGGCGTCGTAGCCGAAGGCGGAGCGCCGCAGGACGGTCGAAGGACCCCCCAAGTACTTGCCTCGTGCAAAAGCCGCCGCCCTTTCCGGGTAGCAGGTTGGGGGTCCTTCGACCGTCCTCCGCTCCTTCGGCTTCGCCTACGCAGCTCCGGCGGCTCAGGATGACAGCGCGGTCCAGCGTCCGTCGCTCGCGCTGGACTCGCGTGCCGCGTCGAGGACGCGTTGCTGCATCAGGCCGTCTTCGAATGTGGCGGCATCGGCGATCGCGCTTCGGTCGCCGTCGTCGATTGCGCGTTTCAGGGCGCGGCCGAGGAGGAAGGTGCCGGTGCCGAAGGCGCCGCCGGCGGAGTTGCCGCGGCGGTCGGAGCGGCTGCCTTTTGTCGCGGCGGTGAAGAGTTCGCCGCGCAGCGCCGTCAGCAGGTCTTCGCCGGCGAGACGCATCGCCCCTTCTTCGCCGTGAATCGTGAGCGTGGTCGGCTCGTCGGGTCCCGATGCAACCGCGCTGAAGGTCATAGACGCGATGGCGCCGTTCGCGAGGCGGAGAGCGACGTCGGCGAAATCATCCGACGTCACGCGGCGCGTGCCGTTCTCGAACGGCCGCTCGTCGATGATCGTCCGCAGCGTGGCTTGCACCGCCTCGATCTCCATGCCGAGGAAGCGAAGCATGTCGACGAAGTGCGAGCCGACGGCGCCCCAGATTCCGCCACCTTGACTTGCATCGCTCCACCAGTTCCAGGCGCGTGTTCGATCGCCGCGGCCGGGACTCGCGTAGCGCACTTCGGCGTAGCGGATCCCGCCGAGGTCGCCGATGCGGTCGCGGGCGGCGCGGAACGAGGGGAGGAATCGCAACTCGTGATCGATGAGCGCGATCTGATCCGGGTGTTTCCGCCCCGCCGCGACGAGCTCCTCGGCTTCGGATGCATTGAGCGCGGTTGGTTTCTCGCAGAGCACGTGTTTGCCGGCGTCGAGCGCGGACGTGGCCATCTGCAGATGTTCCGACGGCGGTGTGACGATGGTGACGAGATCGATGTTCGATGTGATGAGCGAACGCCAATCGTCGAACGGCTCGAGGTCGAGGTCGCCGCCGATCTTGCGCGTCCGCTCGGAGTTGTGTCCGGCGATAGCGACGACGTCGAGCCCCGCCTCGCGGAACGCGGGCACCTGCACGCGCGCGCCCCAGCCGGTGCCGATGATTCCGACGCGTGCCATTGCCGCAGTTTAGGTTGCTTCCGCGGCCATCGGCGTGCCGAGTCCGCAGAAAAGTCCGACCATGTCGAGCAACTCGGCGACATGAAACGGCTTCTCGAGGATCACGGCCGGCTTCAGATCTTCGTCGCTCGCGTCGAGTTTGTAGGCGGAGATGATGATGACCGGCGATTCCTTGCGGTGGCTGCGGAACCAGCGCAACCACTCGCGGCCATCCATGCGCGGCATGGCCAGGTCGAGGATGACCAGCATGATGTCGGGGTTCTGCTCGACGACGGGGATGGCGTCCTGCCCGTCGCACGCGGTGAGGACTTCGAAGCCGTACGGCAGCAGGAGATCGCGATAGGCGGCGACCAGGGCCGTATCGTCGTCGATGACCAGCAGCTTGCGTAGTTTGAAGGGGGTACGCCGCGCTCGAATGCTCACCTGCGCTCCGTGAATCCTAGAAGGTCCGTGATCGAAGACGCGATGTGCAAGTGGCGTACCGCACGGGACCGTAGCCCATGAAAGAATCCGGTTGATGCTCGACGTCTCCCTGACCGATATCCCTCTGGGCACTGTGACCTTTCCCCGATCGACGCACACCGCGATTGTCGGCCCGGCAGGATGCGGCAAATCCACTCTGCTGCAAATCATCGCCGGCGATCGCAAACCGCAGTCGGGCCAGGTCCGCATCGGATCGCGCGACGTCACCAGCCTCAGGCGCGCACGCCGTCCCTTGCTGTACACGACGTCGGCGATCGATGCGCCTTCACGCTGGTCGGTTCGCCATCTGCTCGTCGCTGCTGCGCGGCAGCGGACGATCGATCGCGAGGACCGGCAGCAGGAGATCGAGCTGGCGACGGCGAAGTGGAACCTCTTACTCGATCGCCGCCTGGACACGCTGTCGTCGACCGAGAAAACGCGCGCGAACCTGGCGAGGATCGAGATTCTCAAACCGGCCATCCTCATCGCGGACCGCATCCTCGAAGGCGTGAATCCGTCGGAGAATCTCGCCGACGAGTTTTACCGAACGCTGCGTGTGATGGGGACGACCGTCATCACCGCACCGTCGTCGATCGTGGAGTTGGGCGCGATCGATCGGGTAATCGTGCTCGACGCCGGGCGCATCGTGCAGCAGGGGATGCCGTCCGAGGTGTACGGAAATCCGGTGAGCGAAGCGGCGGCAGCGGCGACCGGCGATGTGAGCGTGGTGCCGGTGACCATCAGCGGCAATATCGTGTCATCGATCATCGGATCGTGGGAGACCGATCCGCCTCCGTTTCAGGGAAGTGGAATCGCGCTCATCCGGCCGGATTCATTCTCCGTCGCTGCGGCGGGGGAAGAGTCTGATCTCATCTTCGGCGTTGAGGAAGCGAGCTTCTACGGCGGCGCGTGGCACGTGCTTGGATTGCTCAGCGGCGCGTTCCTGCTGCGGGTGACGTTGCCAGGCTCTCTCGCGATTCACAAAGGGAAGTTGATGGCGCTGCGGTATGACCCGTCGCGGTTTCGCTTGCTGGCTAAATGATTTGCACCACAAAGACACAAAGGACACAAAGAGATCCCCTTTGTGTCCTTTGTGTCTTTGTGGTGAAACGCTTTTTATCTCTGATTCTTGCGATTGTTCGCGCGAGGACGCAACTGCTGCTGCGCGCCAAAGCGGTCGAGCTGGCTGCGCATCCGATCCCATTGCGAGTCGTTGAGCACGGCGCGCATGTCGACCAGCATCATCAGCTCGCGCTCGAAGAGCCGCGTGCGCGCGTCCGACAAACGCTGCGCGTCGCGGCGGATCGTGGCGCGGTCGAGTTGCGACTGATCGAGATCGCCGCGAAGAGCGATGTTCTGCTTCTCCACCTCGCCGCGTAGATCGATCAGATCGCTCGATGCCGTCCGGAACGCCGCCTCCAGCTTGTTCTGCTGTTCCTCGGAAAGATTGAGGCTCTGTACGATTTCCGGCCGGCGCCACCACTTGCCGGGCGGAAGATTCTGCGCGAACGCGGACGTCGCGAAAACAAGAACGAGTGCTGCAGGCAGAAGACGCTTCACAGCGATCTCCCCTGCTTGGAAGTGGTCTTGTTGTCCGGCACCCACGATTCCCACTCCACGACGTTGTGGAAGTCCTGCAGTTCTTCCGACTGCCAGGCATCGTGGATGTCGGCCGCGGACGGCGCTGGAGCAGTCTGCGCAGCAGCAACAGGCGCAACCTTGACGACCGGCGGCGGCTGATGATGCACGGGCTTCACGCTTTCGTAGACGACCGCGCCACCGAGGAAGAACGACAGGATCGCCGCGGCGGCGACGCGCAACATGCGGCTGGCGCTGGCAGCATGCGACTGCTGTTTCTCGATGCTGCGCATGATCTGCAGGCGCTGCCGCGTCCAGAACGTGGCCGGCTTCTCGGTGTTGCACGATGCCGCTTCGCGGAGCTTCTGCTCCAGCCGTTCGTAGCGCGCGGCGCAGTCCGGGCAACTCGCCAGGTGCATCATCACCGGCATCGATTCGCCCGGCTGCGTGTAGTAAGTCTCGAGTAAATCTGCTTCGCTAAAGTGCTTCATCGGAAACTCCCTCTCTCTTGGTCACCCACTCGCCGAGCTCCTTGCGGACCTTGTGGATGGCGCGGAACAGATGCGCCCGGACCGTTCCGGAGCGCAACCCGAGGAGCTCTGCAATCTCCTCGAGTGAATGATTCTCATAGTGTCGCAGACGGAAGATGATTTTCTGCTGCGAGGATAACGTACGCTCCGCGCGGAGAATGGCCGCGCGAAGCTGGTGGGACATGATCAGGCGTTCGGCATCGGGCTGCTCGTCGACCGGCTCGATGGCGTAGATGCGGTCGTCGCTTTCGGCGTCGTCGTGCGAAAAGATGCTGACGAACTTCCGGCGGCGCAGCCAGTCGCGGGAACGGTTGATGGCGATGCGCGTCAGCCACGTTTCCAGTTCGGCCCGGCCTTGAAACTTGCCGAGGTGCGTGTAGGCCTGGATGAAGGTGTCCTGCGTGATCGTGTCGGCTTCGGTGTCGTCGCGGGTGATGGCGTAGGCGACGCGATAGATCTTCCGCTGGAACCGGTCGACGAGGATTCCGTACGCCGCGCCGTCGCCGCCCAGCGTGCGAGCGATGAGCTCCTGATCGGACGGCGCGGATTCGCTGATCGGATTCACTCGGAATGTCGCCACGGTACCCACGACCCTTTGGACGGCTGTCCGCCGCCCGCGTTTACGCGATTATGATGCCGCCCCTTGCAAAAGCCGGCACGGCCGGCAGCGCTGGCTGCCCCAGGCTCCGCCACCACTGGCGCGGGCAATCGTAAGCCCGGTCATGTCCCGGGCACGCTCGTCGTGCATGCGGCGATGGCTTCGGTGTCCGTGCTCTTCGCCATCAACTACATCATCTCGAAGCTCGGGATGCATGTCTTCAACCCGCTGACGTTCGCATATTTACGAGTGCTCGCGGCGGCCATCATCCTGAACACGGTGCTGCGCGAGCGGAACGCCACGCCGCTCGAGACCGGCGACGGATGGCGGCTCTTCGGCTTCTCAATTCTCGGTGTCGTCATCAATCAGACACTCTTCCTGGCCGGACTGGCGCTGACGACGGCGCACGCGGCGGCGATCCTGATCACGACGATCCCGATCTTCGCCCTCGCCGCCGCGATCGCGCTCGGTCGAGAGCGTCCGACCGCGATGAAGGTCGGCGGGATCGCCCTGTCCGCCGCCGGCGCGATCGTGCTGATCGGCGGAGAGGGGTTGAGCGGGACGACGAAGTCGCTCCTCGGCGACCTCATGATCGTCGGCAACTCGCTGGCGTACGCGCTCTACCTCGTCTTCTCGAAGCCGGCGATGGCGCGCCTGTCCGCCCGCCGCGTGATCGCCCGAATGTTCGCGATCGCATCGATCGTCATGCTCCCGATTGCCGCCTGGCCGATGGCGCACGAGCCATGGCGCGCGATTCCTCCGAGCGCCTGGTGGTCACTGGCATTCGTAGTGGCCGGCCCGACCATCGCCGCGTACCTGATGAACGCCTGGGCGCTGAAGTATGCGGAGAGCTCGGTGGTCGCCGCGTACACGTACCTGCAGCCGGTGTTCGCCGTCATCCTCGCGGCGATTTTCCTGCAGGAACAGATTCGACCGATCGCGTTGCTGGCCGGGGCGATGATCGTAGCCGGCGTGTACGTTTCCGGACGACGTAGCGCCGGCGGCCCGCCGGCTGGACCGCCGCCGGCTCGGCGGCAAGTCGCGTAGCGCCAGCGAGCCGCTGGCGGTCCAGCCGACGAGCCGTCGGCGCTACGTCACTCCTCGATCCACGTCCCGTGATACCGCACGGGCGGCGGCACGAGCGACGTCCGCAGTCCACGTACTTCCGGCTTTTGCAGCACGAAGAAGCGTTCGTGGAACAGCGTGGCCAGCGGCGCTTCGCGGATGACCATCTGATTCAGACCGCGATAGATCTCCTCGCGCCGTTCCGAATCGTTCGTCCGCCGCGCTTCATCGATCTGCGCGTCGATCTCCGGCTTATGGAAGTAGAAGCCGCGGATCGAATTCGCCGCGCTGTGGAAGAAGACGTAGAAGAAATTGTCGGAGTCGGGAAAGTCCGCGTACCAGTTGCCGCAGAAGAACATTCCGTGGCCCGCCTTGAACAGCGGCTTGCGCGCCTCGACCGCGGAGTGCATGGTCACGTTCACGTCGATGCCGATCGCGGCAAGGTCTTCGACGATCAGCGGAAGCTGGCCGGAGTTGTTGAACTCATCCGTGTCCCAGGTGCGGTACTCGACGCGCAGTCCGCTGGTGACTCCCGCCTGGCGCATCAACGATCGCGCGCGTTCCGGATCGTGAGTGATGCCGCGCAGGTTCGCGTCGTAGCCGAGGAGGCCGGGCGGCAACAGCGACTTCGCCACGACGCCGAGGCCGGCGAAGACGCGCTCGTTGATGCGGTCGCGGTCGATAGCGTGATTGATCGCCTGCCGCACTTCCACGCGGTTGAACGGCGCCACCGAGCAGTCGTAGCCGAAGTATGACGTGTGTAACTGGATCGTGGTCAGGATGTACGGTGCGATGCGCGGATCGCTGCGAAGGTTGCTGACGAGGTTCAGCGGCACGCCGTGCGCAACGTCCACTTCGCCGCGCAGAAACGCCTCGGCCACGTCGCGGAAGCTGCGGAGATCGAGCCGGAACTCGATCTCGTCGAGATGCGGAATGCCGGGGACGTAGTAGTCGCGATTGCGCTGCACGCGAACGCGCTCGCCCTCCGTCGCCTCGGCCAAACGGAACGGTCCCGCTCCAACGGGATGCAACCGGAATCGCTCCGGATCGCGCGCTTCCTCGGCCGGAATGATCGCCGCCTCATGCATCGTCAGCAGCGACAGGAAAAACGCCAGCGGCTCCTCGAGGATGATGTCGACCGTGTGCTGGTCGCGCACCTGGATGCCGGAAAGCGTGCGTGTGCGTCCCGCGGTGACGTCGGCGGCGCCGCGCACTTCGCGCATGATCCAGCCCGACTGCGAATTCAATTCGGGTAGAAGGAGCCGCACCAGCGAGTCGTGAACATCCTTCGCTTCGAAAAGGCGTCCGTTGTGGAAACGCACACCGTGCCGAAGATGAAAGCGGTACACGTGCCCCTGCTCGAGCACTTCCCAGCGCTCGGCCAGTCCCGGAATCAGTTCCGCGCCTTCGCCGTACATCACCAGGTGCGCCTGAATGGTCTTCGACATGTAGCCGAGTGCTGCCGATCCGACGAAGATCGGATCGAGCGTCAATTGCTGCCACAGCACCGTCGACGTGATCAGCTTGCCGCCCTCGGTGGGAGTCGGCAGCGTGAAGCGGTCGAGCTCCGAATTCAGCAGCGTCGACTCATGCGACAACGTGTTGGCCATCTGATTCAGATCGCCGATCGAAACGTTCGACTCGCGCGTGGCCTGCTGGATCACGCCCATCGCTTTCACGATCGCTGAGCTTTCGGTGGCAAGCACCGAGGTTGATTCGAGAACGTTCTGCACGAGGCCCATGATGTTTTCCATGGCCCTGCTGATGGCGCGGCTGCCTGTTTCCTGTTCCGACATGGCGCGCTTGAGGTGCTTGGTGTAGTCGCGCACCATCGACGTCTGCTCGCCGACTTTGCGCGCCGTCTGCGACTGCTGCTGCGTCGCGCTCGCCGTCTGCTGCACCATCTTCGTCACTTCTTCGATGGCCGCCGTGGCCGCCTTGCTGCCGCGCGACTGCTCGTCGGTGGCGCGCGCAATCTCGGCGATCGAGTTCGTCGACCGCGCGGTCATGTCGAGAATCTTGTCGAGCGTCTGTTCCGCCCGCGCCGTCAGCGCGACGCCGTCGGAGACGCGATCGCTGCTGATCGTCATCTGCTCGGCGGCGCGATCGACGGCACGTTGCACGTTCTGAATCAGCGTGCGGATTTCGTCGGTCGATACCGAGGTGCGTTCGGAGAGATCGCGGATCTCGTCGGCCACGACCGCGAATCCCTTTCCGCGCTCGCCGGCCTGCGCCGCGATGATCGCAGCGTTCAGCGCGAGCAGGTTCGTCTGTCCCGCGATCTCGTCGATGACGCGAACGATCTCGCCGATCTCCTGCGACCGGTTGGCGAGCTCGCCGAGCGCGCCTTTGGCCTCATCGACGGCAACCTGAATCTTGCGCATGCCCTCGACGGTGCCGCTGACGGCGACGCGTCCTTCGCTGGCGGCGTCCTTCACGTAGCGCGCGAGCTCCGCTGATTGCTTGGCCGACTTGCCGATCTCCTCGGTGGTCGCATTCATCTCCACCATCGAGCTGGCGGTCTGCGTTGCGAACGAAGAGAAGCTCTCCGTGTTCGCCGCAACCTGCGAGATCGATGCGCTCATCTCTTCGAATGCGGACGACGTCTGTTCCACGAACTCGGCAAGCGTGTCGGCGATGCGGCTCACTTCCTCGATCGACGCCGACATCTCCAACACCGAGGTCGACGTCTCCTCGGCATTCGCGGAGAGCTCCTCCATCGACGTGCGCACGTTGTTGATGGTCTGGTCAATCTGGCCGACCGACGCCGAGGTCGATTCGGTCGAGAGGAGTTGCTCGCCTGCGCCGCGCGCCAGCACACGCGAACGTCCGCTGATCTGACTGCTGGCGGTCGCGACGTCCGTGGCGAGCTGCGCGAAACGCCTGATGGTGCGTTCGAGGTTCGACACGAGCGCGCGCAGCGCCGCGGACATTCGCGCCGATTGCGTGGCCAGTTGAATCTCGCGCGCCGCAAGCGAGAGATCGCCGGCGGTGATCCGATTGAGGAGCTGGATCGAGGAGTCGCGGCGGGCGAGGACGGAGCCAAGCCACCACTGGAATGCGGCGACGGTGATGGCGCTGGCCACGAGCGCCGCAAGCAACGACGGCCACCACATCGCGAACGTCATTCCCGGTACAAAGAACAGGAACAACGCGAACATCACGAAACAGGCAGCGACCAGGACCCACATCTGCTGGGCACGCCCGAAGTGTCTCAGGTTCATAGAGTTCCCGTCGCCGAAGTGGCCCGATGCTACCATGCGCCCGAGTGAACGACTACTTCGCGGCGCGGCGCGCGCTGATCGACGAAACCCTCAAAAACATCGCCCTTCGCGCCGGCGCCCCGAAGCCGCTGGCCGATCCTCTCAAGCGCGCGCTGACCTCTTCCGGCAAGCGCGTTCGCGGCGTTTTGCTGATGGCGGCAGGGGAGGCGGCCGGCTGCAAAGCGGAGAAACTCGCCGATGCCGCCGCGGCCATGGAGATGATTCATGCGTCGTCGCTGATCCTCGATGACCTGCCATCGATGGACGACGCGCTCCTCCGCCGCGGACAGCCAACGTTGCATCGCGAATTCGGCGAAGACCTGGCGATCCTGTCGTCGGTCGCGCTTCTCAATCACGCATACGGTCTCGTCGCGAAGAACTACGCCGCGTTGACGCCGCGTCAGTGGCCGATGCTGCAGGTGATCAAACGCGTCGTCGATGCCGTCGGCTGGGACGGCACGATCGCCGGCGAAGCGGTCGACCTGCACAGCGAAACGTCGCGCCTCGATTTCGACACGCTCGAGTTCATCCACTCGCGCAAAACCGGCGCGCTCTTCGTCGCCGCCGCCGCGGTCGGCGCGATGCTCGCCAACACCTCCCCAGCCGCCCTCGGGCGCATCGAAGTCTTCGCCAAGAACCTCGGCCTGGCCTTCCAGATCACCGACGACATCCTCGACGTGGTCGGCAGTCCCGAACAACTCGGCAAAGACGTCGGCAAAGACGCCGACCGCCTGACCTTCGTGAAACTCGCCGGCATCGACGGCGCAAAGAAACTCAGCGACGAGTTAGTCGAAACGTCTCTCTCCTCAATCTCCAACCTCGGCCCCCCCGCCCAACCCCTCCGCGACCTGGCCGCCGTCGTCCGCACGCGCATCTCCTAACCGCCTTTCTCCGCTCGCTCCGCCCCTCCGCGCCCTCCGCGTGAACCGTCCCCCCTAGCAAACCATCCAACCAACCCTGGTCTCCAACTTGCACGCGGCGGTAGCGTCACTACCGAATCTGGAGGCTTTCATGTTCGACCGTCGGCTCCTCGCATGCGTCGCAGTTTTCTTCATCGCCACGGCTGCGGCAGCACAGAATCCCGCCGCCACCCTCACCCTGACCGACACCGCCCGCACTGCCAGCGCCAGCGGCGGACCGTTCTTCGTCCCGAACCAGTCGTACACCGCCGCGCTCGTCCTTGAGCTGGCCGGCATGGGCAACTCCGACAGCTTCCTCTGCGACACCCTGGCGAACCCCTGTTACGTAGTGCAGTTGAACGTGTCGCTGCCCGCGGACTACGCGCAGCTGCATCCGACCGATCGAATCCGCGTGACGCTCGGCTGGGATCCGCAAGCGAGCGATCTCGACATGCACATTTACACGCCTCCCTACGACACGGCCTCCGGCGCGCCGTTCCGCAAGTCGCGCAACAATCCGCCGGCACCGGAGTCGACGGAGTTTCCGGTGACGTCCGGCACGAGCACGTACCGCGTGTTCGTTGTGCCGTCGATCCCCGCCGCCGTGTCCGCGACCGTGACGGCATCGCTGATCACCGGCCCGACGCCGGCGCAGAGCACGACCGTGAAACTTGGCGACACGACCTTCGCCAACTACACGCCGCCGCCGGCCGTCTCCACGCGCACCGATCAGGCCCACGAACCGACCATCGGCGTCGACATCGGCACGAACAAGGCGTACATGCTCTTCAACTTCGACGTCCTCGAAGCCTCCTTCGACGACTCCACCAGCCCTGCCGCCGCCACCTGGCGCAACCTCGGCACGGGCGGTGCGCCGACTACCGTCGATCCGTTCATGACCATGGATCAGCACCGCGTGCCGGACGGCAGCGTCGACCACCGCGTCTGGATCGCGCAGCTCATGGCGGCCTCCAGCTACATCGCCTACACCGACAGCTCCGGCAACGCCAATACCTGGACGCGATCGCTGACCGGACCGGGCCAGGTTCACGGCGTCGATAACCAGTCGATCGCGGTCGGCCCCTATCCGAACAACACCAAACCGGTCACCGCGCGCGCCGGCGCCGATTACCCGCATGCCATGTATTACTGCTCGCACGAGGATGTGAATGCCTTCTGCTCCCGCAGCGACGACGGCGGCCAGACGTTCAATCCCAGCCGGCCGATCTTTCCGGCCACCGACGGCTGCGGTAACCACGGCCACGTCAAGGTTGGCGCGGATGGCACGGTCTACGTCCCGATGAACAATTCGTGCGAAGGGCACGAAGGTGTCTCGCTGTCGATCGACGCCGGCGAGACGTGGCACTACATCACCGTGCCGGCGACTTCCAGCGGCCGCTGGGATTCCTCGATCGCCATCGCCAACGACGGCAAGACCATCTGGTACGGCTACGGCGAGTCGGGCGACGACCGTCCGATGATCATCAAGGGAACGCTCGACAAGTCCGATCCTGCCAACCCCACCATCATCTGGCAGGAGCCGGCCACCGACGTCGGCGCCCCCGCGGGCCTGACCAACATCGTCTTCCCGACCGTTGTGGCGGGTGATCCGGGCCGGGCCGCCTTCATCTTCCACGGCACGACCACGGAAGGCGACTCCGGCGATATGGCCTCGTTCCCGGCTACGGCGGAGTGGTACCTCTACGCCGCGACGACCGTCGACGGCGGCGCGACGTGGGAACTGAGCAACGTCACGCCGAACGACCCGACGCAGAAGGGCTCCATCTGCGACCGCGGCACGTTCTGCGGCAACACGCCCGACGACCGTAACCTGCTCGACTTCATGGACGCCGACATCGACGGCCAGGGCCGCATCGTGGTCGGTTACGCCGACGGATGCGTCGACGCATGCGTCAGCGGCGGCCCGGGCACGTTCAGCAGCCGCGGCTACATCGCCCGCCAGGTCACCGGCAAGCGGATGCTCGCCGCGTTCGATCCGCCGCCGCCGAGCGCCTTCCCGGCCAGCCCGGCGCTGACCGGTTCGCGCAGTCCGCTGAGCGTCGGTCTGAACTGGACCGTTGCCTCCGCCGGCGCGTCGCCGATCACCGGATACACGCTCGAGCGCGCCGAGAACAGCGGCTCGTTCCGCGTCCTCGCGAAATTGACCGCGGCCGCGACGAAGTACGACGACACCACCGCCATCGCCGCAAGCTCCACGTATCAATACCGCGTGTCGGCCGTGAATCTGAACGGCACCGGCACGCCCAGCAACGTCGTCGCGCCGCTGCTCCCGACCGAAAACATCTGCGTCGCTCCCGGCCTCACCGTTGCGAAGGACGGCACCGGCGACACCGTCTCCGTCGTCACGGTCCTGGGCCAGCCGGTCGGCGTCCCCGTCCCCGCCGCGGCGGATCTCACCCTGCTCACAGTCGGCGAGCCGTATCTCGCCGGCGGACAACTGTCCATGACGTTCCAGCTCAAGACCGCATCGACGAACGGTACGCTCCCGCCGAGCTCCGTCTGGTTCACGTCGTTCCGGAACAGCGCGAACGTAGCCTACGCGGTGCGGATGATCACCGATTCCACCGGCGTGCCGCGCTTCGAGTCGTACAAGGTGAAGGCCGACAGCAACGGCGCCTACCGCGGCGACTTCGTCGACGGAACGCCCGTTCCCGCGCTGGCGGGCAGCGGCTACGCCCCGGCCACGGGCGTCATCACCATCGTCGTCCGCGCGAGCGATATCGGCGTGACTGCCGGCCAGAGCATCACCTCTCTGCTGTCCATCTCCTCCGCGCAGCCCGGCGGCGTCCTGTCGCAGCCGCTCGACCTGATGCCCGACAACGGCATCGGCGCCGGCTCGGTGCAGACCGTTCCCGTCTCGCAATGCGGCCCGAATCGCGCGCCGGTGCCGGTCCTCACCGCGTCGTCCATCGGCCCGCGGAAGAACCTTAAAGTCCACTTCGACGCCTCCCGCTCCTTCGATCCCGACGCATCGTCGGCCGACCCGCAACTCCGCGACACGATCGTCAAATACGTTTTCGACTTCGGCGACGGCTCCGCCCCGGTCGCAACCACCACTCCCGCCATCGATCACCAGTACCAGTCCGGCGGCCAGTACGGCGCAACGCTGCGAGTCCAGGACTCGCGCGGCAAAGCCAGCGACAGCACCGCCGTGAAGCAAATCTGCGAGAAGTGTATGAGGTGAGGTAGCGGCAGTCGCGCGGATGCGGGAGCCGAGGTCGGGCCTCCGCATCCCGCGTTTCCTCTCCGCTCTGCCCCGAAGACGAAAAATTACGTCCCGAAGACGAAACCGGAACCCGTGAACACGAAACCATTTCGCGTGAACACGAAACCGGAACGTGTGAAGACGAACTCAGAACGCGTGAATGGGAAACCAGAACGTGTGAGCGCGAAACCAGAACGTCCTCACGCGAAATGAGAACGTGTGAATGGCTGAAGTCGTCCTTCGATGAGGACGACGAACAGGCCGCGGCGGTTGAGCCATTCTCCATTCACCTCCGCTTCGCGCGAGCTGACGCGTCAGCGCACCATTCCGGAAGGTGAGAGCCCTCCGGAATGAACCGCGAGCGCGGAGGCATTTACACCCCCGGCCGCGCATGGTACTTTCCGCGCCCGCATCTCCAGCCCCCTCGGGCCCAGGTAGCTCAGTTGGTAGAGCAGAGGACTGAAAATCCTCGTGTCGGCGGTTCAATTCCGTCCCTGGGCACCACTTCTAAGTCGCATCGTATCTGTTGCTTGCGATTGCGACCTATCGTCCCGCGTGTGGGATCCGTGTATTCGGCTTACGTAATCCACAGCCATGGTCCCTTGCGTCCTCCCGTAGGTGTGCTTTGCTGAAGTCATGAGAATCATCATCATCGACGGGGTACAAGGGAGAGGTGATCGACTGGCATCGCCCGGCGCCTGAAATCAAGCTCCTCAAACCGAAAACCGTAACGGTCTGCGACTGCGACGACCCAGGATCTGGTGTTGGCGACGAGTTCACAACCGTCCCGAGGAAATCACGTACAGGTGCGCGTTCACGAGCGAAGACGGTGAGGTTGCGCTTTTCGCGACGAGCGGCAAATCAATGGACATCTTCAAGGGCTTCGACCACGCGTACAGGACGACGCCTACGCAAAGAACGAGGTGCTAACGTTCGGATGCCACGACGAAAAGGCGTGGAAGTAGGCGAGTAGCGACGACGCTCGGAAGGGCGTCGTTTTGTTCTGGAACACGACTAAGATTGCTGAGTGGGAATCGGAACGCTCAGCGCGCATAGGTCCGGTGGAGCAAACGCTCAGGTGGAGAGGGTGCGTCGATGGCATCATCGGTTTCTGTCCGCCTGCGCCGATGGCACACGGACACCTGCCGACCGCCTCGATTTCTTCCTCGCGTTCGCGCAAAACTGCTACTCGCTTCGCGATTGGCTTGATCGCGATGCTCGAGCGAGCAAGCCTGCTCTCGACGACCTCATGTCAAGAACACCAGCACTGCAAATTTGCCGCGACGTCGCGAACGGAAGCAAGCATCTGGTAATTAGCAAGCCGAGTATTGATGCGGCGTTTTCGATTGGCCGGGAGTACACGGGCAGGGACCAACCGGAGCGTTGGTTCCTCGTCGCCGGTACGCACTTTCTCGACGCCGTTGAATTCACGAATGAGTGTGTCCGCGTTTGGGAAGAGTTCCTGGCTGCAGCTCCGCCGTAGCTTCGCGTGTGTAATACGTGTGTCCGAACCGGCGATCTGGAGCTTCTCCGGTTTGTGCGGTATTGTGTTTTCAGTAAGTTACTGATTCTGCAGCCACGTTCGAATCCAATCCCGTCCCTGGCACCAACCTACGTCTCTAGGATGGCTTCTGGTAGAGCATCCACACACGAATCACTTCCGGGCACAGGAGCTAGCGACTACTTCCGTTTCGCGATTTCCGCGCGCAGACGTTCGGCATTTTCCATCAGCGCCGGCGACATCGGGAGCCGACCGCGCACCGAGCCTTGAATGAGTCTATCGAGTATCATGGCTGCCTCGCCAGGGTCGGATTCCTTGAGCAACGATGCTTTCCGTAGTTGTGCAGCGGAGAGATATTCGGCAAGATCATAGCGGCCGGCAAACCGGGTGGCGATCTCATCCAGAGCCGCAATTGCCGCATTCTCCATGCGTGCCTTCGTGAAGACGATACTTCGCACCAGGAGCGCTTGAGCGAGGATCATCGCGAGGGCCGTCTCATTCCTTCCTTCGAGTGCATACGTCACTTCATCTAGGAGGAGCAATGCGGAGTCCTTTCTCCCGCGCTCGGCCTCGATCTCGGCGGCGGCGACGAGACTGTTTGCTGCTACCTCCTGCAACTCGGAGAAGTCTCGCGACCGTACTGATGTACCGAGATCTCGGTAAATAGCGAGAGCCCCATCTTTGTGATTAGTCCGCTGAAAGAGTTGTGCGCACCGGAAGCGGGCACGTGCAGCCAAAACGCGATCACCTGCGGCTTGGGCAATTTCAACCGCAAGACGATAGTCCACCAATGCAGCAGACCCATTGCCGATATCTTCGTATGCTGTTCCGCGTCGAAAGAGCGCCAAGGCACGAACGGCGTCGTCCTGTGTTGTGTTGGTAAGCGATTGCATGACGTGCGTGTAGAGACGAATGGCACGCTCTACATCACCGCTCTCTTCAACGCGAATTGCATCCAGAAGGCCGCTCGATCGTAATCCATCGTCGGCCTGTATTGGTGTCTCCCGTTGTAATATCTCGTCGAACGAAGGGCCCCAAGCGCTCAGGCGAATTTCCGCGACGGCTTCTTCATACTCTGTTCGCTTATGAGGGTTCCGGCCTGCTGCTACAAGCGCACCGAGAATTCGGGAGGCAACCGAGCCGCGTACGTCGGGCATCACACTGATCACTCGGGCCGCAATAACGGCTCGAGCGGCCATCTCAAGTGTCCGGTTCTCCGGAGGTTCGATGATCGCCGTCAGGATTTCGTCTCGCTCGTGCCGGGATGCGGCCTGAACCATGAACCGAAATAGACGGATGCGCTTTCGTGTGCGACGTTGAAAGAGCCAGTCTTGGATTAGGGCTGAGGATCGCGGCCAGGATGCTGCTGCATAAGAAGCGGCAAGGTATTCAGCAAGTGGCGGCGACGTGAAAGCTACGCTCCGGCTCCGCCATTCTACGATGCCTGTTGCCCGTATCGCTGACGCAAGGTCGTGAGCCTCCGAGCCTTCGCTAAATTTCCGGAGTTCCTTTTCGGCCATCGTAATCGGCATAGAATCGCGGCCGCGATAACTGAACGCAACCAATGCAAGTGTTTGAAGCGCTTTCATTATCGTCGCTGCATCGCCGATGGACTCCGTTTTCGAAGCCGTGCGTCCCAGCACCACATCTAGATAGCTTCGACAGAGCTGAAACTCGTCATGGGATTCGTCGCTTTCAATCTGGCGGAGTGCCATTTCCACGAGCAGAGGCGTGCGCCTCCTCCATGACGCTAGCAGCGTCGAGATGTGAAGCTCAGCCGTGCCCGGCGAACCCTCGGACATCTGCGAACTCAGTCCACTCCAGAGTCGCACCAGATGCCGCTGTTCGTTTGAAGTGACCGGGCCGATGCTGCATTGCTTGAAATCAGCATTCAAAGCGGCCAGCGGTCCCGTGCGGCGGGTGATTACTATCGGGCAACGAGGGAATGTACGAGCGAAATGCTGCAAGTTCGCATCGAACAATGCGCGTTGCAACTCCGACTCCAGACTATCAATGTCGTCCACGAGCACAGCCACGCTTCCGGCTTGCAGGCGCGTTGCGAGCGACTCGCGAAGCACGAAGAGATCATGGTCCGGAAGGCCGAACTGCCCAACAGCTGCGCGAAGGCTCTCTATAACTGGTAGGCGTGTATCAAGAACTGTCGCACTTACGAACACAGGGATCGTCCCAGTGTGTGGGACGCGGTCGAGGTGCTCCGCAGCCGTCACGGCCAACCATTGTAGAAGTGTCGTCTTGCCGGATCCATGCTCACCTTGGATCTCCAAGTGGCGAACGCGGCTGACGAGTCGCCAAGAAAGGTGTTGCGCGGTTTCAGCGCCACGAAAGAGTAATTGCGGACGAACAAAAGACGCGTGAATCGGTGCGGAGATAAATGTCCCGGGCACTTCGATGCTTCCGAACCGTTGCTTCAGGGCGGTCGCATACTTTTTCAACGCTTCGTCAGTTAGCGCCGACCACGGCTTGCCTTCCAGCCAGTCTATGAAACGCTGATATGCGCTGGACAGCGAGAGGATATCCCGCGACCGTTCGATCTCCGCGGCGATTTTTTCTCCATACGCGTAGAACGGAACGTGCTGTACCTGTACAGCATCGAAATACGGACCGAGATCGCAACGTGGAAGGCCGTATGCGGATCGAAGCCACTCCTCGAAGTGCGGTTGGTACCCGACGAAACCGGACGCGTCTCCGAGCCGCCATAGGTCTCGTTCTACTGGCTCTGCGTTTTCAATACGAGAAGGAAATGGGAACACGATTAATGGCCGCAGATCATTGGATTGCCTTCGGTGGGCTATCGCCTCGCGGATGACTTTCTCGGCCCCATCTAGATTCTGCCGGTTCGGCGTGAACACAAATACCAGTTTCTCTGGCAGGACAGCGGTACAAAGTCCGCTGACATCGTTAAAACCTGTACGCGAGTCAACAAGAATGTGTGTGTAGTTCTCGCCGAGTCGCAGCATCAAGAGGCTGATGATTTCCGGTGCGGTCAGATAGAGTTCCGGCCAGGCGAAAGTTGCGACGCGCTCGCCGTACTTCTCGTCGAAACGGCCAGCGAACATCACGTCGAGGTTTTCGAAGCGTGTTTTCCGAATGTAATCTTCCAGAGCAACGCTCTGCACGATTTCGAGAACCCTTTGTTCTCTCCGCTGCTCATCGCGCATCCGCGGAAGCGCTCCCGCGGCATGCGCGAGAACCGACATGAGCTCGATTACGCCTCCTTCTAACGTCCCGTACGGAGTATCGGGGAAATACCGGTGCAGCCCAGGCGCCTCGAGATCGAAATCGATCATCAACACGCGGCAGCTGCTCTTTCTCGCAAGCAAACACCCTACGTTGGCAACGGCCATCGACCTTCCGGTTCCACCCTTGAACGAGTAGAACGTGATGACTTGCCCGCGAGCCGGTCCACTCACGATGACTCTCCCGTTCTGCCGGGGAACCTCGCACTCCATCGCGGTAAACGCAGGCGCGATTCGATGGCAGCCTCCGAGGGAAGGGCAAAATCATCGCAATCGAGACATGGGTCTGCGACGTGGCCGAACGCATCGTAAAGGTTCCTGATTGCCTTGCCGATCTTCTCGATTTCCAGAATGACATCACGCGACTCAAAGATGTCGCCATATCCCATTTGGAAACGTGAGAAGTCAGAATACTGGCTCTGATCTGTTATCCAGCTAGGCAGCTTCAGCTCTCCTGCTCCGGTCTCTAGGGCGCGAAGCACGATGGGGAAGATCATTCCCTGAGGTATTTCGAGATGCGGTCCAATGAGACTGAGACGCCGCCGTTGCAAGGCCTCCATCGCCGCCAGTTCGCGAAGGCAGTAGGGACGCGACTCATATTCCGGAACATAGACAACGATCATGCTGATGCTGCGGCAGAGCGAGCGGGAAAGCATGTCATTGAAGCGGTACCCGGGGCCAAGGCGCTCGTCGTCGTAGAACGGTTTGAGGCTTATGTACGACTCGATCCGCTTCGTGAGGTGATGCCGCAACTCCTCGACGAAGTCCTTGATGATTCCGTTCCCATGTGGATAACTGATGTAGGAAGAGAATTCGAGTGGCATGCGTGTCACAATTGTACGGAAGAATTCGAAGTTCGCTGCAAGTTGCGTCGCAGTGACGATGCGGTGCGAAGCTGGCCCGTTCCGCTGGCAGGTCGCGTCGGGAAAGCTCCTCGGACTCACGCTTCGGTTGTGGCCTGATGTTCCGTTCCACGAGCGTGACGCGTGAATGCGACCGCCACTCACGGTCAACGGTAGCCCCGACGTATTGCATGCGACCGCCTCTTGCGATCAACGTGGACCCGACGCGGTGAATGCGAACGGCCCACGCGATCAGCGCTTGAATGGACACGTGCATACGGTCCGCCCCCGCGATCGACGCCGTCGGCCCGCTCGATGACTCGCATACGTGTCGAAGTTCGGGCGGGGGTAGGGATGGAGTCGAGCTGCGCCTCTCCTCCACAAGGAGAGGACGCCGATCCGCTCAAGGGAGCGGGCGCGCCGAGTGGCCATTCCCCACGGCGCGCCGGATCGAAACGCACAAGGCTGATTACTTCACGGGTGCTGCAACGACGATATCGGACAGATTTCCGCCGCCACCGTGGCCGAGGAACACGGCGCCGTTTTTTGCGACCACGCCGTTGCGGGCGCCGGGGTGCGTCGCTACTTTTTCCTTGACGGTCAGCTTGCCCGCCGGGTCGAGATGGGCCACGGTCAGTAGGGCCGCTTTTGCCGCGCCGACGTAGACCATGCGCGTCGACGGTACGTAGTCGAGATCGTCGACGCCGTCACCGGTTTCGACCGAGGAAAGTACGGCGCCGTTGTGGCCGGCATCGAGCACTTCCGTTTTCGTGCTGCAGGCGACCAGCAGATAGCCATCCTTTTCATCGAGCTTGATGCCGTGCGGTCCGTCCTCGCCGCACGCGGGCTTCCAGGTTGCGACGGTCTTGTGCGACTTCAGATCGATGGCCAGCGTGAGATCCTTGTCTTCCATGTTTGTATAGAAGCGGTTGCGCCTGGCGTCAACGGCGAAGCCTTCCGGATTTCCCTCGAAGGTCAGCTTCTCCTTCTGTGCGAGGGTGCCTGCATCGAGGATGCGGATGGTCTTGTCGCGCGGGGTCGTCACCCACACCTCGTGCGTGGATGCCACGTAGGCGAGACCATCGGGCATTGAGTCCAGCTTGACGCACGCGCCGCGGGCGCGAGTGCGAGCATCGAGCGAAAAGACGCTGGAATCGAACCGGTCGCCGATGTAGACGGTCCCCTTGCCGAATGTAACGGAGCTCGGCCCGACGAGGCGTTTGCGGTTGTCCGAGCCCATTTCCCCGGAAGGGAAGCCGGAGAGTTGCGTCACCTTTTGGGAAGTAGCGTCGATGACATCGACAGCCCCGGTGTTTCCGGCCGGGACCCAGACGGAGTCAGTGGCTGGGTCGTAGCCGAGATAGTCCATGCTGATCCCGGTTGGACCTGCGCCCGGCAGCGCAAGCATCGTGACCTTGTAGCGTTGGGATCTGTCGCCTGCAGCGAGGTGACGGCGAGAACGGTTGTCAGGAGGATGAAAGTCTTTCGCATCCGCCGATTCTATGTGTGGTCCGCTGACGACGAGATGAATCCGCAAACGAAGCCTGAGATGACTTCAAAAAGGAGAGATCTGAGGCTGCTCCGAAGCAATACACCCGTCAGGGGACAGCGATGTTATCGACGACTCTGTGGACGCCCTTTACTTTCGAAGCGTCATGGACCGCGGTGCGCCGCGCGTCCCGCGTCGGCAGGTGGCCGGAAAGCGTCACGACTCCATCGCGCGTATCGACATCGATCCCGGTGAGGCTGTCTGACAACAGGTTCTTCTTTACCTCGGCGGTGGTGGCCGCGTTGTCGAGCGGTGCGGGTGTAGCGCGATTCCAATTCGAACAGCCGACAAGAGCGGCCGTCATCGCGAGCGTAAGAATCAGGTTCTTCATTGTTCCCTCCGTTCGCGTTCCAGGAGCACGAAGTATTCCATTCCTCGCGCCGCCTCGGAGTTACTGGCCCACGCTCCCTCAGTGACGGCAGCTCGCGTCAGATCTTTTTTTCGTAACTGTCAGATAAACGACAGTGGAGAGGATCGCCACGAGGAAGATCGCGCCTGCGTACAACGCGTGGGCTCGACGTATTGCATGCGAGAGCCTCTCGCGTTCAACGCGAGGACCCGACGAATTGTATGCGAGAGCCCCCCGCGTTCAATGCGTGGGCCTGACGTATTGCATGCGAGAGCCCCTCGCGTTCAATGCGTGGGTCCGACGTCTTGCACGCGAGCGCCCCTCGCGTACAACGCGTGGGCCTAACGTATTGCATGCGAGCGGCTCTCGCGTTCAACGCGTGGTCCGACGCGGTGAATGCGGCCAGCGCACGCGATTACGCCTAGAATGGACACATGCATACGGTCCGCTCCCGCGATCGACGCGGTCGGTCACTCGAATGACTCGCATACGTGTCTAAATACGAAGGGGGGAGGAATGGAATTCGAGTTGCCGCTCCCCGATTCGTGCGCCTTCGCGTCGGATATACGTGCCGGTATCATGCGTCCAATGACCCGCCTCCCGAGCCTCGCCACCCTCCTCCTCGCGCTTCTCGCCCTCCCGGCTCACGCTCTCGACCTCGGTGGCAACTGGACGAAGAGCGAGACGCGGAATTTGATCGTCTACAGCAATGCGCATGACTTCACGACGAAGGCGATCGTTGCGAAGCTCGAGCGGATGCGCGGGGCGCTGGGCCACATCATGGGGCTGCGCACGGAGTCGGCGGTGCCGACGACGATCTTTGTCTTCGACGGCGAGCCGGCGTTCGCTCCGGTGCGCAATGCAGCCGTTGGCTCGCACCGGACGGAGGTGGTCGGGTTTTTTACCAGTTCGGAGGGACGGTTCTTCGTGGCCATGGAGAATGACGGCGGCGCCGGCGGGGACCACGTTGTCTTTCACGAGATCACGCACTCCCTGATCGAGAACACCGCGGCTGGTCTGCCGCTCTGGTATCAGGAGGGCGTCGCCGAGTTCTATTCGACGTTCACGGTGAAGGGGAAATCGGTGGTGGTCGGCAGCATTCCGAAAGCGTTCGTCGACACGATCCTGGAGACAGGGCTGATGCCGTTGCGCCGCGTCTTTGCCATCGATACCCGGTCGCCGGAGTACAACGGCGCACACGCGGGGCCGTTCTATGCGACGTCCTGGATCTTCATGCACTACCTCCTCGTCGGTGCGCCGCAGCGCGCCGGACAGCTCGCAACGTATCTGGCCCTGCTCGACGCGAAGAAGCCGGTCGACGTCGCCTTCCAGACCGCGTTCGGCACGACGCCCGAGCAGTTCCAGGGCGAGCTGTGGAGCTACGTGAACCGACCGAAGTTGCAAGTGGTGAGCTACACGTTCCCAGACCTGAACGCGATCTCCGTTCCGGCGCCCGTGCCGGTGGAGAGCGCCGAGGTCGGGCGCGCCTTCGAGCCGATGCTTCCGCAGGCCGCGGCGAAATGAGTTGCACGGGGTACGAAAAGCCAAAGGCCTGACCCCCAAGATTTCGAGATCGATCGCCAGGACAAAACGCTCGGCGACATCGGCCCGGACGAGCTTGAAACATATCCGCGCTCGAACTACTGATCCATCCGCCTATTTGCGCTTGACCGAGGCAATCGTCGGCATGTCTCCCCAAGTGCGCTCAGCACTGCAACCAGTGCGAAAGGTCTCTCCCGATCAGGCGGCCGGTGTCGCGAATGTCAGCTTCGAATGCCTCGAGCATCCGCCGCCGCACCGGATCGGAGAGCGGCTCCAGCGGCCGGAGGAGCGGCCGTTGAAGGCGCATGGCGAGACCACGGCCCGCGGCCAAGGGCACGAGTTTCGTGACCACATGCGCGGTCTTCCAGATCAGCGCGTTCAAGGCGATGAACCGTGGCACCGTCGAAACGTTGTGTCGAATTGAAAGATCCAGCTCGACGTCGGTGGCAACGTCGAGAAAACCGAGGATCTCTTTGACGACGGCACGCGCGTCGCTCACGAGATCGTCGAACAGGACGACCTTGATCTGCTGCCGGGCGAACCGGCTGAAATATCGTTCCAGCGGATGCGCGTACAGACTCGATTGGAAGTAGTACGTGTCCGGCTGCATCGCCTTCTCGACCGAACGGAATTCCACGCCGGCACGGACTTGCCCGATGTAACTCGAGTAGGCGCGATCGGCAGGATTGCGCAGCAGCGCGATCAGCCGGACGCCGGGCAGATCCGCGGCGATGCGCGCCGCGGCTGTTGGACTGTTCAGGTATTGAGGCGAAGCCTCGCCGACTGCTGTTTCATTCGAGACTCCCGCGAAAAGCCGCTCGTATTCCTTACGGCTTTGAATTCGTTTGCGGCTCTGGATCGGCGGCGCGGTCCCTACTCGTGGCTCGACTCCGAAGTAGCGCGGCTCCTTGACGGGACTCATGTAGATTTGTGGATGCTGGCCGAGGTAGTAGTAAAGCGATGAGGTTCCCGACCGTCCCGCGCCGATGATGAGGAAATTGGGAAGAGTCACGCCTCGTCGGCCCGCGCCGCAAAGACGACGCCCGGATCGAGATCCTTGCGTACCAGCTCCGGGCATCGCTGACACATGATCTCGTTTTTCTGCGTCTGCCGGATTCCGCGCCGATAACGTCGATAGGCCGGACCGTTCCATACCGACGCGAGCGACCGACCGCTCTTGATCGTTCCGAGCTCGAACTTCACGAGCTGATCGTGGCTGCAAGGAAGGCATTTCCCGTCGGCGTTCAAGACCATCCGGCGCCAGATGTACGTGCAGCGCTCATCATCCCATTGGATCTTTGGACGAACATCCGTGTGGTCGGCGTAGCGGTTGAGTGCCTCGGCCTCCGGCATCAGCGACCACTCTTTTTCCGTTGGCTCGGGGACGGACGAGCCAATGCCGAGCATCTTCACTCTGACCTGATCCGCACCGAGCTCGCGGCCGTGCGCGATCATCGCCGCCATATCCTCCGAGCCGCGCATGGCCATGTACTGTGCTTCGATGATCGTCCTCGCACCCAGCGCGCGTTTGCGCGCAACCGCGTGTTTGACGCCGCGCACGACAGTCTCGAAATCGCCGCCTACGCGGTACCGAGTGTACAGTCCGGCGTTCGGCGTATCGATGGAGATTTTGAGCAGCGTCAGGCCCGCCGCGAAGAGCTCGTCGAGCATTGGCCCTTCCAGGAAATGCCCGTTCGTCGAAACCTGGGAGGCGATGTGGTAGCGCGAGGCGACAGCAACCATCTTCGGCAGATTGCGATTCAGGAACGGCTCGCCCCAAACCCAGAATGTCACCGTCTGCAGCGTGTACCGAAACCACCCTAGGGCGCGCTCGAAATCGTCGGGCGACAATGTGTATCCGTCGCGTTTGGTCGCATGGATGCCGGTCGGGCAGAGGGGGCAGCGAAGATTGCACGCGGCGCTCGGTTCGACCATCAGCGACACCGGTCCGCCGAGAGAGAACGGGAGGTCGAGCCGATAGGAAAGCTCGAGCAGGCCCCGGTTCACGGTTCGCATGAGCCATCGGAGTGGTCGCATCATGACGGCGTTGCAGTCTACACTCATGCCAGTGCCCGAGCCGGTGCTCTCCGTGGATTTACAAGGCGTGACTCTCTCCGTGGTTGTCGAGACGATCAACGCGCGCGAGGAGCCGAACGGCTCGCTCGCGGACGATCTCCGCGCAACGTTCGACGGCCTCGCGCAACAGACCGTGGCGCCGGACGAAGTCATCATCGTCATCGACGACCTCGTTGATCCGGCCGCGGCGGACGAGCTGCGCCATCGCTATCCGTACGCGAAGCTCACGACCTCGGGACGATCGAATTACTTCGCCGCGAAGAACGCCGGCGCCGAAGCGGCCAGCGGAGAGATCGTGGCCATGCTCGATAGCGACTGTGTTCCTGCGGCAGACTGGATCGAAATGCTGCTCGCGCGCTTCAGCCCCGGCGTCGACGGCGTGGCCGGACGTTCGCGCTACCCGACCGGTTCGCTGCTGGCGCGGACGTTCTCCGTTCCCGATTTGGGGTACGTCGTCGAGCGGAACGATGGCACCGCCAGCATCATGAATCTAAGCAACGTCGCCTTTCGCCGCGACGTCCTTCTGCAACATCCGCTGGACTCGCGGATTCGCCGGCACGGCGGCGGCTACTTTCTCTTGCACCAACTCCGTGCCGCCGGCGCACGGATCGTTTATGAAGCTCGCGCGCGCGTATGGCATGGATTTCCCGGCGGGGTGGGAATCATCACCAAGCACTTCATCCGCGGCCATGACGGCGTCGGCATCTTCCGTCTCGACCACCACTGTATTCTGCGCGGTACGCGCGTCTTCCGGCGCTTTGGAGCGATCGCACTTGTGGGCATCACCGGGCGGCGGATCGTCCTCGACTGGCTCCTTTTGACGCGGCAGTACCGTCAGATCGGCATCCCCGCTTTCAGCGTGCCCTATTGGTGTGCCATTACAGTGGGGACGAGACTGATCGAGCTCGTCGGCGGACTCGTCGCCATCGCCGCCCCGGGACACAACACTGGTACGGCGGAGCCTTAGAGAGAGGAAGTCCGGATCCGATGCGCGAACAGGACGACAACGAGTATTCACGCCGTCTGTGGCTCGTCGCCGGCGTGGTGCTGATGCTGGGCGTGGCCGTTACTCTGCTCGCGAATTACGTTGTGCCCGGCATCATTACGGCTGCGTACGCAGGCCGCGGTTTCTCCGCGGCGAATCGATTCTTCGCTTCGCGGCAGAACCAGCCGCTGGAGTATTACCTTCAGCTTTGGCGAAACGCGGCCAATAGCGCGCTTCTCGTTTGGATCGGATTCGCGCTGCTCATGCCGGTGGTGGGATCGCAGCGGTTTTTCCGCAAGTTCGTCGGGACAGCCGATGCCTCGCAGCTCGGCGCCATCCGCGTTCTTGTCTGCGGCGTCGTGCTCATGAACCTCCTGTGGGTAAACCTGGCGAGCACCACCCTGCTGCCGCATTCCATGCGCGAGCCGATGGGGCTTTTCCATGCGGCTCAATCGTTGCCCGGCTTTTCACGCTTCGAAGCCAGCGTCGCGGCGCTGCGCATGTTCCAAATCGTGCTCCTCCTCGTCACAGCGGCGGCGATGACCGGCTGGAGGACGCGCTGGACCGTACCGCTCGCGTGCATCGGTTATTTTCTCGAGGGCGGGCTCCTGCGCCAGTACTCCCACTTCTACCACAGCGGTATGGCGTCGATGGATCTGCTCGCGGTGCTGTCGTTCACACCGTGCGGCGATGGATTCTCGATCGACGCGCGAGGCAAACCGCCGCGTGCGCGTTCGCGGACGTATGGCTGGGCGCGATATGCCTGCTGGGTAACGCTGGCGATGATTTATTTCTCGGCAGGACTCAGCAAGCTGCGCACTGGCGGCCTGCAATGGTCCGGCGCGTCGAATCTGCGCGCGATCACGCTGACGGACACTCTTAATCCGATGCAGTATGACTTCAAACTTTCGCTGCAGTTCGCCCACGCCCCGGATTGGGTTTTCGTCGCGCTTGGGATCGGCACGATCGCGATCGAGATTCTCTATCCGGCAGTTCTGTTTTCGCGCGTCGCGCGCAGAATCTTTCCGATCGCGGCCGTGGCGATGCATGTCGGAATCTGGCTTCTTCAGAATGTGCTGTTTTACGACCTGATCCTGCTCCAGCTCATTTTCCTTATTAGACCGGCGCGCGAGGTGGGTGAGGACGAAGCTCGTGCACGCGCTGCGCCGTTGCTCGTGTGCGTGCTGGCGGGAATCATGATGCTCGTCTGGGCTTACAAGGTGGAGATTTATCCGTTCACGGCATGGCAGATGTACGCGATGCCATCGAGCGACAGTTCGGTCACGTATTACAAATTGCTCGAGCGGCATCGCAGTGGCGCGTGGGAGACGTCGCATCCTGAGCGAACGATTGGCGCGTTGAAAGATGCGTTCTATCGCCGCCAGCTCGCGATGATTTTCGAGCCATCGACAGCAACGCGGGCCGCGGAATTCTTTCAGACGTATGCAAACGTGCATAACCGCTCCGCTCCCGATCCCATCGTCGCCATTGAAGTGCAAAAGTGGATTTGGCATCCGCGCGATGCGTCCGAGCCGCTCGGCGGCGTGATGGTTGGGAAACAGACCGTGGCAACCGACATCTCCGGCGGGCGGCGCGCGGGCGGTTCATCAACTCGCGGCCGGTGATGGACTCAGGGAGCCGAGCCGATGAGCAAAGAACTCGAAGCACCAATGCGTACGATCGTGATCACCGGCGCAAGCGCGGGCATCGGAGCCGCGATTGCACGCCGCCTGGGGCGGGACGGAAATCGACTTGTGCTCGCCGCGCGCCGCGGCGAATTGCTCCAGCAGGTTGCGCGAGAGAGCGGCGACGCCGTCGCCGTCGTCGCCGATGTGACGCGCCGCGAAAACGTCGAGCACCTTCGCGATGAGGCGCTCCGTGCGTTCGGCGCGGTCGATGTCTGGATCAATAACGCCGGACGCGGCATCTCCCGCCTGGTGCTCGATCTGACCAGCGACGACTTCGACGAGATGATGCGCGTCAACGTCAAGTCCGCGCTCTACGGCATGCAGGTCATCGTCCCGTATTTCGCCGACCGCGGACGCGGACATCTGATCAACATTTCCTCGGTCCTCGGCCGCGTTCCGACCATCGCCCCGCACCGTTCCGCGTACAACGCAGCGAAAGCCGCCCTGAACGCACTGACCGCGAACCTTCGCGCCGACGTCGCCGGCAAAGGCGTGGATGTGTCGCTGTTCATCCCGGGCAGAGTGCTCACCGACTTTCCACACAACGTCCTCGGCGCGCCCAGTGCGGCGCCGCCGCCGAGACCGCCCGGCACCCGCGCGCAACCGCAGACTCCGGAGCAGGTCGCCGACGCCATGGCGGAGCTCATCAAACATCCGCGTCCGGAGTTCTACACCAATCGCAGGCGTGGGGAGATGGTGCGCCGATGGTTCGAGAAATTTCTCCGCTGATGCCCATCGACATCGCATAGCGGCGAAGTAATAGTCATGGGTTTTCGGCTCACGCCACCGTGGATGATCTCGGAGAGTTCCCTAAGGTTCGCAGTTCTGCCAATACGCGTTCGACGGCCGGCGTGATCGTAGCGCTGGCGCTGGCTTCCCTGATTCCGCATTGAAGCGGCGCCTGGAGATTTTCTTGAAACTAGAACGGCGTGACGTTTGTCTTTCTCTTTTTGGCCGCGTCTTCTTTTTTCTTCGTCCAGGACTGCGTTTCGACCATCCCGTATGAAATCCGGTTCTGTTCGTTCGCGGTGAGGTAGGCGAACACCTGATCGTTCTCCCACACGACACTTTCATAGGTGAAGTCGTAGGGGATTCGGCGCGTGACACCGCCGTTGAACATATTTCCCTTCTCTTCGCGAATGCCATGGCTGCGAAATGTTCGGGTATAGGTCGGAGTGCCGAACTTCTGCTTGAACGCAGTCGATAGTTCTCTATACGTCGCCGGCGGGAATTGCTGCATGGACGCCATTATCCCCTCGGTAAGAGTTACGCCGACGAACTTTCCCTCGTCGAAGAAGTAATAAGTGTTGATCACCTCACCAGCGACGCGGAAAGCCTTATTTCGGTCGGTCGTGTGACACTGCTGGACACCGGCGATCCAATCCTTACGGTCGTCACACTTCAACGGTCCCAGGACAGCCTGCGCCTGTTCGACCGTTGAGCCGAATCGAACGTCGCGGAATCCGTCCGGAGCCTGCGTCCACGGCTCTGGAGACTTCACTTCGGAAAGCGTCTCTGTGGTGCCGTTTGTCTGAGCCCCCGCGGAGAGGGCGAGAGAGCCGACGATGAGACTGGCGACGATTCGATGTACAAGGTGCACGTTTCATCTCCGTGATTCGTGTCGTTGTTGGCTCAGCAGTTGAGCCCGTCGAATGATACCCGCCGTGCAATTGCCAGACCGGGTGACCGCGACAAACGCCCGTCAATCTCCCAGCTTTCTTCGCTCGTCAGTCATAACTTTTTCCTCTCGCCTTCGTATGGGCTCGCACGCGAATCGGCGTTGTCGTCTACGATCTCGCGATCAACCAACAGGGAGAAATTTGATGACGAGAAACTATCGAGCGATTCTGCTTCCGTTGTTGTTCGTGGCGGCGTTCGCCACCTACGGACAGAAGAAGAGCAGCGCTCCTGCCAAGTCGGCGTCCGCGCCGGTGAAGGTGACCTCCGTCGAAGGAATCACCGAGTACCAGCTCTCGAACGGACTTCGCGTTCTGCTCTTCCCCGATCCCACCAAGGCCACCGTTACCGTCAACCTCACCTACACCGTCGGGTCGCGGCATGAAGGCTACGGCGAGACCGGGATGGCGCATCTGCTCGAGCACATGGCGTTCAAGGGGACGCCGACGCACAAGGTCATCCCGCAGGAGATGAAGGCGCATGGGGCGAATTACAACGCCTCCACATGGTTCGATCGCACCAACTACTTCGAGGTGCTGCCGGCCACGGAAGCGAATCTGAAGTTCGCGCTCGATCTCGAGGCGGACCGGATGATCCACTCCTTCATCGCCAAGAAGGATCTCGACTCGGAGATGACAGTCGTCCGCAACGAGTTTGAAGCGGGGGAGAACGATCCCGCCAACATCCTCGAGGAGCGCGTTCTCTCCACCGCCTACCTCTGGCACAACTACGGCCACTCCACCATCGGTTCGCGCGAAGACATCGAGCGCGTTCCCATCGACCGGCTTCAGGCTTTTTATCGGAACTACTACCAGCCGGACAATGCCGTGCTGCTGATCGCCGGGAAGTTCGATGAGGCCAAGGCACTGGCCCAGGTGAATTCCTCGTTCGGATCGATCCCGCGCCCGACGCGCAAACTGCAGCCGACCTACACCGTCGAGCCGGTTCAGGACGGCGAGCGTTCGGTCATCCTCCGCCGTGTCGGCGACGTGCAGTCGGTCTGCATGGTCTACCACGTCCCCGCTACCGCGCATCCCGACTACGCCGCGGTTCAGGTCCTCGCTCGCATCCTCGCCGACACTCCCTCGGGCCGGCTGTACAAAGCGCTGGTCGAGACGAAGAAGGCGACCGACGTCAGCAGCGATCTGTTGGAGATGCACGATCCTGCCTTCCTCGCGTTCCAGTCCTCGGTGCGGCAGGAGCAGTCGCTCGATGCCGCCCGCGACACGATGTCGGCCACGATCGAAGCGTTGAAAACGAATCCGGTTTCGAAAGAAGAAGTGGACCGCGCCAAAACGGCGCTGCTCAAGAACATCGAGCTCGCTCTTAACGCGCCTGACCGCGTCGGTCTGGCCATGAGCGAGTTGATCGGCGCGGGCGACTGGCGCCTCTTCTTCATCAACCGCGACAACCTGCGCAAGGTCACGCCCGAAGATGTGCAGCGCGTCGCGGCCGCGTATCTGAAGCCGTCCAACCGCACCGTCGGCGAGTTCATCCCCGATCCGAAACCGGACCGCACGCAGATTCCGCCGACGCCGTCGATCGCTTCGCTGGTCGACAACTACAAAGGAGACGCGCCGGTGGCCGCGGGGGAGGCGTTCGATGCTTCGCCCACGAACATCGAGTCGCGCACCACGCGCTCGGTGCTCCCCTCGGGACTCCAACTGGCGCTCCTGCCGAAGAAGACGCGTGGCAACTCCGTCGTGGCTAATCTCACCATCCGGTTCGGCGACGAGAAGTCGCTCATGAACCTCGGCGATACCGCCGAGGCGATGGGCGAGATGCTGCAGCGCGGAACCACCAAGCACACGCGTCAGCAACTCAAGGACGAATTCGATCGCCTCAAGGCGCGCGTCAACATCCAGGCCGCGCCTACGTCAGTCAGCGTCAACGTCGAGACCACGCGCGACAACCTTCCCGCCGTGATGACGCTCATCGCCGAAATCCTCGAATCGCCGTCGTTCCCGCAGAGCGAACTCGATACGTGGAAGCAGGAGATGCTGGCGCGAGTGGAAGAACAGCGCACCGATCCGCAAGCGGTTGCGCAGACCGCGTTCGGCCGCCACATGAACGACTATCCGAAGGGCGACGTCCGCTACATCAGCACTCCGCAGGAGGACATCGCCACCGTCAACGCGCTGACGCTGGAGAACATTAAGAGCTTCTACAAGTCGTTCATGGGCGCCTCGGCCGGCGAGCTCGCCGTCGTCGGCGACTTCGACGCGAAGGCGTTGACCGCGCAGGCCGGCCAGCTTTTCGGAAACTGGAAGAGCGGCGCCGGCTTCGCCCGCGTGCCGCGCGTCTACCAGGACATCGCGCCGGTCAACCAGTCGTTCGAGACTCCCGACAAGGCCAACGCGCTCTTTCTGGCCGGCCTCAATCTCGGCATTCGCGATGACGATCCGAGCTATCCGGCCCTGGTCGTCGCCAACTCCATCCTCGGCGGCGGCGGTCTCTTCTCGCGCCTCGGCAGCCGCATCCGGCAGAAGGAAGGACTCAGCTACGGCGTCGGCTCATTCATGAACGTCAGTTCGTTCGACCAGGCCGGCACGTTCACCACGTTCGCCATCTACGCGCCGCAGAACGCCGGCAAGCTGGAGACAGCCTTCCGCGAAGAGATCGCCCGCGCGCTCAAAGACGGCTTCACGCAACAGGAGGTCGACGAGGCCAAGAAGGGTTACCTGGAGTCGCGCAAAGTTCAGCGCGCTCAGGACGCAGCGCTCGCCCGCACCCTCGGCAGCGAGCTGTTCGCCCATCGCACGATGCAGTGGGACGCCCAGTTCGAACAGAAAGTGGCCGCACTGACGTTGGACGAAGTGAACGCCGCCCTCCGCAAGTGGATCGACCCGGCAAAGATCACGATCGTCAAAGCCGGCGACTTCGCGAAAGCGGCAACCGCGGCGCCGGTGAAATAACGATTCGAACGTTCGCATCAAACACGAACGCCGCGATTGCTTCGCGGCGTTCGTCGTTTAGGTCGGGAGTCGGGAGTCGTAGAGACCTCTGCGTCGCGATCCTTCTGAAGGATCTGCTCCCGACACCGACACCGACACCGACACCGACACCCGACCCCCGACCCCCGACACCCCCCCCAACGCTCGCGCTCGATTGACATCCGCCCGCGAACTCGTACACTCCGCGATGCCGCCTACGCGTGGCGGCTTGCCGGCCTAATCCTCGGCGCCGAGGAACGGGGGAACCAATTGAGCGACGGCTTGCCACCGTCCGGGGTGAATCCAGCCAGAAGCTGGTAGGGCTTCCAGTCCGAATCCGACAGCTAACCTCGTAGGCAGCCGGAAGGCAGGCCTCAAACGCCGCGAAGAAATTCGCGGCGTTTGTCATTTCTGTCGCAGAAAGTTTGCTAAACTGCGCGGCAATCGTTCCCAATCCAGATTCGCAAAACGGACGGCAATCGACGGCGAATTGAATCCGCCAGCGGTTCGCCGGACGTCAACCCGAGGGGTAACTCTTTGAACTGACTCAGCTTTGCCGGATCGCGGCATTTGGGCCGCGATCTGCACATTCGGCCATGTCCCCAACAGGTCCAATTTGAGAAAGGAGCCGCTATGAAACGGTGCCCCAATTCGAGGATTCTGGCGATCGTCGCCACCCTGTGCATCTCGCTGATGGCTGTCAGCGCCTTCGCACAGCTCCAGACCGGCAACATCTTCGGCAAAGCGCAGTCGAAGGACGGAAGCGCCCTCCCCGGAGTGACGGTCACTCTCAGTGGCGTCGGTGCTCCGCAGACCGCAGTCACCGATGCTCAGGGCAATTTCCGTTTCCCGAATCTCTCCCCCGGCAGTTACACCGTGAAGGCAGAGCTTTCGGGATTCGGAACGGCAACCCGCGCCGGTCTCACCGTGCAGGTCGGTCAAAACGCCGACATCACCATGACCCTCAACGCCTCCATGGCGGAGTCGATCACGGTTACGGCGGAGTCGCCGCTCCTTGATGTCCGCAAAGCGGGCACCGCCACCAACGTGTCGAAGATCGAGATGGAGAAGATCCCCACCTCGCGCGATCCGTGGACCGTTCTGCAGTCGGTTCCGGCAGTCAACGTCGACCGCATCAACGTCGGCGGCAGCCAGAGCGGTCAGCAGTCGGTCTATTACGCGAAGGGCGCGCTCTCACGCGACAACACGTGGAACGTAGACGGCGTGAACATCACCGACATGGGCGCGACGGGATCGTCGCCGCTCTACTTCGACTTCGATTCGTTCGAAGAGATGCAGGCCACCACGGGTGGCTCCGACCCGCGCATCGAAACGCCGGGCGTGCAGCTCAACATGGTCACCAAGCGCGGAACCAACGACATCCGCGGTTCGGGACGTTATTACTACACCCCGGGCAGCATGCAGGCCGCGGCCGCAGTTCCGGGCGAGGCCACGTACTACCTCCAGAACACGAACAAAGTGAACTTCGTCCGCGACTACGGCGCCGAAGCCGGCGGTCCGATCTGGAAGGATCACCTCTGGTTCTGGGGCGCCCGCGGCGACAACAAGATTTCCGTTCAGGCATCCAACACGATCGTCTTCGACTCGAAGACAGGCCTGCCTGTTCCCGTGGTCGGTCTTTTCGACAACATCGTGCTGCGCGACAAGAACGCGAAGTTGAATGGCCAGATCGTGGCCAGCAACAGCGCGGTCGGCTTCTACACGTTCGGCGACAAAGTCCGGAACGCGCGCAACCTTTCTCCGACGCGGCCCTTCGAAACGGCCTGGCGCCAGATCGGCCCCACCAAGGTCTACAAACTCGAAGACACGCAGATCATCGGCTCCAGCCTCTACCTCACCGGTATGTGGTCGAAGATCTCCGGCGGGTTCAGCTTGAACGGCAACGGCGGTCAGGGCGAATCCGCACCGTCACGCTGGCGCGATGCAAATGGTGTCAACCACGACAACTTCTATACGTACGTGACGGACCGTCCGCAGAAGCAGGAGCGCCTGGATGGTTCGAAGTTCCTCGACATCGGCAAGATGAACCACGAGCTGAAGTTCGGCTTCGGCTATCGCAACACCCCCGTCAACTCGTCCTCCATCTATCCCGGACCAGCGCACGGATGGTGGGACTACTTCAACGTTGCTCCGATCTGTGCCGCTCAGGGCCTTCCTTCAAACTGCGGGATCGCGACCGTCGGCCGCGACGTGCTGATCGGATACACGGAGAAATACAACGACTTCTACGTGGGCGACACGATCCTGATGGGCAACCTGACCTTGCAGGGCGGTCTGCGCTGGGATCGTCAGCAGTCGTCGAATACGGCGATCTCGATTGCTGCCAACCCGATCCTGGCCACGCCTCTTACTCTTCCCTGCTCCACCACGTTCGCGTCTTCCTGTACGGGCGGCACCCTGAATGCCTCGCTCCCGCCGGTCAATTTCGCCGGCGATCCAAAGGCACTCAAGTGGAACAGCGTCAGCCCGCGCATCGGTATGACCTACAGCCTCGGCGCCGATAAGCGCACGTTGCTTCGTGCCGGCTACAACCGCTATGCGAGTCAGATCGGCTCCGCCGTGTCGGGCGCGAATCCTCTGGCGGGCTCGTACTTCTACTTCCTGGGCGTCGACACGAACGGCGACCATGTCATCCAGAGAAACGAGCTGCAGAAGATCAACTCGACTGCCGGCGTCAATCCGTCCAATCCAGCGTCGATCGCGCTGACGCGGCGTGTGGACTACGGCATGAAGGTTCCGACGACGGACGAGATCATCATCGGTGGCGAGCGCGAGCTGATGAGCGACTTCTCGGTCGGCGTGAATTACACCTACCGGAAGTACAACAACCTCTTTACCACCCGTTTCGAGAAGACCGCCGGCGCCGGTGACTACTACACTCCGGCCGACTGGGTCCTTTCCTCGCGTACCGCTGGCGGGACATTCATGCAGTGCGCTCCGGTGACCGGTGATCCGACCAAGCCCGGCACGATCACAATCAACGCGGCCGGAAGCCAGGTTTGCAACGGCACTCTCATCAATACGTTTACGACGACGACCGGAGTCGCCTTGTACCAGCTTGCTCCCGGCGTTCCCGTACCGAGCAATCGCGTACTGACCACGAGACCCAACTATTCGCAGAAGTACAGTGGCATCGAGCTCACTGCCACGAAGCGGATGTCGCACCGGTGGATGTTCCGTGGAAACGTCAGCTATAACGACTACACGGAGTCGTGCGGCGCGAACGCATACGCCGACCCCACTGCCGCTCTTCCGACGGTCGCGGTCGTTTCCGGTGGACCGGGCCGCTGCCCTGGTGGTCAGGTGGCTCCGCAGTCAGCGGGGTCCGGCGCGTTCGGCAACGACTTCATCAGCGCGAAGTGGAACGCGAACCTCACCGGCGCTTTCATCGCGCCGTGGGACATCAACCTCGGTGCCAGCCTCAGCGCCCGCCAGGGCTATCCGCGTCCGTTCCGTTCGAGCGTCAGCGGACTGCCCGGCGGCACGATCACGGTTATGCTCGATCCGATGGGCGCCAATCGGTTCGACAACGTTTACGAACTGGACCTCCGCATCGCGAAGGACTTCCGCTTCATGAACCGCGTCGGTATGACCGTGTCGGGTGATCTGTTCAATGCTCCGAACAAACGGACGGTCCTGCAGCGCGAGACTTCGATTATCCGAAACGCAGCTCCGTCAGTTGCGAACCCCACCGGTGTGACTTCAAACCCGGGCGGCAATCGCATCACCGAGATGCAGTCGCCGCGCATCTGGAGACTCGGCGCGAAGTTCAACTTCTAAGACTCAATTCAAGCCTCGAAAGAACGGCCCGCCGGAGCGTCTCCGGCGGGCCGTTTGCGTTTTACTTAGTTACAGAAAGTTTGCTAGGCTGCGCCGCGTGATTCGGGCGGCGCAGATTCAACAAACGGTCGTCTGCGACCAACGCATTGAATGCCATGCCTCGCCGGGAACGATCTGATTCCTGCGTAACTCTTTGACTGGCCAATCTTTGTACGGAACCGGCGGAAGGGCCGGTCTTCTGCACAACGTCAAGCGACAGGTCACACATGAGAAAGGAGCCACTTATGAAACCGTGCCCAAATCCCAGGTTACTGGCGGTCCTGGCCGCCTTGTGCATCTCGCTGCTCGCCGTCAGCGCGTTTGCGCAGTTCCAGACAGGCAACATCTACGGCAAGGTTCAGGCAAAGGACGGAACCGTCCTGCCAGGAGTAACCGTCACCGTCACCGGAGTGGGTGCGCCGCAGACTGCCGTCAGCGACTCCCAGGGCAACTTCCGGTTCCTCAGTTTGTCGCCCGGGACGTACACGCTGAAGTCGGAGCTTGCCGGGTACGGTGTGTCGACGCGTGCCGGCATCACCGTCAACGTCGGACGTAATTCCGACGTCACCATGACGCTGAATCCCTCCGTTGCGGAGTCGATCACCGTCACGGCCGAAGCGCCGCTGCTGGACGTGCGCAAAGCGGGCACGTCGACCAACGTGACGAAGGTCGAGATGGAGAACATCCCCTCTTCGCGCGATCCATGGACGGTGCTGCAGTCGGTACCCGCGGTGCAGGTCGACCGCATCAACGTTGGCGGAAGTCAGAGCGGACAGCAGTCCAACTACTTCGCCAAGGGTGCCCAGGGCACGGACAACACGTGGAACGTTGACGGCGTCGCGATCACGGATATGGGCGCGACCGGCTCGACGCCGCTCTACTTCGACTTCGACTCGTTCGAAGAGATGCAGGCCACGACCGGTGGATCGGACCCGCGAATCCAGACTCCCGGCGTGCAGCTGAACATGGTTACGAAGCGCGGCACGAACGATTTCAAGGGTTCGGGCCGCTATTTCTACACGCCGGGCAGCATGCAGGCTGATGCGGTCGTGCCGTCGGACGCAACCTACTATCTCGACAAGACCAATCGCATCAACTATGTCCGCGACTTTGGTGCCGAAGTCGGTGGCCCGATCTGGCGAGATCACGCCTGGTTCTGGCTGGCCAGCGCGGATCAGAAGATTTCCAACCAGGCCTCACAAGCTCCCGGTGTGACCGGTGCGTTCGACAACATCATCCTTCGCGACAAGAACGCGAAACTCAACGCGCAGATCCTGCCGAGCAACAGCGCCGTCGCCTTCTACACGTTCGGCGACAAGGTCCGCAACGCGCGCAATCTTTCTGCCACGCGGCCTTTTGAAACCGCATGGAAACAGACCGGTCCAACGAAGGTCTACAAGTACGAAGACACGCAGATCATCGGATCGAGTCTGTATCTCACCGGCATGTGGTCCAAAGTCACGGGTGGCTTTGGCCTCTTCGCCAACGGCGGGCAGGGACCGACCGCGCCCGCTGCGTACGAGGATGCCAGCGGCGTGTGGCATAACAACTATGAAACGTTCCAGACCATCCGTCCGCAGAAGCAGTACCGGATCGATGGGTCGAAGTTCCTCGACGTTGGAACGATGAATCACGAACTGAAGTTCGGATTCGGTTACCGCGATACCCCCGTGAACTCGATCAGCTCCTGGCCTGGCCCCGCCGACGCCTACATGGATTTCGCGGATGTCGATCCGGACGAATGCGTCAGAGAAGGGATTTCCGCGAACTGCTATCTCGCCGGCGTCTTCCGTAACCACGTCACCGGCTACGGTGAGAAGTACCACGACTTCTACGTCGGCGACACGGTCCTCATGGGCAATCTGACTCTGCAGGCCGGCCTGCGTTGGGATCGTCAGGAATCGCTGAATACGCCGGTAACAGCGTCGGCCAATCCGATTCTGGCAACTCCACTCACGCTGCCGTGCGGCGGCGGACTGCTTGGCGGTTGCGGCGCCTCGGGCACGTTAACGGCGTCACTTCCGGCGCTCAACTTTCCCGGCGATCCGCGCTCGCTCAAATGGAATTCTGTCAGCCCGCGCGTCGGCCTGACCTATAGCCTCGGCGCCGACAAGAAGACGCTGCTCCGCGCGGGCTACAACCGCTACGTCAGCCAGTTGGGATCGGCCATCTCCAGCGCCAGCCCGCTCGGCGGCTACACCTATTTCTACTTCTACGGCGTCGACACGAATAATGACAAGGTCATCCAGCGCAACGAGCTGCAGCGCGTCATCGGATATGCAGCCGTCAACCCCGCGAATCCCGTGGCCATCAGCGGCACTCGCCGAGTCGACTACGGGATGAAGGTTCCCACGACCGACGAGATCATCCTCGGCGGCGAACGGGAGTTGATGAGCGACTTCTCCGTCGGCCTCACCTACACGTACCGGAAATACAACAACCTCGTCACGACCCGCTACGAGAAAACCCAGGGTGCCGGTGACTTTTACACCTCTGCAGACTACGTGCTGGCCGGAAGGACCGCGGGTGGCCTCTTCATCCAGTGCGCGCCTATTCCGGGTGATCCAAACAATACGGGCAACGTCACCGGAGTCGGTTCAACCCAGGTCTGTCACGGCAATGTCATTGATCAGTTCACGACCGGCACGCGGCCCGTCTATGCGCTTGCTCCCGGCGTGTCGACTCCGACCTTCAGCGTCATCACCAATCGTCCCGATTACTATCAGAAGTTCAGTGGTCTGGAGTTGACCGCCACGAAGCGGCTCTCGCATAAGTGGATGATGCGTAGCAGTGTCAGCTACAACGACTACACCGAGCACTGTGGTGCGAACTCCTTCGCCAATCCGACGCCGGCCATCGTGGTGCCCGGCGCTGCCTACGGCGGACCGCCTGCCTGCGCTGGCGGTCAGGTCGTCGTGAATTCCGGCAATGGCTCGGGCTCCTTCGGAAACGTCTACATCAACAGCAAGTGGAACGTGAACATCAACGGTTTATACAGCTTGCCGTGGGACATCAACCTCGGTGCGAGCTTGACCGCGCGCCAGGGCTACGCACAACCGCTGCAGGATCGGATCACCGGTCTGCGCGGCGGCACTCTCAACGTCGTCACCGATCCGGTCGGCAGCATTCGCTTCCCGAATGTCTATGAATTCGATCTTCGGATCGCGAAGGACTTCCGCTTCTTCAACCGCGCTGGTCTGACCATCTCAGGCGATCTGTTCAACGCGCCCAACCAGCGCACCATCCTGCAGAGGAACGTGATCATCCTCGGTGGCGAAACGTCGCGCTCTGCCGGAAACCGCATCGCCGAAATCCAGTCGCCGCGCGTGTGGCGTCTCGGCGCGAAGTTCAACTTCTAAGCCTCGCAACAGCTGTCACTCCGATGCCCGCTGGGGAATTTCCCCAGCGGGCATTTCTTTCGAGAGAACTCGGCCAAACAGGAGGACTCTGGTGAAGAAAACAATCACGATCTTCGCGATGGCAATGCTCGTCGTCAGCGCGCTCATGGCATCGGAAGACTGGCGCGGCAACAACCGCCTCTCCGGCTACGTCGTCGACAAAAGCACCGGCAAACCGGTCCCGAATGCGAAGGTCATGTTGCGCATTCAGCGCGGCGGCAAAGGCGGCCCGGACGTCACCGCCGACGCGAACGGCAAGTGGGCCGTCCTCGGCATGAACTCCGGCATGTGGAACATCGACGTCGAGGCGCCGGGCTACGTCGTCCGCCAGATCGGCAACGTGCAGGTCAGCGAAGGCCAGCGCGTTCCGCCGATGAAGATCGAGATGGAGCCGGCGGTCGTCGCCGAAGCAGCCGCTCCGGAAGCGCCGCCGGTCGAAGAGGTGAAGATCGGCGGGCAAGTCGTTTCGAAAGACATCGCCGAGGCCGTCGAAGCCGGCAACTCCGCGCTGACCGCGAAGAACTTCAAGGATGCGGTGGTTTCGTACGAGAAGGCATCCGCCGCGCTTCCCACCTTCATGCCGATTCGTTTCGCGCTGGCTCGCGCCTATTACGGAGCCGGCGATCTGAAGAAGGCCGTGACCACGATGGGCGATGTCTACACGGCCGATCCGGCCAACGCCCGCAACGCCATGCTCTACGCCAACATGCTCCTCGAAGACGGCCAGCTCGAGAAGGGCAAGGCCATCGTCGACAAGCTCCCTGCCGACGCCGTCGACGCCACCGCCTTGACCAATATCGGCATCGTGCTCATGAACAAGAAGCAGCCCGGCGCGGCGCGCGACTACTTCACGAAGGTCATCGAGGCCAATCCGAAGGATGCGGACGGCTACTACTACCGCGGCCTGGCCACGATCCAGGCGGGCAAGGCGAAGGAGGCGAAATCCGATCTCCAGAAAGTGATCGAGCTCGCTCCCGACAGCGACCAGGCCAAAGAAGCAAAAGAGTATTTGAAATCGATCAAGTGATGCTGGCCACGATCCGATCCACCGCCTGCTGATCGCCGTCCTCCATCGCTCTCTCGATCAGCAGCGACTCGCGATCGAGGCCGATGGTCGCGACGGCGGTAACGCGAGCGCCGGAGCGATACGCGACCAGCGCGCGGCGATCGTCGAACGAACCGCGCACCTCGACGCCGTCGTAGCCGGCGGCGTTGCCGGTGTAGTTGATGGTCACGTCGTAGTGCGCGCTCCAGAAGAACGGCGCCGCCGTGTGCGGCGTCCGCCGGCCGAGGATGTTGAGGGCGGCGGTCTGACCCTGGCGTCCGGCGGCCACCCAGTGCTCGACGCGGACGTTCTTGCCGCTGAAACGATCGGGATAGTGCGCGACGTCGCCCGCCGCATAAATGCCAGGCGCACTGGTTTGGAGAAACTCGTCGACGATGATGCCGTGATCGACGGCGAGCCCGCCGATCTGCGCCAGTTGCGTGTTGGGACGAACTCCTACGCCGGCGACGATGAAGTCCGCCAGCAGCGGCTCGCCGGTGGCGAGGATGACGCGATCGCCTTCGAACGTCGCGACGGTCGTGCCGAGGCGGAAGCGGACGCCGTGCTCCTCGTGGAGGCGGCGGATGAACGCGCCGATCTCGACGCCCATCGTTTTCGCCAGCGGGATCGCGTCCGGCGCGACCACGGTGACCTCGACCTCGCGCGCGCGAAGCGATGCGGCAACTTCGAGTCCGATGAAACTGGCGCCGAGGACGACCGCGCGTTTTCCTTTCGCGGCGTCGGCGATGATGGCGCGGCTGTCGCGCAGCGTACGCAGTACGTGCACGCGGCCTGCGCCGGGCGGCGAGAGCCGCACCGGCTCGGAACCGGTGGCGAGCAGGATCGCGTCGAAGGTGCGCGTGGAGCGGTCGTCGAGCGTGAGCGTTTTCGTCGTTGCATCGAGCAGCATGGCGCGGCGTCCAGTGATCAGCTCGATGTTTTGCGCGCGATAGAAATCGGCATCGCGTAACGGCATCCACTCCTCGGGCGCGCTGCCGGCGAGATACTCTTTCGAGAGATTCGGCCGGTCGATCGGAACCGTCTCTTCCGCACCGATGATCGTGATCCCGCCGGCGAACCCTTCGCGCCGCATCATCTCGGCCGCAGCGTTACCAGCCACACCCGCGCCGACGATGCCGACCGACTTCACGTTCGTCTGCATCGGCGCAGCCAGCGGAATCTCGCGCTTCGTCGTGACGAAGACGCGCCCGTCGCGCTGCTCGACGTCCCAGACCGGAATCGGATTCAGCGCCGGCGCGGTCGCGGCACCAGTTCGCAAATCGAAACATGCGTGATGCCACGGGCAGCGGATCGTGTCGCCGGCGACGATGCCATCCGCGAGCGGACCGTGGTAATGCGTGCACTCGGCGCCCACCGCGAAGATTTCTCCGCCGCGGCGAACGAGGACAACATTCTCACCGTCGGCCTCGCCGGTCAGCATGCCACCATCGGCGATCTCGTGGAGTGCAACTCCCGATTTGAGATCCATCATCACTCCGTCAGCCGCAGGAACTCGGCGCGGGCCATCGCGTCGTTGCGCAAGGTGCCGAGCATCGCCGAGGTCACCATCTCCGTGGTTTGCTGCCGCACCCCGCGGCAACCCATGCAGAGATGATGCGCCCGAATGATGACGCCGACGCCGCGCGCGTCGAGATGCTCTTCGACCGACTCCGCGATCTGCCGCGTCAAGCGCTCCTGAATCTGCAGCCGGCGCGCGAAGCAATCGACGAGTCTCGCCAGTTTGCTGATGCCGACGACCTTGCCGGGCAGATAGCCGACGCTGGCTTCGCCGTAAAACGGCAGCATGTGATGTTCGCAGGTGGAGTGAAAGCTGATGCCGCGCAGGACGACCATCTCGTCGCTGCTCTCCTCGAATGTGCGCGCGAGGATTTCAGCGGGATCGTCGCCGTAGCCGGACGTCATCTCGCGCCACGCCTTGAGTACGCGGCCCGGCGTGTCAAGTAGCCCATCGCGCGACGGGTCTTCGCCGATGAATCTGAGGATCGTAGTGACGGCCTCGGATGCCGCGTTTTCGGCGGGGAACGGGAGAACTTCACGAGATTTGGACTGCTCATGCATGGGGAAACCTCCTGTAATCAATAGCATCCGGAGGATGACATGACCTTGGATGTTTAGCAAGTATTTACTTGTTAATCTCTGATTCGGCCTCCGGGGGAGGCACCACCGGAACTGTGAGCGAACAAGAATCCGACTCCGGCAGGAGTGGCGGACCAAATACCAAGCCGCGTGAATTTTCTCCGCGACCGCTGCCGCGGTCGGAATCCAATGCGCACGCAGGTCCGGTGGTCTCGCGCTTCGCCGCGACCACCGGCTACCGTTCGAGTCCCCATCCGGGGACGTAGACGCGCAAAAAAAACCGCCGGCGAGGGCCGGCGGTTGCGTGCGTACGGCGGAGCGGGAAACGTTACTTCGACTTCTGCGCCTCGAGGTTCACGTTGATCGTGACTTCATCGCTGACCAGGAAGCCGCCGTTGTCGAGGGCCTTGTTCCAGTTGATGCCATAGTCCTTGCGGTTCACGGTCGTCGTCAGCGAAAAGCCGGCGCGCTCGTTACCCCAGGGATCCTTGCCGAAGCCGTTGAACTCGACGGGGATCGTGATGTGCTTGGTCACGCAGCGCATCGTCAGATCGCCGGTGACGTCATACACGTTCTTCTTCTTCGTGGCGGCGATGCTGGTGCTCTTGAACGTAATCTCGGGGCAGCGGGCCACGTCGAAAAAGTCAGCAGTCTGAAGATGCTTGTCGCGATCGGCGGTGCCGGTGTTGACCGAGGCAGCCTTGATGTTGAATTCGACGGATGAGGCGGTCGGCTTGGCGCGATCGAGATTCATCTTGCCGCTGAAGTCGTCGAATTTGCCGCTCACTTTGCTCATCATGTGGCGGACCTGGAACGTGGCCTCGGAATGCGACTTGTCGACGACGAAGGTGTCGGCGAAGAGCGAAGAAGCGGCGAGGGTGAATGCTGCAACTGCGAGGGAGCGGAACTTCATTGGGTACTTCTCCTTTCGATGAACTGCTGGTTGCTGTGCGCGCGGGTCCTGTCGAGTAGGTCGATGAGGCTCGCGAGCTCGGTTTTTTTCAAAACGCCGAGGGCGTTGTCGGCGGCTTCAAGCATGGGCGCGTCGAGGGCGTTCAAAAGAGTGAGGCCCGTTGCGGTGATGCGGCAGAAGACCTGGCGGCGATCGGTGAGGCAGCGTTCGCGCGAGACGAGTTTCTTCGTCTCGAGCCGGTCGATGAGGCGGGTGATGCCGGGCGTCGATTCGATCATCCGCTCGGCGATCTCCAGCGTCGGCAGCCCGCGCTCGCCCGAGCCGCGGAGGATGCGCAATACGTTGTACTGCTGGCTGGTGATCCCGTGCGGCTCGATGACCGCGCCGATGAATCTCCGGATGACGTCGGCCGTCCGGAGCAGCGTCACAGCCGCTTCCTCTGCCTTCGACGGGAAGGGCTTTTTCTGTTTCAGCTCGCGGACGATGGTTGGTGACACGAGCGAGAGATTAATCGATCATTAGTTGACTAGTCAAGTATTTTCTTGTTCTGCGACAATTTCACACATGGATGCCTTTCCGTCTGAATTCGCGGACCTGTTGAATAAACGCGGCCAGCGGCTGCTGTCGAACCCGCCCCGCCTCGACGTCTTTCGAAAGAAACGCGCCACGCCGATCGTCGTGTTTGATGACGTGATCGATCGGCGCGTTGCCAACGCCTGCATCGCGCTTCTTGACCGCGCCATCTATCCGGTCATCAGACGCATGGAGACACCGATCCCGCGCGAATGGATCTCGTCGATGAAGAAAAACTACACGGACAAGCTGCTGAAAACGGTCCGCGTGAAGACGGCCACGCTCAACTCGCGCAAGTCGTTCGCGCTCGATGCGGCGCGATCGATCGGGCTGTCGCAGATGATGCGCTCGGAGTCGTTCCGTGTCTTCGCCGAATCGATCGTCGGGATGCCGGTGGAACAAGGCCATTGGGGACGCCAGGTGATCTGCTACGAGCAGGGCGATTACAGCGGACCGCACAACGACCATCATCCGGAAAGCGCCGAGGCGCGCAACGGCTTCGTCGATCTTCACATCATGTTTTCGAACGACGCGGTGCGCTCGCAGCAGCTCGTTTACGAGGACCACGGCTTCCTCTCGGCCAGTCACGAGGTGAGCGGCCACAGCGGCATCGCCGTCTACCGCCTCCCGTTCTGGCATTACACGACGCCTCTCCTCGGCCGACCCGGCCGCGAAAAAGAAGCGCGCCGCTGGCTGTTGCTCGGATCATTCGATTTCGATCCGCCCCCGAAGAAACCTCTTTGGTGATCCGCAGATTCACGCAGATGGGACGCAGATGACTAGGTGGTTTCTGCTGCCACTGCGCGAACGTTGTCGAATCGTTCGGCCGCGGCATCGCGATCTGCGGCATTTCTGAACGCGCCGACGATCGTCGAGCCCGATCCCGACATTGCCGCCCACGCTGCTCCTTCTTCGTAAAGCTGTGTTTTCAATGTTCGAAGCGATGGCAGCATCGCAAAGACCGGCTCTTCGAAATCGTTCACGAGTTCGGTCGTGTGCGAGAAGATGCCGTCCTCGATCATGGCCCGATAGCGTTCGATGCCGAGCGGCTGCGAAAACTCCCGCAGCATCCCGAACGCTCGCGCCGTACTGACGCGCTCCTCCGGCATCAGCAACAGTAGCGGAATGCCGGCGAGGCGCCGCAGGGGAGTGAGGATTTCGCCGCGCCCGGTCGCGTAGGCCGTGCCGCCGGTGAGAAAGAACGGAACGTCGGAGCCGAGGGAGAGGGCGATCTCGGGCGACGGGTTGCCCAGCGCGACGAGCGTTGCTGCGGCATCCGATGAACCGCCGCCCAAACCGCCGCCGGCGGGGATTTCCTTGTGCAGTGAGATTGCCACCTTCGCATTGCCCGCGGCGCGGACGACCAGGTTCGTTTCGTCGACGGGAATGCTCGGATCGTCGCACGTGAGCGAGAGGTGCTCCGAGTCGTCGAACGTCAAGGTGTCATGCAGGGAGATGGTCTGGAAGAGCGTTTCCAGGTCGTGAAACCCGTCCGCGCGCTTGCCGGTGATGCGAAGCGACCAGTTGATCTTTGCGTATGCGTTGACGCGCATCGCGCGAAGGATGACATAGCGCGCGTCCAACCGTCGGCGTAGCCGGCGGAAAAACCGTGCCCACGCGTTTACGTGTGGGTCAGAGGACGCCGTAGAGTTTGGAGCGCGCCTTGGCGCGCGAGAGAAAGCTTTCTTTCGCCCGCTGAAGCGGGCTCACAAAAAAACCGCTGTCTTCGAACCCCACGCTTGAAAGCGTGGGCTACGGTTTTTACGCCGGCTTCGCCCACGAGGACGACATCGGTTACCAGCGAATGTTCGCGCTCCAACTGTTGGCGGGATTACAACCGTGGTGCGACGCAGCATCGGTAGCCGTTCGCCGCTTCGGGCTTCGCGACTCGCGCCGTCGTCATCGCTGATTCGAGTGTTTCGATTTCGAGCTTCTGCGAACCGCGCGCGATGGTGACGTGCTGGGGTGGATACGACGGCGGATCGTACGTGACGGCGACGTCGCCGACGTTCGCGCGTGACAAACCGGTGGCAGCGTAGTCGTACGTGATCGATCCCTCGGCAGGCAGGCCTACGATCAGCAGCGCCATCGAATACGGAGACGTGGTCCCGAAGAAACCGAAGCTGTTGGCGAAATCGGCGGTGGTGCCGTGCCACCACGTTCCTTCGAGGTCGTTGATGAACGTGACCTCGGAGGCATCGGCGTAGAGGCGGATTGCAGTCGTGCCGAGAGGCGTGTACGCCGTGAGCAGCATCCGATTGCTGTTGTCGATCTGCAGTTGCGCGCGGAACGACTGCGATCGATCGCCGTTCGTCGCGCGAATGCGCAGCAGGCTTCGCTCGCCGGTGAGTTGGGCGCGGCGGACAGTGAGCTGGCGCGCTGCATCGGCGGGTGATGCCGACGTCAGCGGCGCGACCGGCGTCTCCTCGCCGGCTGGACGTGCGGTCCGGCAACCGGCGAGGATCGTGGCGATCGCAAGGAAGGCAAGAACGCGCGGCATCACCGCGGGGTCTGCTGCGCCTGCTGCTGTTTTTCCAGCTCGGCGATCTTCGAGCGCAGTTTCGCCTCGTCCTTCGACTCCGGATCGAGCGTCAGCGCAACACGGTAGAGCGACAGTGCGCGCGTCGTCTCTCCGCGCTTCGCGAGGACGTCGCCGAGGTGCTCGTGGACCGTGGCGTCGCGCGGGAGGATGCGGGCGGCATCATTCAGATACTTCTCGGCCAGCTCCAGCTTGCCCTGGCGAAAGTAGGCCCAGCCGAGCGAATCGAGATAAGCGCCGTTGCCCGGCTCCTGCGTCACGGCTTTCGTCAGCATCGTGGCGGCGCGTTCGAGATTGGTTCCCTGCTCCGCCCACATGTAGCCGAGGTAATTCATCGTGGCGGCGTTCTCGGGGTGCTTGGCGAGAATGTCGAGGAAGGTCTTCTCGGCATCCGCTTTGTTGCCCGAACGTTCCAACGCCCCGGCGAGCTCGAACTGCAGATCGACCTCGTCAGGTTTCGTGCGCAGTGCTTCGCGGAGGACGGCAATCGCTTGATCGTACTGGTCTGCCTGCACGTAGGCCTCGGCCGCAGAAATCGTGTTTTGGACGCCGAACTTCGACTGCGTGGAGGCGGCGACGCGAGCGCGGTCTTTGTCGCCGGCGCGCGCCAGCATCTCGATGTAGCGCGCGTTGACGAACGGATCGGAGGCGTATTTATCGACCAGCGGTTGCAGCAGCGTCACCGCGTCGGCATAGCGTTTCTGTTTGCGAAGCGCGTCGATGGCGATGGTGATCGGTTGCCGATTCGGCTTGTCATGAAAAACAAAGAGCGGCTTCGCCGCGTCGATGGCCTGCTGGAGATTGCCTTTCTGAAGATCGATGAATGCGAGCTCCGTTTTTGCGAGGGTCTGCGGGCCTTCGGGAACGTCGGGGACCGCGAGCAGCGTGCGAAACGTCTTCGCCGCTTCGTCGTACTTTTTGCGGCTGACCTGCGTCAGACCGAAGCCCGCCAGAACGTCGGGATCGTCGGGAGTCTTTTCGAGGAGCTGGCGGTAGATGCGGTCGGCCTCGTCGTAGCGCTCGAGTTCGCTGAGCGACTCCGCGAGGTAGTACTGCGTGCGGGTGTCTTTCGGATCGGCCGCGAGCAGTGCCGCGAAACGCGAGCGCGCTTTGTCGGGAAGACCGCCGCGCAGGTAGAAGTACGCCTGCTGCCGCTGAAGATCGAGGTTGGTCGGCTCTTCGTTGATGAGCGGCTGTAGAACGTCGGCGGCGTTCTGGTACTGGCCGGTGCTTTGATAAACGTCGACGAGCTGCTGGATGGCGAGGCCGAAGGTGGGATCGACTTCGACCGCGCGTTCGAGATACTTGACCGCTTCCGCACCGCGGCCGAGTTTCGTCAGCACCTGCGCGTAGGCGTAGTTGAGACCGCGCTGGTCGGGCGCGCGCTCGAGCATCGAGGCGATGATCTTCTCGGCCTCGGCGGGACGGCCGCTGGCGGAGTAGATCTGCGAGATGGCCATGCCGGTGCCGAGATCGTCGGGATAAATTTTGAACGCGTTCTGCAGATGGAGCAGGGCATCATCGACTTTCGTTTTGTCGGTGCCGGCGCGGTCGAGAAGGACGCGGCCCAGGACGCGTTCGGCGTCGTAGAAGTTCGGCTGCAGCGCGACGACCTTGCGCAGCTCGGCTTCCGCGGCGTCGATCTTCGAGGCATCAACGAGAATCATCGCGCGCTCGTAGAGAACGACCGCATTCTGCGGATTCCTCGCGACGATCTTGTCCATGCGCGAAAGTGCCTCGTCGAAGCGGCCGTCGTCGGCGGCAAGCTTGGCCAGGATGAATTCGTAGGGATCGTCCGAAGTCTGTTGCGCCCCGGCGGAAACGCTGAGCGCGAGGAGCGCCAGCAGCAGAAATGCGTACTTCGTCATCAGTCTCATGGTCATCACTCGGCAAAACGGAACACGGTTGGCGGGCGCTGCATTCTGAGGCTTATTAATGGGGCGCACACTCAATAAGACGGGTTCTGTAGCAGCCCGTTTCATGCCACATTGTGTTAAAACCGGCGAAAGGACATAGGGATCGGGCGTGAGTCTGGAGCGGATCGAGATCACACCGTTCGCGGTGATCGCGGGAGAAATCCTGCAACAGCGAAAAACCGGCTCGCTGACGATCGTGCATGCGCCGCTGCGGCGGAATCTTTACTTCGCGCAGGGCGAGCTGGCGCTGATCACGTCGACGGCGCCGGAAGACTCACTGGCCGATTTTCTCGTGCGCCGCGGTGTGATCACCGGGGATCGCGCACTGCCGCTCGCCGCGGGTGATGCGCTCGAGGCGGCGGCGCGGTTCCACGAGTCCGGTCTTCTCGACATGTCCGCGCGGCAAACGCTGCTTCGCGAGTGGATGACGTCGCTGTTCATCCCGCTGTTCTCGCTCGACGAAGGGACCGCCGCATTCACCGACGTCGAAGCGATCGAGCCGGACAAACGGGTGTTCCTGCAGTCGATGCCGGCGGTGGTGCTCGAAGGCATCCGCGCCATCACGAATGGTCTCGTGCTCCGGCGCTCCCTCGGCGATCTGAAACGCACGATCGAACCGGACCACACCGCCCCGTTTTCGCTGGATGCGATTCCGCTGACGGATGCGGAACGGACCATCGCCGAGGCGCTGAACGAGCCGCAAGCGATCGAGACGTTTCTGAAACAGTTCACGAGTGACTCGGTCACGGCGGCGCGTGTGGTCATCGCCATGATGGCGCTCGGTCTGTACTCGGTCATCACGCACGCGGCGCGACCCATCGCAGCGATCGACGACAGCGACATGCACCGCGATCTGGAGTTGCTCGCGGCTATCGGTTCGAATGATCAGCGGTCGCTGCGCGCGGTCGGCGTTTCGCGCCAACTGGCATCGCTCGATCACTACCAGTTTCTCGAGATTCCGCGCGCAGCCACACGCGGACAGATCGCCGGCGCAGCGGATCAGAAGAAGCATCAATACAACCCATCCACGTATCCGCCGGTGGTGAAGGACGCGCTTGCCGCGATCAACAAGCGGATTAATGAGGCGTCTGAAGTTCTGCAGAATCCGGTGCGTCGTTCGGCATACGACAAGTTGCTCGATCAGCGCACGGGACGAGGCGGTGGAGACGAGCTACAGCGGCGCGCGGCGCAGCGCTCGATCGCGAATCAGAATTTTCAGCGCGCGCGCGAGCTGAGTGCGACCGGCGACTACTACGGCGCGATCGTGCTTCTCAAACAATCGGTCAACTACGCTCCCGATCGCGCCGAAGCCTGGCATCTCCTCGGCGCGTGTCAGGAGCGCAATCCGAAATGGCGCCGCGACGCCGCGGAGAGTTTTCAGCGCGCGCTGTCGCTCGATCCGAACTCAGTCGACGTCCTGATTTCCCTCGGCGACCTCTATCGCACCGAGGGCCTGATCTCGCGCGCCCAGAGTTGCTACGAGGATGTGCTGAAGATCGCCGCGGATCATCCCGAGGCGAAGAGCCGGTTGGCGGCGATTCGAAAAAAGTAGCGGGTTACCGCATGTCTTCCGGCTTGTTGTCCGCCAGTTCGTCGCGCGGATCGTCGGGACGCTTTGGCGAGTTTTCGCCGCTGTGCTCTTCGCGGCCGGCGCCCTCGTAGCCGAGGACTTCGGCGCCGCGGATCACTTCGATTTTTTGCGTGTCTTCTTCGGTAGCGCCTTTTTCGTCTTCGCTCATGCCGTATTGCTGAGCAAGATTGGCGCCGTAACGTATCGCGGCTCGTAGCGCCAGCGGCTCGCTGGCTGGACCGCCGCCGGCTCGGCGGCAATGCGCGACGCGCCAGCGAGCCGCTGGCGGTCCAGCCGTCGGGCCGACGGCGCTACGAACGACTTACATCAGCTCGCGCATGATCTGGTCGAGCGCTTCCTTCGGGGGGCGCGTCTCCGCTTCGTTCAGCGACCAGAGAGGCTTGTCGGTCATGTTCAGCAGCGTCAGGAAACTCTTCTTCTCCGGGCGCAGGTAGATGAGGCCTGTGAGCATGGCGCCGTCGTCGATCGCTTTGTGCGAGCGCTGGAGGGCTTGGACGGCGTTCGACGGGTCGTAGTCTTCTTCCAGTTTTTTCAGGAGCAGGCGCGAGCCGTCGTGCAGCGTTACTTCCCGCATCGTGCCGGGCTCGTAGTCGATTTCGATCTGTTCGTACGACTGCACGAAACCGATCTGATGGAGCAGCTCATCATGTTCTTTCGAATACGCGTAGCCCTTCGTCGAGCCGTCGTGGTTGTTGAAGGTGACGCAGGGGGAGATGACGTCGATGACGGCAAGGCCGTCGTGGGCGATGGCGGCTTTGAGGATATTCACCATCTGTTTCGGATCGCCGGCGTAGCCGCGGGCGACGAAGCCGCAGCCGAGCTCTACGGCCAGCGCGCAGAGATCCATCGGTGGAAGATCGTTGATCACGCCCGTCTTCAGCTTCGAGCCTTCGTCGGCCGTTGCGGAGAACTGGCCCTTCGTCAGGCCGTACACGCCGTTGTTTTCGATGATGTAGATCATCGGGATGTTGCGGCGGACGAGGTGCATGAACTGGCCGAGGCCGATCGAAGCGGTGTCGCCATCGCCGGAGACACCGATGCTGACCAGCGTTTGATTGGCGAGCATCGCGCCGGTGGCGACCGCGGGCATGCGTCCGTGAACGCTGTTGAATCCATGAGCGCGTCCCAGGAAGTAGGCGGGCGTTTTCGACGAGCAGCCGATGCCGGAAAACTTCGCGACCTTCTCCGGCTTCACGTTCATCTCGTAGAAGGCGCGGACGATCTGGTTGCTGACGGCGTCGTGGCCGCAGCCGGCGCAGAGCGTCGATTTACCGCCCTGGTAGTCGAGCGCTTTGAGGCCGAGGCGGTTTTCCTTCGGCGCGGCCGCTTCGTTGGGGAGTTTGAGAACGCTTTCAGCCATGGCTTAGTCCTCTCCGATCGTCTGCGTTACGGCTTCGGCGCCGAGGCCGATCTTGATGACGCGCGTGCCGTCTTTTTCCATCTGCAGCAGCGAGTCGGTGATCGATCGCGCGTCGCACGGTAGTCCGGTGTAGTGCAATATTTTGCGCAGCTTGTGCTGGATATCGCCCACTTCGAGACGCAGTAAATCGCCCATCTGCCCGTCGCGATTCTGCTCGACGACGTAGACGCGTTCGTGGTCTTCGACGAATGCCTTGACGTCATCGGTAAAGGGGAGCGCGCGAAGACGGAGGTAGCTGGTCTCGACGCCGTGCTCGTTGCGGAGTTGGTAGCGAGACTCTTCGAGCGCGATGTCGGTGGTGCCGTAGGCGATGAGTCCGATCGTCGCGTTCGGACGGCGATCGATCACCGGCTGCGGGACGAACTGCTTCGCGGTCTGGAACTTTTTCGCCAGGCGATCGACCGTCGCTTTGTAGTCGGACGGCTTCTCCGAATAGCGAGCGTGGGTGTCATGTCCGGAGCCGCGCGTGAAGTACGACGCCATCAGATGATCGGTGCCGGGCAGCGTGCGGTAGGGGATGCCGTCGCCATCGACGTCGAGGTAGCGTCCCCACTTTCCGCCGAGTTCTTCGAGCTGCTCCGCACTGAGGACCTTGCCGCGGCGATACGGCTTGGTCGGATAGACGAACGGATCCGACATGTGGTTGTTCATGCCGAGGTCGAGATCGGAGAGGACGAAGATCGGCGTTTGGAACATCTCCGCAAGATCGAGCGCCTCGCCGGCGAAGTCGAAGCATTCAGAAACCGAGCAGGGGATCAGTGCGATATGTTGCGTGTCGCCGTGGGAAAGATAATGCACTTCAAGAATGTCGCCCTGCGCCGTTCGCGTCGGCAGGCCGGTGGAGGGACCGACGCGCTGGATGTCCCAGATGACGCCGGGAAGTTCGGCGAAGTAGCCGAGGCCTGCGAATTCGGCCATCAACGAAATGCCGGGGCCTGAGGTCGATGTGAGCGAGCGAGCGCCCGCCCAACCCGCGCCCAACACCATCCCCATCGCCGCCAACTCGTCCTCGGCCTGAACGATCGCAAACGTCGCTTTTCCGTCCGGGCCGATGCGGTGCTCCTTCATGTAATCGATCAGCGACTCGCACAGCGACGACGAGGGCGTGATCGGATACCAGGTGACGACGGTGACGCCGCCGAACATGGCGCCGATGGCGGCGGCGGCATTGCCGTCGATGATGATCTTGCCGGCCGTGGCGTTCATCCGTTCGATGCGCCAGCGGTGCTGCGCCGGCAGGTTTTCGAGCGCGTAGGCCATCCCTTTGTCGATGGCGGCGACGTTGGGGTCGATCGCTTTCTGTTTTCCCTTGAACTGTTTGGTGATGGCGTTCACGATCTCGTCGCGCTCGATGCCGAGGCGCTCGGCCACGATGCCGACGTAGATCATGTTCGTGAGCAGCTTGCGAAGGCGCGAGTCCTGCGACAGCTCCCCGGCCAGTTTCGCGAACGGGACTTCGAAGAAGGTGACGTCGTCGCGCATCCCTTTGCAATTGAGCGGCGCGTCGTAGATGCAGACGGCGCCGGGCTGCAGGGCCATGACGTCTTCCCGCGCCGTTGCCGCATTCATGCAGATCATGATGTCGACTTCTTTTTTGCGCGCGATCCAGCCGTCTTTGTTCGCGCGGATGGTGAACCACGTCGGGAGGCCGGCGATGTTCGAGGGGAACATGTTCTTCCCGCTGACCGGCACGCCCATCTGAAAGATCGAGCGCATCAGGACGGTGTTTGAAGACTGGGAGCCGGAGCCGTTGACGGTGGCCACGTGGATCGTGCAGTCGTTGATTTTCGAGCCGCCGCCGGTCACGGGCTGACTCACAGGTTCACCCGCAGGCTTATCAAGGACCGCCGTCGCGGTCATGCTGTCGGACACGTCTTTCTCCTTTGATGGATGGTTTGGAAAGACTCGGGCGGGATCATTTTGGAGAAGGCGGATTGTACACCGCCTGTCAGCCTCGGGTGTCAGGCGCCGGGCCTCTCCGTCGTAAGATGCGCTGCTCATGCTCCGAACGATCTGGGCGATCATCGTGGCCGTCGTAGTGACCATTCCGTGTGCGATGACAGTCCTGTTCATCGCCATGCTGTCGTCGGCGTCGCCGTTGATCGATCCGGTGATCCGATTCTGGGCGCGGGTGGTGTTGTGGGGCGCCGGCGTCGACGTTCGCGGCGAGGGGATGGAGACGATCGATCGCGCGAAGCGCTACATTCTGATCGCCAACCACCATTCCTACTTCGACATCCCGTGCATCTTCGCGGCGATCCCGCAGCCGATCCGATTCATGGCCAAGAAGAGCCTCTTCAGCATCCCGATTTTCGGCTGGGCGCTCGCACGCGCGGGCTTCATCCCGATCGACCGCAAGAACCGGCGCACGGCGGTGAAGTCATTCGACCTGGCCGTCGATCGGATCCGCAAAGGCAACACGATCGTGATCTTCCCCGAGGAAGGCCGCTCGCGCGAGGTAGCCATGCGCCCATTTCAGCGCGGCGCATTCCTGCTGGCCATCCGATCGGAGCTCCCCATCCTCCCGCTGGCCATCGACGGAACCTACGAAGTCCTCCGCGTCGGCGCGAAACGAATCACGCCCGGCGTTGTGACGATTCGCGTCGGGACGCCGATCGAGACCGCCGGCGTCAGCGTCCGCGCAAAGGACACGCTGCTCGAGCAATCGCGGGGGCAGATTGAGCGGATGCTGGCGCGCTCGCCGGCTACTTGAACCGCGGAGTCGGCGGGGGCGGTGGCGTAGCCACATTCGGCTTCGTTTTGGGAGGCGCCGGATATAGGACAGTCCGTTCGCGATCACGCCGGTCGAAACCGCGATCGATTTTCGAGCTACGGTCAGTCTTCTCCGATGCCATCGTTGCCTCCCTCCGCAAACGGCGATTCGCCAATTCGCGTCATCCGCTTATCTGTTGCAGCGTCGAAAATCACGGCGACGGAAGCGATTGTACTCGCAAGCAAGAATAGCGACTGATACGGAAGGCTACGGTAACGCATCAGGCGCTGGTCGTAGAGAGCGGGCTCGCGAAGAACGACATCGCGTTCCGCAGCGGCGACAGACGACTCTGCCGTTTCGATATAACCCGCATACACGTCGCCATTGGTGAGGCCCACGGTTACCCAATGGCCTTTCACGCACGAGTTGATGAAGTGATCCCAGGCGATCGAGTACGCCGACCTGGACGACAGCCGCGCAAGAACGCGCGTTCCTACGCCGGCCAACAACCCAAAGAACGTTGCTCCGCATACGTGACCGAGAAATGCGGCTGCAAACGCTCCAAGCTGGTTGGGAGCAAGCTGTTCGAATGCTGTGGGTGAGATGTATTGCGGCAACGGGGCTCCGACGAGCGCCGCGACAAGCGCGTAGCCGGCGAGGCCGAATAGACTAAATGCGAGCAGGCGTAGAGTTCGCGACCATCTATCCTCGCGCCAGTTCGAGCCGACAAAAAACGAGTACAGCTTTTCTCCGGGTAACCCTGGCAGCACCGCAAACACGGCAATCAGAATGCCCGTAAATGTCCCTGGCAGTTCCATCGCCAGAATTTTCTCGTGGGGGTGCGATGGCTGCCCCAAACTCTACGTCTGGTTGAAAATAACGGCGAGAATCGGAATCAATGCGGTGATTCGTCTACAGGTGGTAGGTCGACATGGCTCTGGCAACGGATTGCCGATCTGCCTCCATTAACGTCCGCATTTCGATCGTGAAGCGATCATTGACGATGCGTCCTACGATCGGCGGATCGTTTTGGAGAAAACGCGTCGCGAGTTCGCTGGCGTTGCCCGGCACTTCGATCGCGATCGATGGGATCGTTTCCGTTGGTGTCGTGCCGCCGCCGAGGGCGCAGGCGCTTTCGATGACGCGGCAGGAGGTTCCGGCGATCATTTCCGCGGCGTGTTCGCGCAGTTCGACGAGTGGAGTGGCCAGCATTCGGTAGATCGGGATCTCGATTTCGTGGCGGCCGGTGGCGAAGGCGCGCAGTGTCTCGGCGACGATCGCGTACGACTCTTTGCCAGCCCGCAGGGCGCGCATCAGCGGATGCTTGCGGCAGCGGTTGATGATCTCCTCGCTTCCGAGAATGAGTCCGCCCTGCGTCGCGCCGATCAGTTTGTCGGTCGAGCAGGTGATGGCGTCGACGCCGAGTGCGATCAGCTGGCGGATCGTCGGCGCCGCGCTGAAACCGTAGGGCGCCAGATCGATGACGCGCCCGCTGCCTTCGTCGTACAGCAACGGGATGCCGCGCGTTTTGCTGATCGCGACCAGCTCTTCGATCGACGGCGACTCGGTGAAGCCGACGATCTCGAAATTCGAGCGATGTACGCGGAGCATCGCCGCCGAGGAATCGGAGATGGCGGATTCGTAGTCGGCGGCGCGCGTGCGGTTCGTTGTTCCGACTTCGCGAAGGCGCGCGCCGCCTTGCTGAATGACGTCTGGAACCCGGAACGAACCGCCGATCTCGACCAGCTCGCCGCGCGAGACGATCACTTCGCGGCCCCCGGCCACGGCTGCCAGGAGCAGGAGCGTTCCGGCGGCATTGTTGTTGGTCAGGATCGCTGCTTCGCATCCGAACAGCGTCCGGCAGAGTTGCGTCAGATGTTCGTCGCGACGTCCGCGGCTGCCGTCGTCGAGGTCGTATTCGAGGTTCGAGTAACCGGTCGTGATTGCCGCCGCGCGCGACCACAGCTCGGCGTCGATCGGCGAGCGGCCGAGGTTCGTGTGGATGATGATGCCGCTGCCGTTGATAACGCGGCGAAGTGTCGATGCGGTGGCGGCAGTGAGCGCGTTGAGCACTTCATCGCCTGCGACGTCCGCATCGAACCGTCGCCGCTCGTTGCGCAGCGTGTCGAGATAGGCCACCACGGCATCCTTCACCGCATCCCGTCCGAACTCCCGAATCGAACGCGCGAACGTATCGCCGGACAGGAGCCGCTCCACCGACGGGATGCTCCGGAGCGCGGAATCTCCCGAGGATGGCCTCGATTTAGGCATGGGCGCGTATTGTAGTGGCCCGACCGTGATCAAACAGGACGACGAGCTGGACAAGCTCGAAGAAGACATCCGGAAGCTGAAGAACAAGTACGACCAGTTCTTCGCCTGCATCCAGAAGTTTCCGCCGATGCACGAGCGGCGTCAGCTCGAGGTCTACATCTACGAGCTCGGCAAACAGAAGATACGCGACAATGCCCGCCGTTTCCGCTACTCGCAGCTCCTCACGCGCTACAACCAGCATCGCGAGATGTGGGGCCGCAAGATGCGGGAGCGTGAGGAAGGTCCGCTCGATTTCCGGCGCCGGGCGGCGGCTTTGAATGAACCGATCGCGCCGGTCGCGCCGCCGCCACCGGCCCCTCGCGTAACGTCGCCGAAGCTCGATCCGTATGTAAAGGTGGCGCCGGGTACGAACGGTGAAGAGATCAAGCGGCTGTACGGCGATATCGAAAAGGAACACCTGAAGCTGGGCAGGCTCCCCAACATCACCATCGAGCAGTTGAAATCGATGATTCAGAAGCAGAGCGATCTCGTACGCGAGAAATATCATGTGGACGTCGTCGCCTTCCGTGTGGACGTCGTCGACGGCAAAGTGAAGTTGAAAGCGAAACCGATCCAGGAATGATGATGAAACGTCTCCTACTCATTGCAGCAACCGTGGCGCTGGCTTCGTGCGCCTCCATCCACCACCGCGATCAGAACCCGTACGCGAATCCGTTTTACGGGCGCTACCTGAACACCGGGTCGCAGCTCGACGCGCAGATCACCGCGACGGTCAACGCGCTGCAAACCAATCCGCGTTCGGCCAGCCTGCACAACCAGCTCGGTCAGATGCTGCTGCAGAAGGGCTTCCCCAAGGATGCGGAGGTGGAGTTCGAGCGCGCCGTCAACGCGGACTCTCACTTCTATCCGGCCTGGTACAACCTCGGCCTGGTGCGCATGTCGCGCGGCGACTGGAGCGGCTCGCACTTCGCGTTCGCTCGCACGGTGCACTACAAGCCTGGTCATTCGGCGGCGCTGTTCCAGCTCGGGCTGATGGAAGAGAAGCGCAGCCATCAGGACGCGGCCATCGACTACTACGCGAAGGCGTTCACGATCAATCACTCGCTGCTGGACGTGCGCGTAAACCCGCGCATCCTCGACAGCAAGTTGATCGACCTGGCGCTGCTGAAGGTCTATCCGAAGGAGCACGCGCGCGAAAGCATGTCGTTCCAGGCGACGCCGCCCGGCTACGTGCAGCAGGGTCTCGAAGCGGCATCGACGCAACCGGCAGCGAAGGACATCGTCACGCCCGCGCCGCCGCTGACGGACCCGTCGATGCAGGCGCCGCCGCCGACGGCGGGCGCTCCGGTGCAGCCTGCGCCGCAGCCGGCCAAGCCGCCGGTGTAGTGGGTAAGTCGATTAGTGGATCAGTAGATTAGTAGATTAGGACGGCTGCGAGCGTCGGGATTTCCTAATCAACTAATCTACTAATCACTAATCTACTCATCCCGCATACTTCCCCACCATGACGCTCCCGCGCGGCGCGCGCCTTGGGCCGTACGAGATCGAAGAGCTGATCGGCCGTGGCGGAATGGGCGAGGTCTATCGTGCCACCGACACGCGCCTGGGCCGCGACGTTGCCATCAAAGTTCTCTCGGCGCATCTCGCTGACGATCCGGCATCGCTGGCTCGTTTCCGCCGCGAAGCGCGCGCGGTCGCGGCGCTTTCGCATCCGAACATCGTTGCGGTCTTCGACGTCGGCTCCGAAGGCGACACGCAGTTCGTCGTCACCGAGTTGCTCGAAGGCGAAACGCTTCGCGCGCGACTGGCGGCGCCGCTCCCGGGCGATGAAACGCTGCGCATCGCCACCGCGATCGCGGACGGCTTGGCCGCCGCGCACGCGAAGGGAATCATTCATCGCGACCTGAAGCCGGAGAATGTCTTCCTGACCTCCGCCGGTGGCGTGAAGATCCTCGACTTCGGCCTGGCCAGCATGCAGCACTCATTGAACGCGGCCGACTCGATCGTGCAAACGGTCACGTTGACCGAACCGGGACTGTTGATGGGGACGATCGGCTACACGTCGCCGGAGCAACTCGCCGCGAAACCGCTCACGCCGGCCACCGACGTCTTCTCCTTCGGCTGCGTCCTCTTCGAGATGCTGCAAGGCCAGATGCCGTTCAAGCGCGACAGCAACATGGAGGTGATCGCGTCCATCCTTCGCGACGAGCCGGTCACGCGTGATGCCGCGAAGCCGCTGCCGCCGCACATGCGATCTGTTGTCGAGCGATGTCTGGAAAAGAGTCCGGCACAGCGATTTCAGAATGGGGGCGAAGTCGCGGACGCACTTCGCGGGCTGGAGACATTCGAGCCGGTGCGACGCGTCACACGGCGCAACGTTTCACCGCTCCTGATTGTGCTGCTGGTCGTCATCCTCGGTGCCGCAATCATTTCGGTCGTCATCGCGCGCGGCAATGAAGTCATCGACAACGGCTACGACCTGCGACGTTCTGACCTGAGCGGCGACAGCGAGACCCGCCGCCTCACCGCGCTGGCATTGCACGCGGACGGCGCGGGGAATCGCTCCGAAGCGATTCAATTGCTGACGGAGGCCGTGCGGCGCGACAACGATCCACCGCTGCCTGCGGCCTTCCTGGCGTCGTTCTCGTACTACAGCGGCGACCGCAAGGGCGGAGCGCGGTGGTCGGCGGAAACGAAGAGGCGCCTTCCGAATGCGAAGTCACCCTACGAAGCTCTCCTCTGCCGCTATCTGCAGCCGGTGAACGGCGCGTCGACGGAGACGGCACTCGCATCGTCGCTATTGGAGCTCCGGCCACGCGCATGGAGATTGCGCCTGGCACTCGCTCACCTGCACCTCAGCCGCCGCGAATCAAAAGCGGCACTCGCGCAGTTGACGCAGATCGACGTCAGCGCCCCCGATGACCGCCGTCTCAGCAACGTGTTGGCTGACCGCGCGTCGCTCGGCGACATCGCCGGCGCGACGCGCGATCTGGCCCGCAGCAAGCTCACCAAGCTCCCCACGTTGCTCGCGTTCACGCAGGCCAGAATCGCATGGAGCAGCGGCCACGCGGTTGAAGCGGCGCGCCTGTTCGACTCGGCCGCGGAAAGCGCGACGATCGCGAACTTCGGTCCGGTCGCGGTGGATTCACGCATGCTCGCTGGGATCGCGCGCATCAGCCTGAATGATCTTGATCAGGCGCAGACCACGCTCGATATGGCCGCCACCAGTGCGCACGATGCCGGGATGTTACAGAGCGAACTGGAGTCCTACGCGTTCGGTGCGTACGTGGCCGGC
>JAFAOU010000219.1 GCA_019247495.1 Acidobacteriota bacterium
GCCGCAGTCTTCAACGCCATGTTCGATCCGCCGCGCGCAATCGATCTCACCTCGGACTCCGGTAGCGTCGGCAGGATTCGCAATGCGAAGGCGGGTGGGGTTTTGGCGTTGTGAATGAGGCCGAGGCGGACGTCGAGGTTGGCCATCCACTGGCCGGTTTTGATGATCACGTCGGCGACCTGGTAGGTGAGAAAGGACGATTTCGCCAGGCGCGCCACTTCATCGACGGTGAGTCGCGGATTCCGGAGCAGGGAAAGCAGGACGCGCGGATCGTTGTCCTGAAGTAGCAGCGCGCGTTCGGTTCGGTCGGCCTTCACAGCAAGCAGGAGTTTCTCCATCTGCGAGAGAGCGCGGATGCGGTCCCAGATGTTTTGTTTTTTCTCGGGTGTTTCGTCCGATGAATCGTCGGCCGGTCTTGCCAGCAGGCGCGCGAAATGTTCCTCGGCGTTTCCATCGATCGCCAGCGCGATCGCGTCGGGAAGGATCGCGACGACGGTGGCGCGCGCAAACGATTCGCCGCCCCAGGGGCCGCGCAGCGTCAGCAGCAAGGTGGCATTGAGTGCGACTGCCTCGGTGGTGGGGAGACGAAGGCCGCTCATCGACAGATTCGCGCGATGCTCCTCCCGCAACTCGTCGTCGTTTTCGAATTCGACGGTGAAGGCGGCGGAAGCGGTGCGTGTGACCTTCATGATCGCGGCTCGAGTTCGTCATTCTGCAACAGGTCGCACGCGGCGAAATAGCGTCCTTCCGCGGTACTGTTAGATCCCCCGTGCCGCGAACCGTCCTAGCCATCTCCCTCGCCCTCGCCACCATCGTTTCCGCGGCCGCTTCTGCTGCCACGACCAACACCATGCCGTTCTCGCAGGTCCGCAAGGGCATGCATGGGTACGGCGAAACCGTTTTCGACGGTACCAAGCTCGAGCGGTTCGACGTCGAGATCACCGGCGTCCTGCAGAACATCGGGCCGGGACAGGATCTGATCCTCGCCAAAGTGTCCGGTCCGGTCGTCGATCGTGCCGGCGTAATCGCCGGGATGAGCGGCTCGCCGATTTACATCGACGGCAAGGTCATCGGCGCGCTGGCGTACTCATGGCAGTTTGCGAAGGAAGCGGTCGCCGGCATCACGCCGATCGACGAGATGCTCAAGATCGCGCAGGTCGATGGGAAGCCGGCCGGCGCATACGTGGCGGCCACGCCGCGCATGACCGGAGGCGAGTTTCTCAAGGCGATCGTCGAGCACAAGACCAGCGAGACGTTCGAGTCGATGATGTCGAGCATGACCGGCGCCACGCCCGCGTCCGCCGTCGCCGGGGCGCGTCCGATTGCTGTGCCGCTTTCGATGTCGAGCTTCGCTCCGGACACGCTCGGTCGTTTCGGCAAGTACCTCGATCCGCTCGGCTTCATGCCTGTTCCGAGCGGCGCGTCGTCAACGTCGGCGACGACCTCGACTACGAACACATCCAAACAATTTGCGGCTGGCGACGCCATCGGCGCCGTTCTGCTGCGCGGCGATTTCAATGTTGCCGCGACCGGCACCGTCACGTACGTCGACGGCGATCGCGTCTACGCGTTCGGCCATCCGTTCCTGGACATGGGCGAGGTTGCGTTTCCGATGGCCAAGTCGGAGATCGTCGGCGTGCTGCCGAGTCTGGCCAGCTCGTTCAAATTCTCCAACACCGGCGCTGTCGTCGGCGCGTTCCGGCAGGACCGCGCGGTCGGCATCATGGGTATGATGGGCGAGAAGGCCGACATGATCCCGGTCGACCTGGAAGTGGAAGGAAGCGGCCCGGCGCAGAAGTACCACGTCGATGTCCTGCGCCACTCGCAGCTCACGCCGCTGATCCTGGCCATGGCCGCTGACACGGTCGTCGCGGGCGCACAGCGCGCCGCGGGCGAGCGGACCGTTCTGCTCGAATCGGAAATCAAGCTCAAAGGATTCAGCGAGCCGATCGTTTTGCACGAAGGTTGGGCTGGCGCGCAGGCGCGGCAGGCCATTCCGTCGTACATCGCCGTCGTGGCCGGCTACGTGATGTCGAACGAGTTCCGCTCCGCCGACATCGAGTCGGTGAAGATTCACTTCCGCCATGCCGACGATCTCAAGATCGCCAAGATCGTGGAAGCGTCGCTGGAGACGCCGAAGGGCCGCGTTCACGCGGGCGACGTCGTCAAAGTCCGCGCTGTGCTGAAACCGTTCCGCGGAGATGCGTTCATCGATACGTTTGACGTGACCATTCCCGACGACCAGGCCGCCGGCACTGCCTACCTGCTGGTCGGCAGCGGGTCTGTGTTGAACCAGGTCGACTTCATGCTCGTCCCGCCCGATCCGCGCAGTCTCGATCAGGTCATCGCCGTTCTGCGCCGCCTTCGTCCGTCCACCGAGTTGACGCTCGGACTTTACGAACCGACCGATGGCGCTGTTACCGCCGGTGTTTATCTGCCCAACCTGCCGCCGACGATGCGCGCCATCGTCAGCAGCGACACCTCCAACGGTCCGCAGGCGCCGGTCCGCTACCATGCCTCGCAACATCTCGCGCATCCGCTCGGCTACATCGTCGACGGCGTCGTGAAGATCGATCTCGATGTGAAGCCGGCGATTTGACCTGGCCACGTCCGCTTCAACGAAAGGAATCACCAGCACCATGCGCCGAAGCCTCGCGCTCGTAGTTACGCTGTTCGCAGCATCGAATGCATTTGCCGTCGCGCCGCAGTTCTGGCGGGTTCGCAACACCGAAGACTTCCTGGCCGGCGACATCGATGGCTTCGCGGTCACGTCGCGCGGCGAGCTGCGTCCGGGCCCGTCGCTGAAGAAGGCTGCCAACTTCACCGATCCCTTCGTCCTGGCGCAGGTGGCCGCGCCGAATGGCGATCACTTCTTCGGCACCGGCAACGAGGGGAAGGTTTACCGTCTCCGAGGAACGGAGTTGAAGGCGATCTACACGGCTGCGGAGCCGGAGATTTACGCAGTCACCTTCCACGACGGCGCGCTCTACGCCGGCACCTCGCCGAACGGCAAGGTCTACCGCATCGATCCGAATGACGGCAAGGCCGCGGTCTACTACGATCCGAAGCAGGCCTATATCTGGGCGCTCGAATTTCTGCCGAACGGCGACCTCGCCGTCGCTACCGGCGTCGACGGAAAGCTCTTCCGCGTGACGCCGAAAGGGGAGGGCAAAGTCCTCTTCGATTCTCCGGAAACGCATCTGCGATCGCTCGGCGTGAAGAAAGACGGGACGATCCTTGCCGGCGGCTCCGCGAAGGGACGTATTTACGAAATCCGGCCCGACGGCGCTGCGCACGCGCTCTACGACTCGCCGCTGTCGGAGATCTCCGCGATCTACGTCGACGCGAACGGCGTCGGCTGGGCCGCGGCAGCGAGCAACGTCCTGCCGTCGACGGCGCCGGTGAAGGCGACGCCGAAACCGGCCACGCAATCCGCCCCGGCGTCGACGACGGCCGCGGCCTCCACGGAGCAGAAGAAGGAGGATTCGGGCAGTGTCGAAGTCAGCGTCTCGTTCGAAGACAGCAGCGGCGCGGGCGCGACAACCGGCGGCGGGAGCGGCGAGATCTACCGCATCAATCCCGATGGCTTCGTCGAAGTCGTCCGCAAGTTCGAGCACGAGATGGCGTACGGCATCACCGGCGGAGCGAATGGATCGATCCTTCTCTCCACCGGACCGCAAGGCCGCATCTACGAGATGAAGGACGGCGAGGTCTCGCTCCTCGGCAGTGTCCCCGAGAAGCAGGTCGTTTCGATCTCGCGCAGCGGCAACGAGACGCTGGTCACGACCACGAACAGCGGCGCCGTCTACCGCCTCGAAGCCGCGCCGTCGGCGAAGGCGGAGTTCCGCTCCGCCGCGAAGGATGTGGAGCGCTTCTCCCGTTTCGGCAACTACCGGATCGAAGGGGAGAACGTCAGCGACGGCCATCTCGCCATCGCTTTCCGCTCCGGCAACACCCGCACGCCCGATGCGACCTGGAGCCCGTGGAGCGCCGCCTCGAACGCGAGCGACGGCGCGATCAACGCGCCTCCCGGCCGTTACATCCAATGGAAGATGACCTCGCCCAAGCCGGCCGCGAACGTGTCGGTCGACGCCGTCACCGTCGCCTTCATCAATCGCAATGTGGCGCCGGTCATCGACAACGTAACGGTTCAGGATCCGGCCGTCGTCTACATCACCGGAAGCTATCCGCAGTCGCCGCAGGTGGTGGAGGCGACGAATCCTGACGAATACGGCATCTTCACGAGCCTCGACACGCCGCGCGACAAAAACGAGCCGGGCAAGAAGGTTTACCGCAAAGGCTTCCGCACCGTGACGTGGCGCGCGCACGACGACAACAGCGACTCTCTGCGCTACACGCTGTCGTTCCGCCGCAAGGGAAGCGAGACCTGGTTGCGCCTGCGCGACAACGTGGAAGAGACGTCGATGAACTTCGACACCTCGCAGCTCCCCGACGGGATGTACGAACTGCGGCTTACGGTGTCGGATGCGCAGGACAATCCCGACACGCCGCTGGCTGATTCGAAGGAAGGGATCGACTTCCGCGTCGACAACACGCCGCCGTCAATCGCGTTTGGGACGGAGGGCGACGACGTCGTCATCCACGTCACCGACAAGCTCTCGCCGATCGGAAAAGTCGAATACTCTGCCGATGCGCAGAAGTGGATCCGCGTCACGCCGGTCGACGGCATTAGCGACTCCCCGAGCGAGACATACCGGATCAAGCGCAGCGCGGTGGCGGGTAAATTCGTGATCGTGCGCGCCGTGGATGCGTTCTACAACGTGGCCACGGAGTCGATCACGCTGCCGTGAAATCAGCGTGGCCAGTGGTCAGTGGCTAGTGGTCAGATCAATTTAAATTCTGACCACTGGTCACTAGCCACTGGCCACTTATACTAGCGGCGTGAACCGTATCCGAGTCGCCTTCGCTCTCAGCCTGCTGCTTCTTGGCGCCTGCTCGAAGGAGCGGCCGGTGCAGCCGCAAGCGTCCGTCGCAGCCGATGACACCACGCCGGTCGACGGCGGCACGGTCATCCGCAGGCTCGAGGGCGACGTCAAGACGCTCAATCCTCTCCTCATCGACACCAAGTACGACCATTACGTCACCTCCTACCTCTTTACTCCGCTGCTCCAGCTCGACGCGAATCTCCTCCCAACGACGGCCGGATCGCTGACGGACAAGTACGAGATTTCGGCGGACGGTAAGGAGTACACGTTCCATCTCAATCCGAAGGCGACCTTTTCGGACGGGACGCCGGTGCGCGCGAGCGACGTCGTCTTCACCATGACCAAGATCGTCGATCCGAAGTCCGAGGCGGCGCAGTTCGCCGGTATGTTCGAATTGTTGGATCCGGCCAAGACCCGCGCCGACGATGCGCACAACACGGTCGTCATCGCGTTCAAGGACGTCCTCGCGCCGCAGCTCACGTTCTTCGCGCTGGTCCATCCCATCCCGCAGCACGTCTATTCGCAGGGCGACTTCAAGACCGCGTTCACCTCGACTGCCGTCAGCTCGGGCCCGTTCAAGCTCGTGAGGCGCATACCCGGCAAAGAGATTCTGCTCGAGCGCCGAGCTGATTTCTGGGGAGTGAAACCGCACTTCCAGAACGTCCTCTTCAAAGTCATCACCGACGACAACACCGCCTGGCAGGCCGTAAAACGCGGCGACATCGACGAAACGATCATCACGTCCGACACCTGGATGACTGAAAGCCGCCGTCCCGAAATGCAGAAGATCCTCGACTTCCGGCGGTTCTACACGCTCAACTACAACTTCATCGGCTGGAACGAGCACGATCCGATCCTCGCGGACAAGCGCGTTCGCCGGGCGCTGGCGTCGTGCGTCGATCTGCAGTCAATCATCACGAATCTCTACCACGGCACCGCCCGGGCCATGAACGGACCCTTTACGCCGGATCAGTGGGCGTTCAACCCGGAAGTGCCGGTGATTCAGTACGACCCGGCTGAAACGAAACGGGTTCTCAACTCGCTGGGATGGACGGATACCGACGGCGACGGCATTCTCGACAAGAACAAGAAACCATTCACTCTCGACATGATCGTCGTCGGCGGCAATGCCCCTTCGGGGGCGTTCGCGCAGCTCTTCCAGTCGGAGTTGAAGAACGTAGGCGTCGACCTGAAGATCAGCACGCTCGATGGCGGTGCCTTCTTCGAGCGTTTCATGTCCGGCAACTTTCAAACCTGCTTTCTCTCCTGGGATCTCGATCCCGATCCCGACCCGCGGGCGCTCTTTCACTCATCGCAGGTCCCGCCGAACGGTCAGAACACCATCTTCTACAAGAATCCGGCCGCCGATGCGCTCATCGACCAGGGCCGCCGCGAACTCAATCACGCGAAGCGCGTGGCCATCTATCGCCAGCTTCACGCGCTCCTCGCCGACGACCAGCCCTACACCTGGACCATCCAGGTCTCGCTCAAGTGGGCGATTTCGAAACGGATCCACAACGTGAAGGAGAGCAAAGGCTGGGGCCTTTACCTCTGGTATCCCGGCGAGCTCGATTGGTGGATTCCAGCCGCGCAGCAGAAGAAGTGACTCTGCCTCTCTCCGCTTCTCCCCATCTCCGCGTGGACCCGTCCCCTGCGGGTTAAACTCGCCGAATGCTCACCTACGTCGTTCGCCGGCTGCTGTATGGCGTCCTGACGTTCTTCGGAATCACCATCGCCATCTTCGTGCTCGTGCACAGCGTGCCCGGCGATCCGGTCACGTTCTACGCCGGCAGCCATGGCCCAAGTTCACTTTCGCACGCGGTGCTCAATGAGATTCGCCACGCGCATCATCTCGACGAGCCCATCCTCCAGCAGTACGGCTGGTGGCTGCGCGGCATCCTCACCCTCGACTTCGGCACGTCGTTCATCGATCACCAGCCGGTCACGCACCGGATCGCGCAACGGCTGCCGAATACGCTCATCCTGAACGGGATCGCGTTCCTCGTCGCTGCTGTAATCGGCGTTCCGATCGGACTCTGGAGCGCGGCGCGATCAGGCCGCCCGATCGAGCGTGCATCGGCGGTCACCTTTTTTCTTCTCTACTCGCTGCCGAGTTTCTGGGTGGCGCTGCTGCTGATGCAGTTCTTCGCCGTCCGTTTCAACGTCCTGCCGCTCTTCGGCATGACCTCGGACGATTATCTCGACCTCGGCGGGATGATGAAACTCGCCGACCGCGCAAAACATCTGATCCTGCCGGTGATCACGCTCGCGTACTCACAGCTCGCGCTCTTCGCGCGTTTTTCCAAGTCGGCACTCACGGAGGTCATTCGCCAGGACTACATCACCACGGCGCGCGCAAAGGGAGCGACGAACGGCGCCGTTCTCTGGCGCCACGGTTTTCGCAACGCGCTGATCCCGCTCATCACGCTCCTCGGCATCACGCTCCCATACCTGATCTCGGGAAGCGTCATCACCGAACAGATTTTTCAATGGGACGGCATCGGACGTTTGTACTTCGAAGCCATCCTCACGCGCGACTATCCAACGGTCCTTGGCCTCTCCGTCGCCACGGCGGTAGCAACGCTCGTGGCCAGCCTGCTCGCCGACCTCCTCTACATCGCGGCGGATCCGCGCATCCGGCTGGAGACGAAGTGAGCGAGGTTCGCGGCGGCATGTGGG
>JAFAOU010000173.1 GCA_019247495.1 Acidobacteriota bacterium
GCATGCGAAGGATCGTCGACCATCGACATCACTTCGGGCTTGAGCATCTCCCACGGCTGAATGTGGACGTGGACGTCGAACACGCGCATGGTCACGCCAGCATCACCAGCCGCATGCAGACCGCGGTGTCGGGACATGCGCCCTGCAGCTCGGTCGATGCGAGAAGTTGCGGATGGATTTCGTCGCGGTCGATCGGTTTGAATCCGCGTTTGGCGAAGTACGGTTGCGCGGTCGTCGTCAGGAGGTAGAACTCGCGGATGCCTCGCGAGGCCAGGCGATCGAGCAGTTGCCGGACGATGCGCCGTCCGATGCCGCGGCCGCGATGGGAGGCCGCCACGGCCACCGACCGGATCAACGCCGCGAATTTGTACGCCTCGGCACCGCCGCATCCGACGATCGCGTCGCCGTCACGCGCCACGATGAACGTCTTCCAGTGGTCATCGATGCCACTGGTCGGAAGGTTGTTGGCGATGAGGAGCTGGCGGATGACGGGAAGGTCGGCCGCCGTGGCGCCACTGATCGCGATCTCGCCATCACTCATGGCCGTCGAGGATAGCAATGCCATCCGCCGCTGTCACGGAAGCGTTCTCTTTCGTTCACGGCATCTCCATAAGAACGTGCGTACATCACAAACATGCGAACCATGGCCATCATCGGATCAGGCATCAGCGGCCTCGCGGCTGCGCACGGGTTGCTGCGTGCCGGCTATCGGGTCGATCTTTACTCGGACCGCACCGCGAACGAGTGGCTCACCACCAGCCGCCCCACCGGCACGGCGGCGCGCTTCGATCTTGCGCTGTCGTACGAGCGCGAGCTCGGCCTCAATTTCTGGGACGACGCCGCGCCGAAAGGCGAAGGCGTTTTTCTCACGTTCTGTCCGACGCTGCACAATCCGCTGATTCGACTGGTGGGCCGCTTCCGCGCACCGTTCCAGGCTGTCGACGTCCGCCTGCAGTCGTCGCGCTGGATCAACGAATTCGAGACGCGCGGCGGCAACGTCGTCATCGAGCAGGTCACCGTCGACCGCCTTGGCGACATTGCGGCGACGCACGATCTGACGATCGTGGCCACCGGCCGCGCCGACTTGTGCCGCATCTTCGATCGCGATGAAAGCCGCAGCGTCTACGACAAACCGCAGCGCAATCTGGCCATGGTCACAGTCGTTGGAGGCCCATCGCGCATCGACGGCCTTCCGCTGCTCCCGGTGAAGTTCGACTTCCTCGGCACCGACGGCGAGATCTTCTTCGTCCCCTATCACCACAAGGACGCCGGTCCGTGCTGGAACATCCTCATCGAGGCCAAGCCCGGCTCGCGGATGGACCGCTTCGCAGGCGTTACCGATGGAAATGTCGCTGTGCAACGCATGAAGGAGGTTGTGGCCGCGCTCTTTCCGTGGGATGAGCCTTTCGTCCGCGACGTGCAGCTTGCCGATCCGCTCGGATGGCTGATCGGTGCGGTGACGCCGGCTGTGCGTCGTCCGGCGGCGCGGCTGGCAACGGGAGCCGTCGTCGCAGCGCTCGGCGACACCGCGATCTCCTACGATCCGATCGCGGCGCAAGGCGCGAACAGCGGCGGCAAGCAGGCGCGCCATCTCGTCAGCCAGATCGTTGCGCGTGGCGATGGCGCCTTCGACGCTGATTGGATCACGTCAACCTTCGACGATTTCTTCGCAACGCATGCGCGCGACGCCTGCCGCTTCAGCAACCTTCTCCTCGAGCCGATCACGGCGCCTGCGAAGGAGTTGCTCATCGCGCAATACGGCAGCGACGGCGAACCGGGCAACGATTCAGCGCAACAGCGCATCGCCGATGCGTTCGTCGAGAACTTCAACGATCCACGGCTGCTCACTCCTGCATTCACCGACATGGCAATCTCGCGACAGGTCATTGCATCGCACGCCGAGGGACGATGGCTGTGGAACGGCGTGCGCGGCCGGGCATCGATCGCGCGCGATCAGATCAAAGCGAAACTACGGCGACGCGACGCCGTTCAATGAAAAAGGCCGCGCGGTTGCGCGGCCTTGCAGTGGAAAGGACTTCAATCGTCAGTGGCGGCTGCCGCTGGACGAATCATTCTTGTTGCTGTCGCTGCCCATCGACTTGTCGTCAGAGGGACGGTTCGGCGATCTGGAACTGTCGTATCCGGACGAACCAACGTTGCCGGTGCGGCTGTTGGGCTCGTTCAGGTTCTCGGAGCGGCCGATGTTCTGACCGAAGTCCGCGGACGAGTCGCTCTTGTTCTTTCCGATCTGCGAAGAAGTGTTGCGGTTGACGTCGCCAGCCGAGGTTGACTCAGTGTTCTTGCTCATCTTGTCGCGTTCACGGTTTTCCATTTGCTTCTCCTTTTTGGGCCGTTGCCCACGTTATTTGTAGTGCAATGGGGATGCCGTTTGGGCTGCTAAACTGCTGAGCCTATGCGTGCTGTCCGTCTGACTGCCCTCAAATCGCCGCTCGTCGATGAAGACATCGAGGAGCCAACCGCCGGGCCCGGCGAGGCGCTTGTCGAGATTCGCGCCGCGGGCATCTGCCACAGCGATGCGCACTATCGCGCCGGCGGAGGAACCGTCGCGCTGCCCCTGATCCTCGGACATGAAATCGCCGGCGTGATCGCGGGTACCGATCGACGCGTGGCGTTGCACTACCTCCACGACGACGGCCGCATGCTCGGCAAAGAAGTTGACGGAGGCTACGCCGAGCGGATCGTCGTACCGGCCGCGAACTTGGTGCCGATCCCGGATGGCGTCCCGTTCGAGGCAGCGGCGGTGATGATGTGCTCGACGGCGACGGCGTACCACGCGCTTCGCCTGGCGTCGCTTCGTGCCGGCGAGTCGGTAGCCATCATCGGCTTCGGCGGCCTCGGCGCGTCGGCCGCGCAACTGGCCAAGGTGATGGGAGCCGGCAAGGTCTTCGCGGTCGATCGCGTCCCCGACAAACTCGATCTCGCGCAGTCGTTCGGCGCGATTCCCGCCGCGGCCGAGGAACTGCACGACATCGACGTCGCCATCGATTTCGCCGGCCATCCGCCGACGACGCTTGCCGTCCTACGCTCGCTGCGCCGCGGCGGCCGGATCATGATCGTGGCCATCAACCTGCGCGAGCTGGCCATCGATCCGTATCGCGACGTGCTCGCCAACGAACGCCACATCATCGGCGTCTCCGACCACACCCGCGACGAGCTCGTGGAACTGCTCGCGATGGCAGCAAAGGGACAGCTCGACATGTCACGCGTCATCACGCGCCGAGTTTCGCTAGAAGCCGAATCGATCAACGGCGTTCTCGATGATCTCGATGCCGGTACGGCGCACTTGCGCACCGTCATCGCGTGAAGCAAAAGGGAGACGGTTCACGCGGAGGCGCGGAGACGCGGAGAAAAGCAGTGGTTCTCTCCGCGCCTCCGCGTCTCCGCGTGAACCGCTCTCCTTGCGACCGCGCCGCCCTCGCGAGTACTGTTCGCCGCCAAATGAAAACTGCACTTGTCGCGCTCTTCGTCACCGCTGCCGCGTTCGCTGCTGACAAGCCGAAGCCTGTCGTCGCACCACCGGATTACAACGAGGTGTTCAAGGGTCTCAAGTTCCGCGAGATCGGACCGGCGGCCATGGGAGGGCGCATCGACGACTTTGCGGTCGTCGAGTCCAATCCCGACATCATCTATGTCGGTACGGCTGCGGGCGGCGTGTTCAAGACCACGAACGGCGGGATCACGTGGGATCCGATCTTCGACGATCAGCCGACGTCATCCATCGGCGACGTCACGGTCGCGCCGTCCGATCCGTCGATCGTCTGGGTTGGCAGCGGCGAGGCGAACAACCGGCAGAGCGGGTCGTGGGGCAACGGCGTTTACAAATCGACGGACGCCGGCCGCACCTGGAAACAGATGGGGCTGAACAACTCCATGGCCATCGGGCGGATCGTCGTCTCCCCCTCCGATCCGAACGTCGTCTACGTCGCCGCCGGCGGCAATCTGTGGGGCGCGTCGAAGGATCGCGGCGTCTACAAATCGACGGACGGCGGGAGGACGTGGAGCAACGTCCTCTTCGTCAACGACGACACTGGCGCGACTGACATCGCCATGGATCCCGACTCGCCCGGAACGTTGATCGCGGCGATGTATCAGCGTCGCCGGACCGTTTTCGGATTCAGCGGCAGCGGACCCGGTTCCGGTCTGTACAAAACCACCGACGGCGGCGCGACGTGGAAAAAACTCGAGAAGGGTTTGCCGTGGGATCCCGACGCGAAAAAAGTTGCGGACGCCGATCCGCAGGCCGCGAAAGAGATCGGACGCATCGGCGTCAACTTCTACCAGCGCAATGCGAACGTCGTCTACGCGCTCATCGAGCATGCGAACGGCGGCATCTTCCGGAGCGATGACGGCGGCGAGACGTGGACGAAGCAGTCCGAAACGAATCCGCGCGGCAGCTACTACAGCCAGGTCATCATCGATCCGAACAACGACCAGCGCGTCTGGGTTCACGGCGCGCAGATGTATTACTCCGAGGATGCCGGGAAGACGTTCAAGACCAACCTCGTGCAGAAGATTCATGGCGACTATCACGCCATGTGGATCGATCCGCGCGATTCGAATCACATGATCGCCGGCTCCGACGGCGGCATCTACGCGACGCACGATCGCGGCAAAAGTTGGGATTACCTCAACACCATCGCCATCGGACAGTTCTACGAGATCGGGCTCGACATGCAGCGGCCGTATCACATCTGCGGCGGGTTGCAGGACAACAACGTCTGGTGCGGACCGTCGGCCACGTTCGACACGCGCGGCATCGCAAACTCCGACTGGTTCACGGTCGGCGGCGGCGACGGTTTCTACGCGCAGATCGATCCGACCGATCCCAACACCGTCTACGCCGAATCGCAGGACGGCAACCTGCTGCGGCGCAATCTGAAGACGCATGAGTCGCGCTCGATCCGGCCGCCGGCGGCCGAGGGCGAGCGGCTGCGTTTTCAGTGGAACTCGCCGCTGGTCGTGTCGGCCTACGACAACAAGACGCTCTACTACGGCGGCAACTATCTCTTCAAATCCACGGACCGCGGCGATTCCTGGACGCGCCTCGGCGGCGATCTGACGACGGGCGAAGATCGCGACAAACTTCCGATCATGGGCCGCGTGCCCGACAAGAACACGATGTCGCGTCATGACGGCGTGCAGGCCTGGCCCGCCATCACTACCATCAGCGAGTCGCCGACGAATCGCGATCTGCTCTACGCCGGCACCGACGACGGCAATCTGCAGGTCACGCGCGACGGCGGCAAGACGTGGAAGAACGTGACGCCGAAGAAGGGCATCTACGTCAGCCGCGTCGTGGCGTCGCGCTTCAACGAAGGCACCGCGTACGCGACACTCGACGGCCATCGCAGCAATGACTTCGGCGTCTACGTTTTCGTGACGAGCGATTACGGCGCGACGTGGAAACCGATTCGCTCCGGCATCGATGATGACGCCGGTACAGTTCACGTCCTCCGCGAACATTTCCGTAATCCGAAGCTGCTCTTTCTCGGCACTGAGCGCGGGCTTTTTGTTTCGTACGATCAAGGTGGACACTGGTCGCGACTCAAACTCAATCTGCCGACGGTGCCTGTCGATGACATCGCCATCCATCCGCGTGACAACGATCTCGTTCTGGCCACGCACGGACGCTCGATCTGGATCCTCGACGACCTCGGGCCGATCGAGCAGATGACAGATGCCATTCCGTCCGAGTCGCTGCACGTGTTCGACGCGCGTCCCGCGACCGAGTGGCGCATCGCCAATCGCAGCGGCGTCACCGGGCACAAGGCGTTCTTCGGACCGAACCCGCCGAACGGCGCGTCGATCACCTACTTCCTGAAATCGAAGCCGGCGGACAAGGAGAAGGTCAAGATCAGCGTCCTCAACAAAGAGGGCAAAGTCATTCGCGAGATCGACGGCACCGGCGACGCCGGCATCAATCGCGTGACGTGGGATCTGCGCACGCGTTCCGTCAACGAAGCGCCGCGCGAGCCCGAGGCCGCAACGGCCGGCGCAACCGCGGGCGGAGGCGTGACCGAGGCGGCGACGGAGCAGGCCAGCGAACAGGGCGGCGGTTTCGGCGGCTTCCAGGGAACGATGCGCGTGGAGCCGGGCGAATACACGGTGAAAGTTGCGTCGGGAAAACTCGAGCAATCGACCAAGGTTGTAGTCGAAGAAGATCCGCGCATCGAGATCAGCGCCGAGGATCGCGCCGCACGGCGCCAGGCCCTCGACCAACTCGCGCGCATGGCTACCTCGGGCGCGGCAGCTCGCCGTTCGATCACTGGACTGCACACGGCGCTCAAGGATTACAAGAAAACGAAACTGCCGGAGAACATCCAGAAAGCCGCCGACGATCTGCTGAAGAAAGTCGACGCTACATGCCTGAAGCTCGGCACTCCAACGCAGTGCGGCCAACCTTCGCCCGGCCTCGGCTGGGCCGGTCCGCCGGTCGTCTATACGCCGCCTCCCGTCACGCAACGCATCACGCAACTCCTCGGCGGAATCGAAAACTACGCTGCCGCGCCGACCGCGTGGCAGATCGATCAAATCAACGTGCTGCAAGGTCTGCTGAAGGATGCGACCACCGAGGCGCAGACGATTACCAAGACCGACCTCGAAGCGCTCAACAAAATGATGCGCGAGGCGAACGTGCCCTACGTCGCGATTCCGGTTGGCGGAAGGCGCGACTAGATGTTCACTCTCACGCTCGACGATTTCCGCGAAGTGCGCGCGCGCATCGCGCCGCACATCAAACACACGCCGCTGCTGACGTCGCGCCAGTTGAGCGAGCTGACGGGATTCGAAGTCCGGCTGAAAGCGGAGATGTTCCAGCGCGTCGGCTCGTACAAGATCCGCGGTCCGCTGAACAAATTCGCGCTCATGCCCGACGAGCAAAAGGCACGCGGCGTGGTCTGTTCCTCGGCCGGCAATCACGCGCAAGGCGTGGCGCTGGCCGCGAAGATCCACGGCATCCGCGCCGTCGTCTGCATGGCCGAAAACGCCACGCCCGCCAAGATCGCGGCCACGCGCGGCTACGGAGCGGAGGTCGTGCTGTACGGCACGATCTGGGACGAGGCGAACGAAAAAGCAAAAGAACTCGTGCGCGATCAAGGACTCACATACGTTCATCCTTTCGACGATGAGCAGCTCATCGCCGGCCAGGGAACCCTCGGACTCGAAATCATCCAGGACTGGCCCGAGCTCGACGCCGTCGTCGTCCCGATCGGCGGCGGAGGACTGATCTCCGGCGTCTCGATGGCGATGAAGAGCCACAACCCGAACATCAAAGTCATCGGCGTGGAGTCGAGCGATGGACCGGCGATGAAAGCGAGCGTCGAAGCCGGACACCTCGAAACGATCGACTGCAAAACGATCATCGACGGGCTGCGCGTCCGCCGCGCCGGCGAAATCAACTTCTCCGTCGTGCAGCGCTTCGTCGACGAAATCGTGGCCCTCCCCGACCGCGAAATCTTCGACGCCATGATCTGGATCATGGAACGCTGCAAACTCGTCGTCGAAGGCGCCGCCGCCGCGCCCGTCGCCGCCCTCCTGCACGGACTGATCAAACTCCCGCCCGGCTCGCGCGTAGCCGTCGTCCTCTCCGGTGGCAATGTGAATCTCGATCAACTCCGCTCGCTGACGTGGAACTGAAGGACGACCCGCGCTTCCTTCGCGGCATCGCCCTCTTCAACGATGGCGATTACCTCGAAGCCAGCGATTTCTTCGAGGAGCTGTTCTTCGAAGGCGTCCGCGACGAGCCCGACTTCATCCGCATCTTTCTGCAATTCAGCGTCGGGATTTTCCACGCGCAGACGGGACAGTGGCGTCCCGCGGTGGAGAGGATTGAGGAGGGGCTGCGACTCGTGGCGTCGATTCGCGATGATCGTGGATTCGACCTTGTCTCGCTCGCTGCTTCAATGAAAGCTGGCTCGAACGCGGTGCGGGAGAAGAGAAACGCGTTGTGGCCACAGATCGCGTTTCGTGCACGATAGATTTTCACGCGGAGGCGCGGAGGCGCGGAGAAAGACGGGCTTCTCTCCGCGGCTCCGCGTCTCCGCGTGATCAGAAGCTGTAGCGGTACTCCGCCGTGATCGTCGAGCCGCCGGTGCGCGGATCGAACGCCGGCGCGAGGCCGGGGCGGTCGCCGGAGACGCGGCAGTATTCGAGGCCGGCTCGGGAGCGCGGATTCGTTTCGTGCATCCAGGCGACGGTGATGGCGTGGCCGTGTTCGCGCGCTAAATCGGTGGCAGGGTGTGACGCGTTGTTCGTCGCGAAGCGTTCGATGCGGCCGCTGAAGCGTTCGTGGGCGTACTTGTACGAACCGAGCAAATAGGCGGTATCGAAATCCATCGTAAAACTGCCGCCGGGGAAGCCGACCTCGGTCGATCCGCGCATCCATTCGCCGGCGACCGTGATCGGCGCCGTCGAACCAATCTCGAGGCCGACGATGTTGAAGCGCGTCGCCCACGGCTCTTCGTCTTTCACCTTGACGGGCGAGATCGTGGCGCGGTTGTCGATGTGCGTCACCTGCAGCATCGCGCGTTCGGGGAGTGAGATGCGAACGCGTTCTGCGTAGCCGTTTTTGCCGTCGAGGTCCTCGCCGAAGGGGCGCGTGAGCTCCGGTTCCGGGGTCGGCAGGTTTTCGTTGTATGCCGCGAGGTAGTTGCCGAACGTCCAGCCGCGGCCGGCCAGGAGCGTGCCCATGGTGTCGTTGCCCCGGAAGGCGGTCGCGCCGACGGTCACGTAGAACGACGGCGACCATTGCAGGTCGGCGCCGATCGGGCGGACTTCCTGCGCCATCCATGAATTCAGCGCCGAGTATGTGATCGTGTACTTCGACGTCCAGAGCGGATCGGTGTTCTCGCGCGAGGTCGGGAGCCAGAACTCGCCGGCGCGGAGGCGGAAGTGATCGTTGAAGACGTCGGCGTACGCCTGAACGAGTCCGATGCGTTTTCCGCCGACGTGGCCGGACTGCTGGCGCCGCGCGACGCCATCGGCGTGCACGAGAAACCACGACATCGGTGTCCAGTCGAATCCGACTTGCGCGTTGTACATGCTGACCAACTTGTGATCGTCGACGGTGTCGGCGCCCACGTCGAAGCGGCCGGCGCCGCCCTGAAGCCAGGAGGGCTGTGAGCTCACGTAAATCTCTCGCGCGGAGACAAATCCGTGAAGCTGAAACGACTGCGCGCCCGCGGTCGTGGCGACGGCGAAGAGAAGGATCGCGAGCGTTTTACGCATGGTGCAAATCATAGCCTCCCCAAAAAGGTCTGCGCGGTGATGATCGAAAACGACGATGCTGAAGGAGCCTTGGGCGACCAGCGCCGCCGGCCGTGCCGGCCCTACGGCGTGCGGGGATCGCGCCAAAGTCCGACTTCGCGCTTGCCGTAGTCGATGGTTACCAGAAATTTCGACAGGATTCGGTTGCCAACGCGCGCCTCGGCGACGTCGGCCAGCTTCACATCGAGGTTGCCGAGGTCGGCTCCGGCAAGTTGGATGCGCGCGTGTGTCCGGCCGGCGGCGGCCTCGCCACGCGGGAGCGTCAGCGTGTCGGGCGAAGAGGTGTCGACGATCGCCGGAATCGTTTTCCCGTCGACGAGAACGTTCACACGCGGCTCACCTGCGAATCGATAGATCGTCATCAACTCGGGATGGATCCCTTCCTTCTGATACGTCAGCAGCCCCGAGGTGTAATCGATCGAGACGGCGCGATTGCCCCAGACGTCGGCGCCGATGATGCCGTCGGCGACCTTGTGCAGATCCATCTCGACCGGGGTGAAGCGAAGCGACTCTTTCTCATTGATCTGCAGCATGTGCTCGCCCGAACGAGCGCTCCGAGGAAGGTTGGCGGCGAAATGCTGGTCGAGCGCCGTCCGCGCTGCCCCGACGCCGACGAGGAAGCGGCCTGACCTCCCATCGATCGTGGCCGAGGGGAGGAATAGCAGATTGTTGCGAATCACGAACGAGAGATTCACCTCCTCACCGATTGGCTCGTGTGCCCAGGGCAGCGTGGATGAGCACGATGCGAGAAGGAGCGTGGTCGCGATTGCGATGGCAAGCGTTTTCGAGTACATACCGGCGGCGCCGCGGAGAGTAACAGCACGGCGCGGAGGAAAAATGCTCAGCGAATTCAGCAACGAGCCGCTCACCGATTTCACCAAACCGGAAAACAAGGCGGCCATGGAAGCGGCTCTGGCCACCGTGCGCGCGGAGTTCGGCCGCGAGTATCCGGTCGTCATCGGCGGCGAGCGCATCACGGGTTTAGCGACGTACGAATCGATCAATCCGTCCCACAAGTCGCAACTCCTGGGCCGATTCAACAAAGCGACCAAGCAACACGTCGAACATGCGCTCGATGCAGCCTGGAAAGCGTTCGAGTCGTGGAAGCGGCAGCCGGTCGATGTTCGCGCCGGACTTCTCGTCAAAACAGCCGATCTCATGCGGCAGCGGAAGCACGAATTTTCCGCGACGATGGTCTACGAGGTCGGCAAAACGTGGCCCGAAGCGGACGCCGACACCGCCGAGGCAATCGACTTTTTGGAGTTCTACGCCAGAGAAGCGTATCGGTGGGGCGGCGAGCAACCGATCACGAAGATCGCCACCGAGGACAACGCGCTGGTCTACGTGCCCCTCGGCGTCGGCGGCGTGATCCCGCCGTGGAACTTCCCGCTGGCAATCATGGCCGGGATGACCTCGGCCGGCGTCGTCACAGGAAACTGCATCGTCATGAAGCCGTCGTCGGATGCGCCGTGGATCGCGTACCGCTTCTTCGCGCTGCTCGAGGAAGCGGGCATGCCGCCGGGCGTCGTCAACTTCCTCAGCGGTTCCGGCGCGGAGGTCGGCGATCCGCTCGTGATGAGTCCGCGCCTGCGCTTCATCTCGTTCACGGGGTCGAAGGAAGTCGGGCTGCACATCAACGAGGAAGCGGCGAAAACGCAGCCGGGCCAGTTGTGGATCAAGCGCGTCGTGGCGGAGATGGGCGGCAAGGACGCGATCATCGTCGACCGCGATTACAAGAATCTCGATGAAGCCGCTGCCGCCGTCGTGGCCTCGGCATTCGGATTCCAGGGCCAGAAGTGCTCGGCCTGTTCGCGTCTGATCGTCGACGACGCGATCTACGACAAGTTCGTGCCGATGGTGGTCGAGAAGACGAAGGCGATTCGCATCGGTCCGCCGGAAGAGGGTTCGTCGCAATTCGGGCCGGTCGTGAACGCGTCGGCGCTGAAGAAGATCAAGGAGTACATCGACAAAGGCAAGGGCGAAGGAAAACTTCTGGCCGGCGGCGAAGTGCGCGATGCGGAAGGTTTCTACGTCGAGCCGACCGTGATCGCTGATGTCGCGCCGGACGCGACGATCTCGCAGGAAGAGATTTTTGGACCCGTGCTGGCGGTGACACGCGCGAAGGATTTCGACGACGCGCTGCGCATTGCGAACAACACGCAGTTCGGACTTACGGGCGCGGTGTTCACGGACGATGAGTCGAAACTCGACCGCGCGCGCGAGGAGTTTTTCGTCGGCAATCTGTACCTGAACCGGAAGTGCACCGGAGCGCTGGTCGGCGTGCATCCGTTCGGCGGTTTCAACATGTCAGGGACGGATTCGAAGGCGGGCGGGCGCGATTACCTCGGCCTCTTCCTGCAGGCCAAAGCGATCTCGCGAAAGAAGGCGGTAGCGCCACAGCCGGCGGGGGTTGGCGAATAGCAAACCACCAACGAGATGCAGAGCCTGACCTGCTAACTTCTACATCTCGAACAGCGAGCTCACCGAATCCTCATCGTGGATGCGCTTGATCGCCTGCGCGAGCAGGTCGCCGACGGACAGCGTCGTCAGTTTCGGACATTCCGCCTGCTTGTCGGCCATCGGCATGCTGTTCGTCGCGATCACGTGCATCAGCTGCGAGTTGTTGATGCGCTGAATCGCCGGACCGGAGAGCACCGCGTGCGTGCATGACGCCGAGATCGAGCGCGCTCCTTTTGCGAGCAGCGCATCCGAGGAGTGGATCAGCGTTCCGCCGGTATCGATGATGTCGTCGACCACGAACACGTTCCGGTCTTCCACCTCGCCGATGATGTTCATGACCTCGGTCTGATTCGCGCCGGTACGGCGCTTATCGATGATGGCCAGCGTGGCGCCGAGCCGCTTCGCGTACGCCCGCGCTCGCTCGACGCCGCCCGCATCGGGCGAAACGATCGTCAGATCTTCCAGCCCGAGGTCGCGCAGGTGGCGAACGATCACGGGAGCGGCAAAAAGGTGATCGACCGGGATGTTGAAAAAACCCTGAATCTGCGACGCGTGCAGGTCGAGCGTCAGCACGCGGTCGGCGCCGGCGGCGGTGATCAGATCGGCCACGAGCTTCGAGGTGATCGGCACGCGCGGCTTGTCTTTGCGGTCCTGCCGCGCGTAGCCGTAGTAGGGAATGACGGCCGTGACGCGGTTCGCCGAGGAGCGCTTGAAGGCGTCCAGCATGATCAGCAGCTCCATCAGGTTGTCGTTGACCGGAGGAGCGGTGGGCTGGATCACGAAGACGTCGGCGCCGCGGACGTTCTCATCGATCTGGACGTAGTTCTCGCCGTCGGAAAACGAATAGAGCGAGACGCGTCCGGGCTCGATTTCGAGCAGGGCGCAGATCTCCTGGGCGAGGCCGGGATGCGACCGTCCGGTGAAGACTTTTAGCGGGCGACCGTACAAGGCGCGGTGATTATAAACACGGAAATGGTTGATTGCCGCGCCGCGTTCGTTCCCATACAATCCGCGGTCTCCTCGCTAAGGCGCCCATAGCTCAGCTGGATAGAGCGACAGCCTCCGGAGCTGTAGGTCGCAGGTTCGAATCCTGCTGGGCGCACCAACCTGACGCATTTATCGGCATGGGACTCCTGACCTTCAGCATCAACGTCACCCTGGACGGCTGCGTCGACCACCGCGAGGGAATCGCCGACGACGAGACACACGCCTTCTTCACCCTCCTCATGGACGAGGGTGGGGCGATGCTGTGGGGCCGCGTCACCTACGAGATGATGGAGAGCTACTGGCCGGCGGTCGCCCGCGGCGACGAGGAAGCGCCGCCGGCGATGCGCGAGTGGGCGGTCAAGCTGGAGGCCAAGCCGAAGTACGTCGTGTCGTCGACGCGAAAGGACTTCCCGTGGACCAACAGCCACCACATCGCCGGCGACCTGCGCATGGGCGTGCAAAAGCTCAAGGACGCGACTCCGGCCGGCGTGCTCCTCGGTAGTGGCAAGCTCGCAACCGAGTTGGACCGGCTGGATCTGATCGACGAATACAAGTTCCTCGTCCATCCCAGGATCGCCGGCCACGGCCCGACCCTGTTCCAGAGCGGGTTGCCCAGCACGCGACGGCTGGAG
>JAFAOU010000014.1 GCA_019247495.1 Acidobacteriota bacterium
TAGTGGTGCGTCGCGGATTCTGAAGCGGCTGTGAGGCTGTCCGGGCGGTGGCCGGCCCCCCTCCGAGACAATGGCGTGCGACTATACCCATCGACTTTTGCAGCGTCAAGGCGTTCGTAGGACCTGATACTAAAAGTTTTAGTTGGATTCATGCGCTGTTATTTTTCACACCTCGCAGCACGCTTCGACACACGGGAACGTGATAAGGAAACCGGGGAAGCAGGGACGAGAGCTTAGGGACGAGGGACGAAGGAAAAGCGTCCGGCACTGCGACAGATGAGTTAGTAGCTCAAACGTCCTTCCCTCGCCCCTCATCCCTCGTCCCTGCCTCTCAGTAGCTCGGCTTGAACTCGCCGGTCAAGGTGCTGATCGTCTCCCACAGCTCCGGGAAAAGTGGCTCGCGAGTCCCCTGCTCCAACTGCGCCGCCGGAACGTTCTTCAATGACATCACCTTCGATCCGATCACGCGAAACGCTAACCGCATGTGCGAGTAGCGCCAGTTGAGAAATGCTTCGTCGTAGTCGAGCATGGCCTGCACGAGGCGGAACATCTCCGCGTGCTCGCGCGGCTTCCGCTCGATCTCGATCACCGTCAGCGAGCGGCGTCCGAGGACCGCTTCGAAGACGGGCCAGACGCGCTTGCCGACGTCGAGCAGTTTCGCGAAGCCCGGTGATTCCTGTCCGCTGCCTCGGCCGAGCGAGCTCGTGCGGATGACGTGGTAGTCGGCCGGCGCCATCGTCTCCAGAATCACGATCTGCTGGCGGAGCAGATTGATGATGCGCGCGCAGCGGTCAAGCAACTCGGCGGCGAGCGCGACATCGTCGGCGGCGATCAGCTCGATGGCGCGTCCGATTTCGTAGTCGACGTGGTGCAGCCACAACTCCGCCGCCTGATGCGTCGTCTGAAACAGCCGCTCCTCGGGATGCGCAAGCTCCGCGACCGGCTTCTGCAGCTCCAGCAGCTCCGGCACGCGGACGTAGCGCTCGTAATCGCTGTCGCCGCGCCCTTCGAGGATCGGTCCGGTGTGCGTGCCCATCTAGACGAGCTCGAGGATGTGGCCGAGCTTCTTCTTCTTCGCCTCTAGGTACTTGCGCGTGTCGTTCGACGGCGCGATCTCCAGCGGCACGCGTTCGACGATCTCGAGGCCGAAGCCCTCGATGGCGACGTACTTGGCGGGATTGTTCGTCAGCAGGCGGATTTTTCGTACGCCGAGGTCGCGAAGGATTTGCGAGCCGGTACCGTAGTCGCGAATGTCCGGAGGGAAACCGAGCTTCTCGTTCGCCTCGATCGTGTCGTGACCCTGCTCCTGCAGCTCGTACGCCTTCAGCTTGTTTAGCAGACCGATGCCGCGCCCTTCCTGCAATAGATAGAGGATGACGCCCTTCCCTTCCTTCGCCACCAGCTCGAAGGCGCGGTCGAGCTGATCGCCGCAATCGCAGCGGGCGGAGTGGAAGACGTCGCCGGTCAAACACGAAGAGTGGACGCGGACAAGAATCTCCTCGTCCTCGGAAACCTCGCCCATCACCAGCGCCACGTGCTCCTCGCCGGTGATGTCGCTCTTGTACAAGTGAACGCGGAAGTCGCCGTACGGCGTCGGCATGCGGGGAGAAGCCATGGAGTGCACGTGCTTCTCGGTCTGCATCCGGTGATTGATGATGTCCGCCACCGAGATGATTTTCAGACCATGCCGGACGGCGAACTCGCGCAGGTCGGGCATGCGCGCCATCGTCCCGTCCTCGTTCATGATTTCGCAGATGACCGCGGCCGGAGTCATGCCCGCGATCATGGCCAGATCGACGGATGCCTCCGTCTGCCCGGCGCGTTTCAGCACACCGCCTTTTTTCGCGCGGAGCGGGAAAACATGGCCGGGCCGCAGCAGGTCGGCCGGTTTCGTTCGCGGATCGATGGCCACCCGCACCGTCTCAGCGCGGTCATGCGCGGAGATGCCGGTGGTGACGCGTCCGCGCGCTTCGATCGAGACCGTGAACGCCGTGCCGTAGTTCGAGGTGTTGTGCTCGACCATCAGCGGCAATTCGAGCTGCTCGCATCGTTCTTCGGTCAGCGCAAGACAGATCAGTCCGCGGCCGTAGCGCGCCATGAAGTTGACCGACTCCGGCGTCACTTTGTCCGCGGCGATGCAGAGGTCGCCCTCGTTTTCGCGATCTTCGTCATCGACGATGATCACGACCTGGCCGCGGCGATACAGCTCGGCGGCTTCTTCGATGGTGGCAAAGGGCATGAGTGATTGTAGCTCTCGCGTGTCGGGTGTCGGGTGTCGGGTGTCGGAAGGCTAATCTACGACTCCCGACCCCCGACTCCCGACTCCCGAACGAACTATCCGCCAACCTTGAAACTCTGCTCCACGGTGTACGACTGCTTCGACACCACGTCGACGATCTTCATCTTCAGCGTGTAGTCGCCCGCCTTGAGCGCCGGCTTGACTTCGGCCAGCGGAATCGTGCTCAGGATCGCGTAGTGGCCGGGGCCGGGCACGCCGGTCAGCGGCAGCGGCGCGGCGTCCGTCAGCGGCGCGCTGATCGTCTTCTTATCCGGGCCGCCGGTCAGGTCGAGCTTGAACTGCAGCTTCGGCAGATTCGTGGCCGTGTCGATGCCCGGGTTATTGATTTCCACGAAGTAGTTCAGCTCATCGCTATTCTTGAAGGTGAGATTGCCCTTCGGCACGATCTTCAGCTTCCCGAATGCGAACGGCGATTTCGGAGGCTCGGCCGTGCCGAGCTCGTAGACGTTGTCGGAGAGGATCAGGCGCGACGTTCCGACCGATTCCTTCGTTGGACCGGTCACTTCGATCGGGCCGGAAGTCACGAGCACCGGCTGCCCGCCCTTGGCGAGACCGACGATGGCCGTGTACTTGCCCGGCTGCAGCGTCAACGACTTGTCGACGAAGTAGTCGGTACGCGACGCGGTCAGTTTTGCCGGCTCTTCAAACGCCGTCACACGCGTGCCCGATGCATCTTCGACCGCGCCGAAGATCGTGTCAGCTCCGTCGGCGGCGATATTCGCAGACGACGGGACGTAAACCGCTACCGGCACGAACGGATCGCCGGCCGGAGAGACGAACTCCGCGTACGCGAGCGCGGCGCCTTTGTTCGATGCCTTTCCAGCTTTCGCGTCCGCAAGCGCGGCTTCGAGAGCGGGCGTCTTGATGCCGGCAACCGGCGCGGCCGGAGCCGCCGGCTTCGCCGCAACAGCAGTCTGCGGCGTGTCGTACGTCGGAACCTTCGTCAGGCCCGGCTGCGTGATGAAGCTCGCCACCATCTTCTGCGCGGCGTTCGACTGCGGATCGACGGACGGCGTGGCCAGCCTGAAGTCTCCGCTCCGAAACTGATCATGAAACTTCACTTCGAGACGCGGAACGCCGAAAAGCTTCTGCGCCAGATCCCCTTCGTAGATCCAGATCTGATCGGCGGAGCCACCCGAATCGCCGAAGTTGCCAGCGCCCGCGCTGTGGTCGTCGCCGCTGTTCGGCTGTGAGGCGGCCTGCGTGGTGATCTGTTTGACGGGAAGACTCGGGCCACCAAAGACGATGAGCATCCGTCCGGGATCGGTCATCGAGCCCTTTGTCCGTCCGTGACTGAATTGGGCGTCGGCGGTCTTGACGCGCGCGTCGAAATCCTCGTGGAATTCGTTGCGCGGGGTGGCCGGCGTCGGATCGCGGCGCGCCCAGAAGAGGGCGATGAACTCATCGGCCGCGGCGTCGGTCTGGAGGTTCTTCCAGGCCGCCTTCTCCTCGGCCGTCATGATGTATTGCGCCGGCCCTTTTCCCCAGTCGGCTTTGGCCGGCGAGAGTGCCGCAAACGCGCTCGTGGCGGCGGCTGCGGTGAGGATTGCGGCGATCAGAAAGTTGCGAGTTTTCATCAGTTTCTCCGGTTTCTTGAACGCGGGTCCAAACATCACAGGACCGAACCTATTCCACTCCGCGGGCGCGCTCATTCGCCGTCGAATTTCTCCATCTCGTCGTAGAGCTTGTCCATCTCGGCGTCGATCTCTTCCTGTTTGATCACGCCCTTGCGGACCAGCAGCGCCGCGATGCTGTGAAGCAGGATGCTGTTCTCCACGATCATCTGCTCGAACTGTTCGTCGTCATCGCCACCATTGCCTTCGCGATCGATATCATCCATGCCATGCGCCTCCTTCCCTGCGCGGTGTGGAGATACCACAAATCGGCGCGGCTTGCCGCGCGGCGCGGCGCAATACAATCGCGCGCATGAAACGAATTGCCGCGCTCGCCGTTCTTCCCCTCTTCCTGCTCGCCTGTCCGAAACACGAGCCTGTCTCGACGACGGCCACGACGACTACTACGACTACCGCCGCGCCGATGAAGGTCGGCCTCCTAACCACCGGCTCCATCAACGATGGCGGTTGGAACGCAATCGCTTACGAAGGCTTGCAGCAGATTCACAAACAACTCGGCGCCGAGATCTCGCATCAGGAGACGAAGACGCCGGCCGAGTTCGAGGAAGGCTTCCGCTCCTACGGCGCGAAAGGATTCGACCTCGCCTTCGGCCACGGCTTCGAATTTCAGGACGCGGCGCTGAAAGCGGGCAAGGAGTATCCGAAGACGGTCTTCATCACGACGTCCGGCAGCTCGGTCGCACCAAACGTCTCACCGATGGTCTTCCAACTCGAACAGGCCACCTACCTCCTCGGCGTGATCGCCGCGCGCGAATCGAAAACCGGAAAGGCGGGACTGGTCGGCGGCATCAACCTGCCGTCGATCGCGTCGACGTTCCTGGCCTTCAAAGCCGGCGCGCAGTCCGTCAATCCGAAGTTCGAAGTGAAGGAGATCTACACCGGCAACTTCGACGACGTCGGCGCCGCGAAACTGGCCACGCTCTCGCTCATCAACGCCGGCTGCGACTTCATCTTTCATCAAGCCAACGAAGCCGGCCGCGGCGTTTTCCAGGCCTGCCAGGAACGCAAAGTCCGCTGCTTCGGCTCGAACAAAAACCAGAACGACATGGCCCCGGACGTCATCGTCGCCTCCGCCGTCCTCGACGTCCCCGCCGCCATCCTCCACATGGCCAGACTCGTCCACGACCACCAGTTCAAACCGCAGGTCTATTGGCTCGGCATGCACGACGACATCGTCTCGCTGATCTGGAACGACAAACTGAAAACGACACTGTCACCGCAGACGGTGGCTGAGGTTTCGAGGATTGAGGCGGATATTCGCAGCGGCAAGTTTGAGGTTCCGCGAGGAAAATTCTAAGAGAACGGATTCACGCGGGGAACGCGGAGGGCCGGAGAAAAGCGACTCTCTCTGCCTTTCTCCGCCTCTCCGCGTACTCCGCGTGAACCGTCCCCATGCGCCTATCGCACGTCACGAAATCCTTCGGCGCGAACAAGGCCGTCGACGATGTCTCCCTCGACTTCAAACCGGGCGAGATCGTCGGCCTCGTCGGAGAAAACGGCGCGGGGAAAACGACGTTGATGTCGATCGCTGCCGGTGAGCTAACCCAAGACACCGGCACCGTCGACTACACGAAGGCCGGGATCGTCCACCAGCACTTCCTCCTCGTGAACGAATTCACCATCGCCGAAAACCTTGCGCTGGCGATGTGGGGACGTGATGCGATGGAGATCATCCGCGACTCCGGCATCGACCTTCGCGGTGTCGGCCGCCGTGTGGCCGATCTCTCCGTCGGCGAAAAATCGAAGTTGGAGTTGATCAAGGCCATCGCCGGCCATCCACGATTTCTAATCCTCGACGAGCCCACTTCCGTCCTCGCGCCCGCCGAGGCGCGCGAGCTGTTTGACGTCATGCGGCGGCTCGCGGCAGATGGCACCACCGTCGTCTTCATCAGCCACAAAATCCCCGAGGTGTTGGAAGTCGCATCGCGGATCGTGGTCATGCGCCGCGGACGGATCGTCGTCGACGGCGGCGCGATGAGCGCGGAGGAGTTAGCCGAGGCGATGGTCGAAAAGCGATCGCGCGAGGTCGCAACCACCGCTCGCTCGATTCGTGGCGAACCGATATTGGAACTCGACGCGCTAAAGGTTCATCCCGGCGAGATCGTGGCCATCATCGGCGTGGCCGGCAACGGTCAATCGGAGCTGGCCGCAAAACTGCGCGACACACTTCGCGGCCGCGTCGCGCATATCCCCGAGGATCGCGCGCGCGACGGACTGATCGCCGAGATGACGATCGCCGAGAACATCGCCCTCGCCGAGCCGCGATGGAGTCCGCGCGCAGCCACGCGCCGCGCGGCGGAGTTGATCGAACGCTTCGACATCCGCGCGCAGTCGCCGCTGCAACGGGCCGGATCGCTTTCCGGCGGCAATCAACAGAAGGTGATCCTCGCGCGTGAGCTGGAGCGGAAACCGGAGATCATCGTCGCCGCCGAACCGACACGCGGCCTCGACATCGAAGCGACCCGTTTCGTTCACGACGAACTGCGCTCCGCCGCCGCCCGTGGCGCCGCCATCCTCCTCATCACTTCCGATCTCGACGAAGCCTTCGCCCTCGGCGACACCATTCACGTGATTTATCGCGGAGTGTTGAGCGCGCGGCTCACGCCGGAAGAAGCGGCGTCGCAAGCGCCCCGATTGATGGCGGGGGTCGGGAGTCGGGAGTCGGGGGTCGGAGCATGAATATCGAGCAACGCCAGCGGCGGCTCCGACTCCCGATCCCCGACTCCCGACTCCCGATTGCCGTTCTCGCAGCAGCGCTCTCGATCGCCCTGCTCAGCGCGAGCGGAATCGCTTTCGGACACTCGCCCCGCGAGCTGCTCTCCATCCTCATCAGCGGCTCCGTCGGATCGACCTTCGCGCTGCAAGGGACGCTGCTGAAGTCGATCCCGCTACTGCTGACCGGCCTCTCCGTCGCCATCGCCTTCCGCGCCGGCGTCTGGAACATCGGCGGCGAAGGACAGTTCCTCGCGGGCGCCCTCGGCGCATTCCTGGCCGCGCGCTACGGCATGATCGCGGCGCTGGCGGCATCGCTCATCGCTGGCGCCATCTGGGCTTCGATCGCCTCGGCCATGCGTCTCTGGCGCAACGCACCCGAGGTGCTGACGACGATCCTGCTCAACTTCATTGCCATTCATCTCCTCGGATACGCGGTCAACGGCCCGCTGCAGGAAGCGAGCGGAAAGTATCCGCAGAGCGATGCGGTGCCAATGACGTCGATGCTGCCGATGCTCGGCGATTTGCACGCAGGAATCATCCTCGCCGTAATCGCCGCGATCGCCGCCTGGTTTCTGCTCTATCGAACATCAGAAGGACTTCGACTCCGCGCCAGCGGATTTAATCGCAGCGCCGCGAAGTGGGCCGGCGTCAATGTCGATGCTCAACTCGTCCGCGCGATGGCCATCTCTGGCGCGATGGCCGGCCTGGCCGGCGGCATCGAGCTTCTCGGCGTCACTCACCGGCTCTTCGAACGCTTCGCCGCCGGCTACGGCTACGCCGGAATCGCCGTGGCCCTCCTCGCGCAACTCCATCCGCTCGGCACGCTGGCGTCGGCGTTCTTCTTCGGCGCGCTCACCACCGGCGCCGGCGAACTGCAGCGGACTGCCGGGATCTCATCAACCGTCGCGACCTTCGGACAAGCGATCGTGATCCTGGTAATGATCGTCTTCACGAGAAGCGCCCGGAGCGCTGGCGTCTCGCCGGCTGGCGTGGCGGCGTCTCGCCGCCACGGGCGGGCGGAGGAAAGGTGATGACAAACCAACTCCTCGCCGCCATCCCGCTCGCGATCGTCGCCTCGACGCCGTTGCTGCTCGCCGTCCTCGGCGAGCTTGTCGTCGAACGCGCCGGCATGATCAACCTCGGCATCGAAGGGATGATGCTTACCGCCGCGATGACCGCCGTCATCACCGCGCAACTGACGCACAGCGTGATGCTCGGCTTCCTCGGTGGCATCGCGGGCGCCACGCTCGTCGGCGCGCTCTTCGGACTGTTCGCGCTCCGCTTCGCCGCCGACCAGATCGTGACCGGAACAGCGATCGTTCTCCTCGCGCAAGGCCTGACCGGCTTCGTCTACCGCGAACTTCAGCAGAACGACATCTTCAACCAGCCGATCCCGCGACTCGGCATCGACGTCATCGTGCCGCTGGCCTGGATCGTCATTCCGATCGCGCTCGCATTCCTGCTCTGGCGAACGCGCTTCGGCCTCCGCCTCCGCGCCTGCGGCGAACTGCCCGCGGCAGTCACCGCAAACGGCGCGTCAGTCGCGCTGCATCGCTGGACGGCGCTCGCAATCGAAAGCGTCCTCGCCGGACTGGCCGGTGCCTACCTCGCGCTCGCGCTGTCGAGCGGATTTGCTGAAAACATGGTGGCCGGCCGCGGCTTCATCGCCCTCTCCATCGTCATCTTCGGACGCTGGAAATTCAAAGGCGCCCTCCTCGGCACCGCCGTCTTCGGCATCGCCGCCGCCGCGCAGTACGCGCTTCAGGCCAGCGGCCGCGGCGTCCCGTTCCACCTGCTCCTCGCCGTGCCGTACGTCGTAACGCTCCTCATCCTCTGCGGCATCGCCGGCCGCGTTCGCGCACCGGAGAGTTTGGGGAAGACGTAGATTCAAAGGCGAAATGTTGAATGTTGAATGTTCAATGTTGAATGGGCTCCGTTCCTCGTCCCTTCATTCAACATTCAACATTCAACATTGAACATTCAACATTCGCTTTCTACGCGCGTCCCCAACTTCCGACTGAATCCCAAACACTCGCCACCCCTGCGGAACGTTGCGACCTCTGTTTAGGAATCGACGAAAGCACCGCCGCAATAGCGGGAACGATCTCCGGCGTCGAACGCTGCAGCGACTCCTCGTGATCCGCGATGAACCGCGTCGACACGCGGCCGTCGCGGAAGGCGGGATGCGTCACGAGCCGGCGCAGCCAGGAGATGTTCGTCTTTGTGCCGAGGACGATGTAATCGCGGAGAGCGCGATCGAGGCGGTCGATCGCTGCGTCGCGCGACTCCGCGTAGCAGATCAACTTCGCCAGCATCGGATCGAAATTGACGCCGATTTCCGTCCCCTGCGACACGCCCGCATCGACGCGCACTCCCGGTCCGGACGGCTCGCGGTAGAACGCGATCTTTCCGCTCTGCGGCAGAAAGCGATCGTCCGGATCCTCCGCGTAGATGCGCACTTCGATGGCGTGGCCGCGCTGATGAAGGTCTTCTTGCTTCCAAGGTAAGGTCCCGCCGCCCGCCAGCGCGAGTTGCGCGCGAACGAGATCGACACCGGCGACCTCCTCGGTGATCGGATGCTCGACCTGCAGGCGCGTATTCATCTCGAGAAAGTAAAATTCGTTCTCCGGCGTCACGATGAACTCCACCGTGCCGGCACTGCGGTAGTCGACGCCGCGCGCAGCCGCGACTGCCGCCGCCGCCATGCGCTGCCGCAACTCGTCGCTGTATCGCGGCGCCGGCGTCTCCTCGATCACTTTCTGATGCCGCCGCTGGATCGAGCAGTCGCGCTCGAAGAGATGCACGACATTGCCGTTGCCATCGCCGAAGATCTGAAACTCGACGTGCCGCGGTTCTTCGATGTAGCGCTCCAGCAGCAGCCGGTCATCGCCGAACGACTTCTTCGCCTCGCGTTGCGCCGATTCGATCGCCGGCCGCAGTTCGTCGGCGGAACGAACGATCCTCATCCCCTTCCCGCCGCCGCCCGCGCTGGCCTTGACCAATACCGGAAAGCCGATCCGTGCCGCCTCGGTAGTCAACGTGTTGACGTTCTGATCTTCACCGTCATAACCCGGGACGACCGGCACGCCGAGGCGCTGCATCAGATGCCGCGACTCCGCCTTCGATCCCATCGCCGCGATCGACGACGCTTTCGGTCCGATGAAGATGATGCCCGCCTCGTCGCACGCCGCCGCCAGTTCGGCCCGCTCGGAAAGAAAACCGTAGCCGGGATGGATCGCATCGGCCGTGCCCTTCCGCGCCGCATCGATCACGCGCGCGACGTCGAGATACGTTTCACGCGCATCGCCGCTGCCGAGGGGAACGGCATCATCGAAATAGCGCCGAACGTAGCGGATGTCATCCGCCTCGGAGTAACCAAGCAGCGACTCGACGCCCGCCTCGCGGCACGCGCGCGCAATGCGCACCGCGATCTCGCCACGATTGGGAACGAGGACGCGCCGGATCATGCGCGCAACCTCTTTCGCCCGCTTTGCACGGCGTTCGCGGCCGGAGCGCTGGCGTCTCGCCGGCTGGCCCGGCGGCGTCCCCGCCGCCGAATGGGAGGCTTGCGCAAGCGCCGGGTTACCAGAAAAATTTGAGAGTTTGCCGGTTCGGCAGCGAGGACGCAGCCGGGCCAGCCGGCGAGGACGCCAGCGCTCCATTGCGCGCTTAAGTTACGGTTCTCACGCCGAACGCCTGCCGGCAAAGCCGGCGCAAGATCCGTAGCCCCCGGCTTCAGCCGGGGGTTTGCGAAGGCATCCATCTTGTGAGCCCGCTTCAGCGGGCGAAAGAGAGAAGGCGAACGCATGCTTACTTCGCCCACGGCGCCTTCTCCTTTTTCAGGAACGCCGCCATCCCGCCCTGCCCCTCGGACGAAACTCGCCGCGCGGCGATCGCCTCGATCGTGTACGGAATCGCGTCGATCAGCTCGTGCGACGCAACGTGCGCGATCAGTTTCTTGCACTCGCGAACGGCTTCCGGTCCCGACGATTTCAGTGCCGCGATCGTTTCCGCCAGAGCAGCATCGATATCGTCGACGACGCGATGCACCAGTCCCATTCGCAACGCGCGTTCGGCGTCGAAGCGTTCGCCGGTCAGGAACAGCGCACGCGCGTGCGTCTCCCCGATCTTGGCGATGACGTACGGCGAGATCACCGCCGGCAGGATTCCGAGTTTGACCTCGGACAATCCGAACTTCGCGTCACGCGACGCGATGGCGATGTCGCAGACCGCGACCAGCCCAACGCCGCCGCCGATCGCCGCGCCTTGAATCCGTCCGATGACCGGCAGCGGACATTCATTGATCAGCGCGTACATGCGCGCCAGTTGCGACGAGTCGCGGACGTTCTCATCGCGCGTGTAGCTGACCATGCGCGACATCCAGTTGAGGTCTGCGCCCGCGCAGAAATTCGCGCCGGTGCCGCGCAGCACGACCACGCGCGCCGTGCTCGCGCCGAGGCCGCCGAAGAGATCGATCGCCTCAGCGATCAGCTCATCGTTGAAGGCGTTATGAACGTCGGGCCGGTTCAGCGTGACGGTGAGGACACCATCCGCTTCCTCGACGAGGAGAGTTTTGTAATTCATGCGGCGGGGATTGTATGCGGGGCAGCGAACGTAGCGCTGGCCGTCGGCGCTACGTTCGCTGCGCTACGAATCAGTGCTTTGCTGACCGTTTCCTCGGTGTCGATGAGAACGTGTAGCTCGGCGTCAGCGTGTACGCGCCGGTCGCGCCGACGGTGCCGTTCGCCTCGACCTTCACAAAGATCGCGATGTTGCCCGGCGGCAGGAGCGTGGGGAAAAAGTTCGCGCTCAAGGTCGCCGAGCTGTTCGCCGCAATGTTCTGAACGACCGTGGTTGTGAGACTGCTCGACATCGTCACCTTCAGCGGCGTATCCGTCGCCGTCACCGACACCGCGACCGGCGACGTATTGGTCGTGAACGTGTAGAAGTCCACGTCGCTCGCGCTGCAGATCTTTGCCGCAATCGTCTGCGCGCTCATGACGTTGCCGAATGCCGTCGCCTGCGTGTCGTTCGGCTCGTAGTTGTCTGTGCAGGGTGCGACGAAAGCGCCGCCATTCGAGATCAGCACGAAGTTCTGCGACGTCGAGCGCGTGTCGCCGATCGCGCCCTTCACGATAAAGTGATACGTCCCCGGGGCCGCGTTCGCGATCTCCACTTCCTCGGTCGTGTCGGTATTGTTGACGCCCCTCGTCGCCGGCGTGTTGGGATTGTTCTTGTCGAGTACGTACGGACGCACGGTCGCGCCGGACGGATCGACCACCCGCAGATCGAGGTCGTTCACGAGAGTCTTGCCCGTGAGCAACGCATCATCGTCGTCAGGCAGCGGATTTGGCTGCAGCAGAACTTCCGGATCGAACCATCCGAGGACGACACGCAGTTTCTGGGATGCCGCGAGCGTGACTGGCAGATCGATCTCCTGCCCGTTCGCAACCGTTCCCGTCCTGATGCGCGAGCCGGTACCGTTGTCATCGCGGATCAGATCGGCCGACGCCTTCGCATCGGCCAGGCCGAAGCCGAACGTGTAATCGGGACCGGCGTTGCCGAGGTCGTCGGCGCCGGCGATCAGCAGCGTCTTGAGCATCGGCGCGTCCGGCGTCTTGCCGAACGTCTTACGGAACTGCTGCGTCAACAAACCCGCGATGCCGGTGACAACCGGCGCCGACATCGACGTTCCCTGAATCGAGGCGTAGCCGTTGCTCGGAAAGGTCGAGAACTGGTCGGTGCCCTTGGCCACGAGCTCTGGCTTGACGCGGCCATCGAGCGTCGGTCCGCGCGAGCTGAACGAGGCGATCGCGAAGCCGACCGGCTGGATGGCGCCCACCGTCACCGAATTCTTCGTGCTGGCCATGAGGCCGACGCTGGTCGATGCCGTATGCGTCGGGTGCTTGTCATTCTCGCAATATTTTTCACCCGCCGAGGTCTGGCCGGCGGAACAGTTGAACGGCGCAGTCGCCGGGCAATCGGCGCCGGTTCCATTCTGCGAATAGCAGAATGTGTGCGAGTCGACCTGGTTCGTGTCGTAGTTGTAGTGTTTATGCGGTGACCACGGCTGCTGGAGAGAGGGATTGCCTTCCAGCGCATCATTGCCGGCCGCATGGACGATCAACGGCTCACCGGCGGCGTGCATCACCTGATCGTAGGGCTCCGATTCCAGACCGCTGTAGCCGCCCAGGTATTCACCGGCGCCGTACCAGACAGTGCCTTGCCAGCTCAGCCCGTAGTCCCACGAATTGTTGTCGGCAGCGCTGCCGAACGACCCGAGCGCCGCCTTCGCAGACATCAGCAGATCGAAGCGATCGCCAACGTTCGCGTCGAATGCCTGCAGTGTGGCCGCGGGCGACATCCCTTTTGCCGCCGCGTTCAGACCGGCGGCGACCATCGTGCCGGAGACGTGCGTAGCGTGGCTGTTGACCGGACGCTTCGAGTCGAAGTGGCTGACCACGCGGCCGCCAAACTCAGAATGCGCGACGTCGGGCGTGCCGTCCGGCTCGAAGATCGATAGGACGACACCGTTGCCGTTCAGGTTGTACGGGGCGCTGAAAAGCGGCGTGACGTTGGAGATCTGCGCGGCCACCGCATTGAGACTCTTGATGTGCAGAGGCGGTCCGTACACGCCGAATACGCGTTCGTCCTGCGCCAGCGTCAGCGTGGCTGATGACGGAACTCGCACCGTCAAACGTTGCCGGCCCGCGCTGGCGACCGCAAACGGCGTGTCGATCGATCCGCCGACTGCTTCGATTGCCGACTGCGCCTCTTCGAACGTCACATCTTTCTGAAAAAGGATCCGCAGCCGCGCGAACGCTTTCCCCTTCGTTACCTCGGCATACGCGTCGCGAGCGATCTTGTGCGATGCGTCGTACGCGCGCAGCGAACGGATGCGCGCATCGGTCGGAACCGCGGCGCCGTCGCGAATCCGGACCAGGTAGCGATGACCCGCCATCGGCTCCTGCACATCGATCCCCTCGGCGGCCAGCTCCGCGCTGGCAGCGGCGTCGAGCGGCGTGTCGCTCTCGAGGATGTAGTGACGCATCGGCGCCAACCGGTCCGGCGGTAGCGCCTGAGCAACGATCGGCAACAGCAACAGCAGGAAAGCAAATGCAAGTCGATGGCGCGTGAGCATTGTGAGGTCGGTCTCCGTTATGTCGATTGAGCGGCGGAACGTCACGCGCGATGGGTTGATTGCTTTCGATCAGGGCGTAACGGCTTGTTCACAATAAAAAGTGGTGCCCGAGGTCGGACTCGAACCGACATGAGGGTTAACCTCGGCAGATTTTGAGTCTGCTGCGTCTGCCATTTCGCCACTCGGGCCAGACGAAACTCTAGCTTGATGGATGACTTGCCTTGAAGCAAAATCCTAAGCGCGCTGGAAAGTAAGGATTGATTGATGCGGTTACTCGAAAGCAGCAACTGAGGAACGCAAACGCGATCAGCCAGCAAATCGCTTCCCGTCTTCTCGCTTTCACGATGGCCTCGTGGGAAACCCTCCGGTCCGTAAGGCATTGCGCCGAAAACGGTGTGCACCGGGGGGCGACACGCCATGGGGAAGCAAACCGCGTTCAACGGTGTCGTGAGACGGCCCAAGAGCCACGCCGCCAGCTCTCGCTCATCAAGCGAGCAGAATCTGAAAATCGCTATTCTGGCTCGCAAGTCGCGCAAGCAGACCTGAACGTTTCCGAGGCGCTGCTAGTCGTACCCCAGGACGAGTAAGACCCATCGCAGTCCCAAATCTGCTGCCCGACTAGAACCCGAGGCGCGCACCCTCCCTCGGACGTGCACGCAATGAATCGGTTGTAGTAGTCGATTTCAGTTGATCTTTCGCCGCACGCGTGAGCAGAGTGCTTCAAACCTGGCACGGCGAGCAGGACGATCGCAAGAATAGTGATACGGAACACTGAACCTAACGGAGATTTCATAAAGCCTCCTTTACCGTGTCGGACGACTACGGGAGGCTACCATAATCGTTCAGAAAGATGTTGATCCGGCGGGCGCCCTGTCTATCGCCGGAGACCTACTGCGCTGCGGTTTCACTCCACCGCTTCGCGGCGCCATGCAACTCATCATCTGTCAAAACACGATTCGTCGACTTCGCGAGCTGGAAAATCTCCTTCGCCAGCCCTTCGTCTTGGGGATAGCCCTTCGCGTCGAGCCAGTAGATCACGTTCGAGAGTCCACACATCGGACCCACTTCGATGATCTGCTCGAGACCGAACATACCTGCCGGGACTCCCGAGTAAACGCGGTCGGCCAGCCACTCGCTTCCCTTTTTCTTCGCTTTGATGATGGCCGCGGCGTGAACCCCGGTTCCGGTGCGGAAGGCATCACGCCCGAAAACGGGATACTGATCCGGCAGCGGAATGTGAACCGCCTCGGAGACAAAGCGCACGTACTCGGGCAGTTTCGTGAGGTCGTTGTCGATCCACTCCATCAGCTTCAGATTCACCATCAGCAGATCGATGGGCGTGTTGCCGACGCGCTCGCCGATCCCCGCCGCCGAACCGTGAATGCGATCCGCGCCCGCTTCGATCGCAGCGATCGAGTTGATGACGCCGAGCCCGCGATCGCTGTGCCCATGCCAGTCGATCCTCACCTCGGGATTGACGCGATCGACGACCTCGCGCACGAACCGAATCAGATTGCGCACGCCCCACGGCGTGGCGTGCCCGACCGTGTCACAGACGCAGACCCGCTTCGCCCCCGCCTCGATCGCCGCCGTGTAGAGCTTCTCCACATCCTCCGGCTTGGCGCGCGTGGTGTCCTCGGTGACATACATGACCGGCAGCCCCTCGGTCACCGCAAACCGCACCGCCTTGGCCGACTGCTCGATGACCCAGTCGAGATCCCACTCCTCCGCAAACTGCCGGATCGGCGACGATCCGATGAATGTACACGCCTCGATCGGAATCCCGACGCGCTGCGAGATCTCGACGATCGGCCGGATGTCGTTCTCATGAGTCCGCGCCGCGCAATTCGCCGCGACCTTCAGCTTCGCATCGACGATCTCCCGCGCCAGCCGCTCCACCGACTTCTGCACCTGCGGCCCCGCTCCCGGAAGCCCAATGTCCGAGGTATCGACTCCGATCTCATCCTGAAAATGCAGGATCCGAATCTTCTCCTCGATCGGAGGATCGGTCACCGAAGGCGACTGCAACCCATCGCGCAACGTCTCATCATCAAACTGAATCTTCTTCGACGCCGGCCTGCCAGCCCGTTCGGAGCCGAGGTTCCAGTCGTAAATGAGGTCGTGAAGGGTGTCGGTCATCGGGCGTCGATGATAACGCGACAGGGAACGGTTCACGCGGGGCTCGCGGAGAGGCGGAGAACAAATTCTTTTCTCCGCGTGCTCCGCCTCTCCGCTAGCTCCGCGTGACCGGCTTAGTTGTTGCTCTCCCCATGCTCGTGGTCGCTTTCGAAAAGGCTCCGCCTGACGCGCGGCTCGTGCTGCCGGTTCCCATTCGTGAGCTCGGACTGCGGCTGGAGGAATCGCCGGTCGCGGAGTACGTCCGCCGGTTGTACGAGGAGCTCGAGGCGGCTGGCCTTCATCACTACCGCCCGCGCTGCTACCTCTCCGACGAATGGGGCTGCCCTTCCGAGGAACCGGTCATCGGCATCCCCTTCTATCTCGGCGACCCGCGGGTGCGCCGCATCGAGGATGCCATCAACGACATCGAGAACGAGCGCGAGATCATGATGTATCTCCGCCACGAGGCAGGCCACGCCTTCAACTATGCGTACGACCTCTATCGCACCGACGAGTGGCATGCGCTCTTCGGATCGTTCCGCCGTCCCTACCGCGACGACTATCCCTTCGTTCCCTTTTCGCGCGACTACGTGCGCCACATCCCCGGCTGGTATGCGCAGAAGCATCCTGATGAGGATTTCGCCGAGACGTTCGCAGTCTGGCTCGATCCCGACTCGCACTGGCACAGCCGCTACGCAAACTGGGGAGCGATGCGCAAGCTGCTCTACATCGACCGGATCGCGCACGAGGTCGGCGACGTGCCGCCCCCACATCCCAGCGGCGAGACCGACGTCACCGTCGATGAGATGGAGCAGACCGTCGAGCAGTTCTACCGCGACGTTCACGCCGACGAGTCGGAGATGATCGCCGGCCTCGCGCTCGACACCGACTTGAGCGACATCTTCGTCGATCCCTCCCGCCGCCGCGAAGGGCTGGAGTACCGCCCTGCCGCGGAGCTGCTGGCCGAGCATCGCCGCGACATCATCGACAAGGTCAACGAATGGACCGGCGTCCGCCGCACGCTGGTGCGCGCGCTGGTCGTGGCCGCCGAGGAGCGCGTCCGCGAGCTCGGCCTGCTTGCGCAACGCGACCGCAGCCGCTCCGAAATGATCGAGCTCACTGTCTACATCACCGCGCTGTCGATGACCTTTCTCACCGGAAAGCGTCCGCTGCGCCACAGGAAGGTTCCATGAAAATCGCAGTGCTCTTCGGGCAGTTCGAAGACTACGAAGAACAGCCCGGCGCGGACCTCGAGGCCGCAAAGCCGAAACGGAAACGCCGGAAGAAAAAGAAGACGGACGTCGAGGCGATCACCGACTCCCTGCGCGAGCTGGGACACGACGCCAATCCCTTCCCGATCGACGGCCGTCCGCAGACGCTGGCCCGCTTGGCGCGCGCGGACGCCGATCTCTGTTTCAACCTCATCGAGTCGTACAACGGCGACGACACGATGGAGATGCACTTCGCCGCCTACCTCGACCTGATCGGCAAGCGCTACACCGGAGCCGGGCCGCAGGGGTCGTACCTGGCCATGGACAAGGGCATCGCCAAGACCATCATCCGCGACCACGGCCTCTTCACTCCCTACTCGATGGTGGTCAACAAGGGTCTCGTCGGCCATGCGCAGGACATCCGTTTCCCGGTCATCGTCAAGCCGGCCACCGAGGATGCATCGAAAGGGATCGACGCCTCGGCGGTGGTGTCGTCGATCAAAGATCTATTCGAGCGGATCTCGTACATCCACGACGAGTTCGACGCCCCCGCGCTGATCGAGGAGTACATCGAAGGCCGCGAGATCTACGCCGCAGTCCTCGGCAACGAGCCCCCCGAGGCCTTGCCGCTGATCGAGCTGGACCTATCGAAGCTGCCGAAAGGAACCCCGAAGATCGCCAGCTACGAGGTGAAGTTCGACGAGAGCACCGAGGCCTACAAGAAGACGAGGTCAGCCCCCGCGCGCGACCTCGACGAGGATGTCGTCACCGAGATCCAGCGCGTAGCGATCACCGCCTTCCGCGCCCTCCACCTCCGCGACTACGCCCGCATCGACCTCCGCCTCGGCGCCAACGGCCGCATCTACCTCATCGAAGCCAACCCCAACCCCTGGCTCGACCCCATCGCCGAATTCGCGATGGCGGCTAAGGAGTCGGGCCGGTCCTACACGCAGATGATCGACACGATCGTAAAGGCGGCGGTGGGGCGGCGGAAGTAGGAGGCGAGAGCCCCTTGCATCATCGAGCCACTGGGGCGGAAGGCTCCTCAAGAAGCACCGTGGACCAAATCGTAACTTCCGTAATCACGACGGCGAGAAGCGCGCTGAGGATGAGGCGTGTGTCGAGATACATCGCCGCGAGGCAACCAACGACGTCCACGACGACGCAGCCGAGCAGCATTGGCACACGATGCGAGGACGCGATACCGCGGAAAAGAAGTACGAGAATGACGTTTAAAAGCAACCGTCCGAAAACAAACCACGCCAAAGCCGCCGACGCAATCCCGACGGCATCCCGAATGCCGACAATTCTCATCGACGTCCCGCCCACCGTGGCGAGAAAGACGGGATAGAACAGAAGTGCGATCAGGCGGCGAAGCGTCTTTACGCGCATCACGGCTTTGACGAAGCGCGTGCAATCCGCGTTTCGGTCCGCCGCTCAGAAGCGGAGAAGGGCGTCAGGAGGTTTTGCGCGCGAGGAGCGTAACGGGGCGGAGTGAGCCGAACGTCACGATCGCGAGGAAGATCGACGCGATCGCTGATCCGACGGAGCGCGAGGTGCAGCCGGTTGCGGCGAAACTTTCGACGTATTCGCGGCCGTGGCGGATGTCGTCGATGATTGCCTCGCCGCCCGGTTTGAGGACGCGCGCGATTTCGCCGATGGCCTGGCGCCGTCCGGCCGCGTCGTAGACATTGTGGATGGCCGAACAGGAAACGATCACGTCGAACGTCGCGTCGGGGAACGGGATCTTGCGCATGTCCGCGGTCTGCACGTCGACGCGGTACGCGACTCCCTCCGCTTCCGCATTCTGCATCGTCGCCTCGGGACGATTGCCAGACAGATCCTCGGCCTGCCAGAGATCGATGCCGGAGGCGCTGCCCGTTGTCAGGCGTTTCGCTGCGCCGACCAGCATCAGTCCGCGTCCGCAGCCGACGTCGAGTACGCGTTCGCTCCCGGTCCAGCGATGGTTGTCGAGCAACTGCTCGCGCGTGCGCATCTTGCCGATCTTGCTGTCGTACAGCATCCAGAGCGCCATCAGAAAGCAGCTGGCCGCGGGCCATGGCGCGATGTGCGAGAGCGGAAGGATCACGCCGCCGCCTCCGATGTTGCCGGACCACCAGCCCATTCGCGCCGTGATCCAAATGAGGAATCCGGCCACGGTCACGAGCAGCAGATTGCGGATCACGCCGGGCGCATCGACGCCATAGTCGGGAGTCTTCATGACGTTACTGTAGCGTTTTCGTCGGGCGCGCAGCCGATGTGCTAAAAGGCGCCGAGGAGCGATTAACCATGAAAACCATTGCCAATCTCGCAGCCGCATTGCTGCTCGCCACCGCAGCGTTTGCTGCCGACGTCCCCGCGCCCGCTCCGCCGGCCGAGGGAACTGCGGCGCCGAAGTTCAACCTGCCGAGCCAGGATTCGCCGTCCGTTTCGCTCGATCAGTTCAAGGGCAAGTGGGTCGTCCTCTACTTCTACCCGAAGGACTTCACCTCGGGGTGCACGCTCGAAGCGCACAACTTCCAGCGCGACCTTGCCAAGTACGAGGCCAAAAACGCGGTCATCGTCGGCGTCAGCGAAGACAACGTCGAATCGCACAAGGGCTTCTGCACGAAAGAGGGACTCAGTTTCAAAGTCCTCGCCGACACGGCCGAGCACAACGTGGCCACGAACTACGGCTCGGTGATGGTGCATGACGGCACGACCTACGCGTCGCGCAACACGTTCCTCATCGATCCGAACGGCGTGATCCGCAAGGTCTACCTGAAAGCGAAGCCGGCCACGCACAGCGACGAGGTCCTGGCCGATCTCGATGCTCTGCAAGCGAAGAAATAGCTGGTAAGGTGCGCGCGGAGGCTTTCATGTCAAAGATCAATGGAGAAAAAGCGCGCGCCTCGATCGAGTCGCGCCGCCGTGCCGCGCAGCGCGAGAAGGATCGCGCGAAGAAGGCGGAGATCGCCGCGGCCACGGCCGCACATCCTGCTGCGAAGAAAAAGAACGCGAAGTAAAAACGCACGAGCTTCGGCGGCTGTCTTCCTGAGCCGCCGAAGCTCGGAGGCGAAGCCGGAGCAGCGGAGGACGGTCGAAGGACCCCCAGCCGGTAGCCCCGGGCGGGCGGCGCGTAACATTCAAAGTCGCGCGATTTGAAAAAACGGTTAGCAGCGGGAGGTCCTTCGACCGTCCTTCGCTGCCTCGGCTTCGCCGACGCAAGCTCCGGCGGCTCAGGATGACAGCCCAAATGCAGACACTCCTCGTCGTCGATGACGACCCCACCGTCGGACTCGGGCTCGCGGTTGCGCTCGAGCGCAACGGACGGCGCATCATCGTTTGCCGCGATCTCGAATCGGCGCAGATCATCCTCGGCTCTGAGCCGGTCACGGATATCGTCACGGACGTCAAGCTCTCCGGCCCGTTCCGTTTCGAAGGGCTGGACTTCATCACCGAGATCATGAGCGTCGCTCCCTCGGCGCGCGTGATCCTGATGACCGGGCACAGCTCCGAAGAGTTGGTGGCCGAGGCCGAGCGCCGCGGCGCGGATGCGGTGTTGTCGAAACCGTTCGGCACCGAAGTCCTGGAGCCGCTGCTGAGCGACGCGTCCGGCGACGAGGTGCCATCGCTGGTGATGGTGCCGACGCTGGATGAGGTCATCGTCAGCGACGATCTGCGTCCGCGCTTTCAGCCGATCGTGTTGCTTGCCGATCGATCGATTCATGCGGTCGAGTCGCTGGCACGATACCGGGCCGGCGCACCATTCGTTCGTCCGGATTTGCTGTTCGAGTACGCGACGCGGCGCAAGGATGTCGCCCGGCTCGAAGCGGCCTGTATCGAGACGACCATGCGCGCGGCGGTGACGTTTCCCGAATCGATTCGCCTGTTCCTCAACATCCATCCCGCCGCGCTCGACGACATCGGCATCGCCGCGACGCTGGCGGCGTCCGCGCGGCAAAACGGAGTCCACCTCGCGCGGGTCGTGCTCGAAATCACCGAGCAGCAGGAGCTTCGCCAGACGCCTTCCCTCTTCGAGGCCATCGAACAACTTCGCAACCTCGGCGTCCGCTTCGCCTTCGACGACGTCGGCGTCGCCTACTCGCATTTGCCGTTGATCGAGAAAATCCGTCCGGCGTATCTGAAGATCAGCCAGCTCTTCGGAACGCAATTCGAATCCGATCCGACCAAACTGAAGATCATCCGCAACATCGTCGCGCTAGGCGTCGAGTTCGACTGCGACGTGATCATCGAAGGGATCGAGGATGCATCCTCCGAGATCGCCGCACGCGACCTCGGCATCAAGTTCGGACAGGGGTATTTGTTCGGGCGGCCGGAGGATGCACCGTAGCGCCAGCGCTTTCGCCCCGAATCATCGCGTAGATCGTTGGGGTCACGACAAGCGACAACATCAGCGCGAAGAGCAGCCCTCCGATAACGCAGATGGCTAGGGGCTGGAGCAACTCGGAGCCGGAGCCGAGGGCTAGCGCGAGTGGCAGCATGCCGAGCATCGCGGCGAGGGACGTCATCAGCACGGGGCGGAAGCGGCGGCGGCCGGAGCGGAGGAGGGCGGTGGTGAGGTCCTCGCCGGCGCGGAGGTGGTCTTCGACGGTGTCGAGCATCAGGATGCCGTTCTTGGAGACGATGCCGACGATCATGATCAGGCCCATCATCGAGACGACGTTCAGCGTCGTGCCCGTGATGAGCAGCGCGGCCAGGCTGCCGGAGAGCGCGAGGACCGCGCCGGCGACGATGGCCGCGGGATGCGCGAACGAGCGGAACTCGATGACCAGCACAAGGAACACGAGCGCGATGGCCAGGCCAAGGGCGACGAGAAGCTCGCGGAAAGAACTCTGCTGCTCCTGATAGAGGCCGCCGTACTCGATGGTCGTACCAGCGGGGAGATGGAGGTCGCTGGCAAGGCGCGACTTGATCTCGGTGATAGCCGAGCCGAGGTCGCGGCCTTCGAGGCGCCCGGTGACGGAGACGGCTTGCCGCAGCCCTTCGCGGTTGATCTCCGTCTGGCCCGCGTCATAGTTGATCGTCGCGATCTGATCGATGCGGACGTAGCTGTTCGACGTTGGCGCCTTGATCGGTAACGCGCGCAGGTCCTCGAGTTGCGGCCGCGGCCCGCCGAGAAGAACGCGAACGCCGACGGTGCGTCCGTGCTCGATCACGTTCGAGACGACTTCGCCGCCGAGCGCTGTCGTCATCGCTTCGTTGACATCGGCCGCAGTGACGCCGTACAACGCCGCGCGCTGCGGATCGATCTGGAAGACGACTGCCGGACCGCTGACCACGATGCCGTTGAACACGTCGACGACGCCGCTGACTTTGCGGATCGATGCGGCGATCGCATCGGCGGTGCGATGCAGGGCGGCGGCATCTTCGCTGAAGACGCGGATCTCGATCGGCTGCGGCGAGCTGACCAGATCGCCGATGAGGTCGGAGAGGATGCCGAGGAACTCGACGCGTAAGGCCGGTTCGCTCGACTCGATCTTGCGGCGCAACTCGCTCGTGACCGCATCCGTCGAAGCGGAGTCTTTCAACTTCACGGCGAAGTCGCCGGTGTTCGGCTCCGTGACGCCCGCTAGTCCCAGCTGCGCTCCGGTCCGGCGCGAATAGCCATCGACTTCCGGTGTCTCTTTCAACATCGCCTCGACGTGGCGCAGCATGCGGTCGGTCTCATCGAGCGAGGCGCCGGGCGGCGCGACGTAATCGAGGATGAAGCCATGCTCCTCGAACTCGGGGAGGAACTCCGATCCGAGGCCTTTGTAGATGAAGAACGTGAGGACCGCGAGGACGCCGATCACGATGAGCACCATGCCGCGGCGCGCCAGCGCATGCGCGAGCAGCCATTCGTAGCTGTTGATCAGGCGCGTGAGCAGCCGGCCGTGTTTTTCCTCTTCGTCGTCGTCCGCTCCTTCGGCGCTGGCCGGGACGCGAATGAAACTCTCGGCCAGCACAGGCGTGAACGTCAGCGCGAGAAAGAGTGACGTCAGCAGCGCCACGCTCATCGTCAGAGCGAGCGATCGGAAGAAGACGCCGGTGATGCCCGTGAGCAGCGCCAGCGGCAGGAAGACGACCACCGGCGTGATCGTCGAGCCGATGATTGGCCCGGCAATTTCGCTGATGGCGTTGTGGACGGCGTCCGCGCGTGACTCGCCGCGGGCCATGTGCGTGTAGATGTTCTCGACGACGACGATGGCGTCGTCGATCACGAGGCCGATGGCCGCCGCCACGCCGCCGAGGGTCATGAGGTCGAAGCTCAGTCCGACAACCCACATGGCCACGAACGTGACCAGCACCGTGATCGGAATGACCAGCGTGGCCACGAGCGTCGTCCCCCAGTTGCGCAGGAAGCCGTAGAGGATGGCCACCGAGAGGATGAGGCCGATCAGGATGGCGTCGCGCACGGAGCTTACCGAGCTGCTGACGAGCAGCGACTGGTCGTAGTACGGCTTCATTTCGACGTCGCGCGGGAGTTGTTTTTTCAGCCGCTCCACTTCCGCTTTGACGTCGTCGGCGGCGGCGAGGATGTTCGCGGTCGGCTGCCGCAGCACGTTGAGCAGCACAGCCGGACGGCCGTCCGCGGTCACGATCGTGAAGCGCGGCTCGAGTCCGGGCGTGACGCTGGCGACGTCGCCGATGCGCACCGGCACGTTGTTGACGGTGGTGACGACGATCGCGGCGAGGTCGTCGATCGACGTGGCCTGACCGCTGACCAGCGCGAGCTCGAGCTGATGATTTTCATTGATCAGTCCCGGCGACGTGATGACGTTCGAGTTCTTCATCGCATCCGAGACTTGCTGCAGCGAGACTCCTCGCGCTTCCAGCCGGGCGCGGTCGACGAGCACGTGGTACTCGCGCAACTGGCCGCCGAGAACCTGCACGCTGGCCACGCCGTCGATCCGCGCCAGCGGCGGACGGAGCGTGACCTCGGCGAGATTGCGCAGCGTGCCGGGATCGCGTTTGGGCGAGGTGATGCTGTAGCCGAGGATCGGGAAGACGGCGAACGTGAGGCGTTCGCTGCGCGTGAACGTGGCGCCCGGCGGCAGTTCCGAGGCGAGCTGCGACACCCGCGCCTGCACGATTTGCAGCGTCTGGACGATGTCGGTCTTCCAATCGAAAAAGAGGTCGATCTCGGTCGAGCCGCGCGCGGTCGTCGATTTGATCCGCGCGATCCCCGGGATGCCGCTCATCGCCTCTTCGATCGGCCTGGTGACGGAGACGAGGGTCTGCTGCGCCGGCGCGACGCCGTTCTCCGCAACGATGATGATGCGCGGGAAATCGGTCTGCGGAAACAGCGCGCGCGGAATGCGCATGAGCGCCATAAGGCCGCCGATCGAGAGCAGCGCGATGACCAGTAGCACCGCGCGCTTCTGCGTCGAAACGAGACGGCCGAGGTTCATCAGTCCTTTTCCGCCGCGGGCGCGGGCTTGGGCGCGGCGTCGGCGTTCTGCACTTTCGTGCCGCCCGGCAGGCCGTAGTTGCCTTCGATGACGATCGTTTCGCCGCCGTGCAGACCCGAGGTGATCTGGGTCCGCTCGCGGCTGTGCGCGCCGGTGGTGACTTTGACTTCGTGGGCGACGGACTTGTCATCGACGACCATCACCGTGCCGGCGTTTGCGTTCGTTGCATCGAGCGTGACCGCGGCGGTAGGAACGACGATCGCGTTCGCAACGCCGCCACTGTTGACGGTGACGCGCGCGGCGCTGTTGGGGCGCAGGCGTCCGTCCCCATTCGGCAACGTGATCCACAGCTCGACGGCGCGGCTCTGCGGATCGGCAGCGCTTCCGACGAGACTCACGGTTCCCTGCAGCGTGACGCCGGGCAGCGAGTCGGGCTGGATCGTGGCGACGTCGCCGGCATGAACATGCATCGACGCATCGACCGACAGCGGCGCCTTGACGATGACGGTGGAGGTGTCCGCGATGGTCAGCATCTTCGTGCCGGCGGTGGCGAAGTCGCCCTGGAAGAGGAACTGCTCACCGACGACGCCGTCGAATGGCGCGCGAATCGTGGCGTAGCCCGCCTGCGCCTGCAGCGCGGCGAGATGGCCGGCAGCCTGCTGCGCCTTGCTTCGCGCGGCGGCGAGGTCAGACGGATTCGTTGTGCCCTGATGCAGCGCCGCCGACTTCTCCGCGAGCCGCAAGTCGTCCTCGGCTTTCGTCACGTCGAGCTGCGACGCTTCGAGATCCTTCTTCGAGATGCCGCCCTGTTCGAAAAGCGTCTTGCGGCGCTCGTAGGTTTTCTGCGCGTTGTCGAGCGTCCCTTTCGCGTCGCGAACAGCTTTGACATCCTGCGCGTTGGTCAGCGGAATGGCGCCGTTGCCGGTGTTGGTGACACCGATCTCCGCCTCGCGCAATGCCGCCGCGGCCTCGGCTTGCTGCGCAGTGAGGTCGCGCGACTCGAGCACGGCCAGGACGTCGCCGCGGTGCACGACGCGGTTCTTGAGCAATCCCATCTGCGCGATCTGCGCGCTGAACTTGGGACTGATGGTCGCCTCCTGCCTCGCGCTGATCGTGCCGACGAGATCGAGCGGCTGCGCGATCGGGCCGACCTCCGCTTTGGCCAACTTCACGCTGACGACCGGCTGCGCACTTTCCTCATCCGCAGCGGCACCGCGGCGATGCCAGCACCAGCCGGCGATGATGAGGACGACGACGGCAGCTGCGATGATCTGCACGCGGCGGCGTTTCCAGATCGGCGGATCTTCGACGATTTCGACTTCGGTCATTCTCCGGCGGCCTCCCGCAGATGGGCGCGGGCGATCTCGAAATCGAACAACGCCTGCTGGTAATTCGTGCGCTGCTGCGCGAGCGTGGTGAGCGCATCGGTGACTTCGAGGATGGGCGCTTCGCCGGCGCGGTAGCGGGCGATGGAGATATCGACATTGCGGCCCGCATCGGCGACGGCGGTTCGCGCGTTGTCGACGCGTCGAATCGCGGTCAGCGCTTCTTCATGCGCGGCGGCAAACTGCTGATCGAGATCGCGCCGCGTGATGTTGAGGAGGTTCTCCGCCGCCTGCGCTTTCAACTCGGCCTGACGCTGTTTCGCGCGGCCGATGCCCCAATCAAAAATCGGAATGACGAGATTGGCGGTAGCGAGATAGCCGCGGTGCTGGCGGATGTCCTCAGGGCGCAGCGATGGCGAATCGAAACCTTCGTCGACGGCGTAGCTCAACGACGGCAACCTGCCCGCGCGTGCGACGCCGATGTCCGATCGCGCCGCGCGCAGCTGCTGCTCGGCCTGCGTGATTTCGGGCCGCGTTCCGGAGTTCGTAAATCGTTCGATATCACCGATCGCCGGCTGCGGATTCAGATCCGAAACCGTCAGCGGCTGCGGCGCGCGGATGCCGGTGAGCACGCGCATCGCGGCGAGCGCCTCTGCTTCCTGCAAGCGCGCTTGTTCGAGATCATCGCGCCGCTGCGCGGTCTGCAGTCGTGCGCGAATCACATCGACCTCGGCCAACTCGCCGCCGGTGTGCTGCAACGCCGTCACGCGCTCGAACTCCGCGGCGGCGGCGAGCGTCTCCTCCGCACTGCGGCGTTTCGCTGTGGCAAGTCCGAGGCCGAAGTAGGCCTCGCGCACGCCGCGCACGAGCGCGCGCCGCGCGACCTCGGTGCCCGCATGCGCGGCCGCGAGCAACGCGCGGCTGCGGGCGATGGCGGCGTGCGTGCCGAAGTCGAGCGAACCTTCGACGCCGAGGAGTTCCTGGTATTCGCGCGTGGCATTCGCGGCGATGAACGAAGTTTCGGTCGAACCGGGATGCAACGGCTTGTTGAACGTGGCCGTCGACGAGCTTCGCACGCGCGGCAGCAGGGCCGCACGCGCCTGGGTGAGATCGAGCGCCGCGGTCTGTTCGTCGATCACTGCCTGCTGATACGCGGTGGCCTGTTGCAGCGCGGCCTGCGTCGCGCTCTGCATCGTCATCGGTTGCGAAATCGCGGTCGACGCCGGCGGTGTGCTCGCAACGCCGGGCAGCGTCGGGGACGACGACGCTGATTGCGGCGGGGGCGTCGTCTGAGCGGATGCACTGCCAGCCGCAAACAAAACGGCGATGAACAAGGCGCCGCGCAACGCGCGCGCGTCAGGATTGGATGGATCGCGTCTCATGCTCCGTGTGTGATTTCAATTCCGAGGTAAGGCCGGTCCGCCGGCGCGGGCTGCGCGGCGGACCCGATGAGTGGTGTCTCAGCGTTTCTTCTCGTCCTTTGCTGCCTTCCTGGCGCTCTTGTGTGCGACGGCGGCGACGATCTTACCGTCGATGGCGTCGACATTGATTTCCGTGATGTATCCGTCTTCGAGGTTGAATGCTGAGCCAAGAACGATGAATGGCCCATAAACCATCGGCATCATCGCGCGCGGAGGGCGTATTGGGGATTCGCCGGTGCCTTCCCCTCGATCGTTAGAACGATCACTCCAGTGTCCAGCGGCGGCGCGGCGACAAACCCGATTCCGTCCGGCGTGGCGGCGACTGCCCTGATCATTTCATCGACGTTGCCGATCACGCGCGGCGCGTTAGCAACGCGCCCGCGAAAGACCGCACCGAGCCACCATTGCGAATAGTCGATGTCGGACATGCGCACGAGACGATCGAGAAAGAGCCGTCCCTCGGCCGTGTCCATCGGCCGCACGAAGAGCACGATGCGATGACCGTTGTGCCACCGGCTGATGTCGCCGAGAAAAATACGGCGAAGGTCGCCGGCGGAAATATCGCGCATCGGATTCTTCGCGCTCACGAGAACCGAGACGCTTGCCGTAACGGGTTCCTCTCCATGCGAGGACGCGGCAAGGAGGAACACGATGGCGACCATCAGCCGGCGCGCTCGCATGGCCATCAGAATGAAAACGAAACCTCGGCTCGGATAAGACTCTCTCGATGCGGAGCCGCAAGTTGTTGCGTCCGAAAATCTCCTTTCAGCGCCAGCCTGCGGTTGAAATCCCAGCGCACACCAGCCGACCAGGCGTTCTGATTGTGCACGTCGCTCAGGTACTGCTCTCCCGGCGCTACATGAAGATGATCCAGCAGGAAGTAGGGACGAAGCACCTTCAATCGGCCGCGCGGCCGCCACGAGGCCAGCACATACCAGCCTCGGGTCACATACTCCTGGTCGGCTCCCAATGGCGTATGGGCCATCCGCGCGAACTCGCCGCGCAATTCGATGCCTCCACGAACGAACGAGGAGTAGACCGTGGCATCGAGCTCCTGCATGGTCTGGCCCGGAGCCCGAATCCGGCCGACGTATCCCGCCGCTCCCGCTTCGAAACCGGTGACTGCATCCGGCGCCATGCTGACGAGAAAGAGTCCTGCGGGCGAGATGCCGTGGCGAAAGAGCGGCTGAATGTCATCACGCTCACTGCCGCGCGCCGCCCCAACTCCGACGCCGTATGCGGCGCCGAGCGCGCCAGGCACGCGCCCCGATGCCCAAACACCGTCAAAATGCAGGGGCCACGCACCGCCCTGCGATTCGCGATTCGCGATCGACGGCACATCGATCGGCGTCTGGAGAAAGCGGCTGCGATGTTCGCGCTCATTCCATTGGACGATGCCGGTGTGGATCTGTCCGATCTCCAGCCGCAGCCGATCGGACGGGTTGTAGGCGGCGTAGAAGCGCTCGAGATTCAAGTCGAAGCGCGCCTCCGTTTCGAGGTCGGAGTTCTCGGCTTTCCCGCCGTGCTGAATCAGCGTTTCCGCAAACGCCGACCAGTCGTTCGTGATCTGCGCCGACGCGTAGAGGTCGATCTCGCCGCCTTCGTATTCGACCGCTCCGCCCTCGGTGGGATGGCTGAGGACGACGTCGGCAAACGCGCCGAGGCGGAAGGCGGGATAGTGGACCGCGGGCGGCGGCGCGTCGTCCGCCCGCGCCGCGGCTGCGAACGTCACAATGGCGATCAGCGTCATCGCCGCGCCAATTGGCCTCATGGCCGCAAATGTACCGCAGTCGTTCAGCGGCCGCCGAATCGCCACGTAACCCCCGGGCGGATCAGCAACGCGTGATTGTTGTCGTAGCTCACGCCAATCGACACGAACAGCTTCGCGTTGACGTGATAGCGGACGCCGATCATCGCCGACGTTTCACCGCTGGCCGCTTCGGCCGGAACCGGCGTTCCGGACGGCGCGCCCTCGACGTTTTCGCCGGTCGACGACGTGTTGCCAATCAACTCACCGACGATGTCGTACTGCGGCGAGAGATGGAACTCCTCGGCGATCGCGTAGTCGATGATGTTCTTCAGATGCGTCCCGGCCGGCTTGCCGATGACGGTGTAGCCGAGGTTCCCATGAAGGTCGAGCCGTCCAAGGCGTTTGCTCGCGATGGCCCAGAGAGTGCCGTCAGTCTTTCCGGTTCCGATCTGGCGATTGCCGGCGGTTGGTAACTTCACTTCGCCGGCCACCGCGAACGCCGGCATTCCGCCTTCCTCCGGAAAAAGCAGATGCGTCAACGTCACTTCGATGTCGCCGAAGCCGCTGGCGGCCAGGCCTGTTTTCGGATTGACCGACGTACCGAGCACCGGTTCCACGGCGATCTCCGTACGCGGTGTGAGACCGTATTCGAAGACGAGCGGAAAGGCGCGTTCGGTGCCTTCGTGAGCGGTCTGAAACTCGCCCGTCAGTTCGATCTTGAACACACCTTGCGGCAGCGGCCGCGCGGTCTCGGTTTCCAGCGGCTGCGATGCGAACGCTGTTCCGGCGGCGAACAGAAGCAATGCGAGTAGGGTTTTCATGGCGCGCAACATAGAAGCGCGCAGATGACGCATCGATGAACCACTTCCCGGCGGATGAGCGACACTAGCGCGAATGTTTCACTCCGTCCGCGCGCGATTGACGCTCTGGTACACCGCCATTCTGGCGCTGGTGCTGATCATCTTCAGCGCGGTCAGTTACGTGCTGCTGGCACGCGCGATTCGCGCGGAGAACGATGCTTCGCTGGCCGACACCGCTCATGAATTCGCGGCGGCCTTCGATCCCGCCGACCGTTCGCGCGGACGCGATGTGCTGCTCGATTTCCGCTACAGCGACCGCCAGATTCTGGTGTTGTCTCCAAAAGGCGAGGTCGTGGCAGGGTCGAACAAGATCGGACCGAAAGAGCAGGCGCGAATCCAGTCGTTCATCCGCGGCGGCGGCACCGGCTTCGCCACGATTCCGGGTGGAGAAGAGGGCGACGGGATTCGCATCATCGCCACTCCGATCAACGTGGTCGGAACGCGCTACACGGTGGTGGTGGCGCGCGACCTCAGCGAACAATCAGACCGGCTCGAAAGCGCCGCCCAAGCCGTTTCCTTCGGCATCCCGCTGGCGCTCGTCGTCGCCGCGGGGGGCGGATACCTCCTGGCCAGAAAGAGTTTTGCGCCGGTGACGACGATGAGCCTGAAGGCTCGCCAGATCGGAGCGGAGACACTCGACGAACGGATCGAGATCGGCAACGAGCGCGATGAGCTGGGCTTCCTCGCGGCCACGCTCAACGGCCTGCTGGAACGCCTGCAACTCGCCTTCGAATCGCAGCGGCGCTTCATGGCCGACGCGTCGCACGAGCTGCGGACGCCGATCGCGATCATCCAGGGCGAAGCGGACGTCGCTCTGGCGCGCGATCGCGACGCGTCCGACTACCGCGACAGCATCGAGGTGATGCAGCGCGCCGCCCGCAAGCTGACGCGCATCGTGCAGAACCTCTTTCTCCTCGCGCGCGGCGATGCCGGCCGCTACCCGATCTCGATGTCGCGCTTTTATGTCGGCGACGTGGTCGGAGATTGCATGCGAGGCATGCGCAGCGTCGCGCAGGCGCGCGGCGTCGCGCTGAGTTGCTCGGCGCCGGAGGACATCGTCATCGTCGCCGATGAAGAGCTCATTCATCGCCTGGTCCTTAACCTCGTCGAGAACGCGGTGAAGTTCACGCAACGCGGAGGAGAGGTCCACGTCAGCGTTCACTCCGGAGACGGGTCGTGCACGATCCGTGTGGCTGACACCGGGCCGGGCATCGCAGCCGCCGATCAGAGCCGGATCTTCGAACGTTTCTTCCGCGGAGACCGCGCCCGCCCGCAGGACGCGGGCGGCGCCGGCCTCGGCCTTCCAATCGCGCGATGGATCGCGGAAGTCCACGGCGGCGAATTGCGCCTCGAACACTCCGATGCCCAGGGGACGACGTTTGCGGCCGTCCTCCCGGTGGATCGCCGGATTCCGTAACCGTTCCGACGCCGCGTTCCGCGCCGATTCACCCCCTGTTTAATCCCGGCGGAGCACTCTGCCGCCGTGCACCCACTCTCCGCTTTTTCCACCCGGCGCTTTTCCTTTCCGCACTGACACCGATGTTATTCATCATCGACTTTGATGGCACAGTCGCGCCGGCAGACACTGTCGACGCCCTTCTCGAGAAGTTCGCCGATCCTGACTGGCTCCGTATCGAACGTGAGTGGGTCGAGGGGCGGATCAACTCCCGCCAATGCATGGCCGCCCAACTGGCGTTGATATCGGCCGGCGAGCTCACGCTGCGCACGTTCCTCGAAAGCGTAATGATCGATCCGGCGTTCGCCGAGTTCGTTCGCTATGTTTCTCCCTTCGCCGATCTGGCCATCGTCAGCGATGGTCTCGACTATCCGATCGTGCACGCCATGCATAAGGCCGGTCTCTCCGTTCCTGTCTACGCGAACCGCACCGAATTTCGCGAATGCGGAGTCGGCCTCTCCTTCCCGTTCAGCAGACCGTCATGCGCCGTCAACAGCGGCGTCTGTAAATGCAGCGTGGCGCAGACAGTCGATGCGGGACGCGGGCTGACTTCGGTGCTCATCGGCGACGGCCGCTCGGATCAATGCGTCGCCCATCAAGCAGACTTTGTCTTCGCGAAGGGCTCGCTCATCACCTACTGCCGCGACAATGGCATCCCCTACACGCCGTTCCAATCGTTCGCCGATGTTCTTGCGGCGATCAGGGCATGGCCGGTCGTACCTCAACCCCGCGCAAAGGAGCCGCAATGTCCGTTGGTAGTAGCGTAGACGAGGTATCGCCGCAGACTACGGATCTGCTGGAGAAAGACAGCCGCTACTGTTCTTATGGCGACACCGTTCATTACGCCGATCCGCCGAAGATCTTCGCGCGTTGCGACGGCAGTTATCTCTTCGATGAGCGCAACACGCCCTATCTCGATCTGCAGATGTGGTATTCGGCCGTCAATTTCGGTTACAAGAACCGCCGGCTCAACGATGCCCTGAAACGCCAGATCGACACGCTGCCCCAGCTGGCCTGCCAATATCTTCACAGTGAGAAGGTCGAGCTCGCCGAAGCACTCTGCAAGGTGATGAAAACGCGCACCGGATTGAAGGGACGGGTCCATTTCAACGTCGGCGGCGCCCAGGCAGTGGAGGATTCGCTGAAGCTCGTGCGCAATGCCACCGGAAAGAGTCTGAACTTCGCGTTCATGGGTGGCTATCACGGCCGGACCCTCGGCGCGTCCGCCATCACGTCGAGCTATCGCTATCGCCGCCGTTTCGGACACTTTTCCGACCGCGCGCAATTCATCCCATTCCCCTACTGCTTCCGTTGCCCTTACGATAAGAAGCCCGAAGACTGCGGCCTCTATTGCGTCCAGCAATTCGAAAAACTCTTCGATACTGAATATCACTCCGTCTGGGACAGCAAAGCCTCCCAATGCGAGTTCGCCGCGTTCTACATCGAACCGATTCAGGGAACAGGCGGCTACGTCATCCCACCAAAGGGATATTTCGAGGAACTCTCCCGCGTTCTGCGCGAACGCGGCATCCTGATCGTCGTCGATGAGATCCAGATGGGCATTCATCGCACCGGAAAATTCTGGTCGTTCGAGCACTTCGGGCTCAAGCCGGATATCGTCGTCTTCGGAAAAGCGCTCACGAACGGACTGAATCCGCTTTCGGGTGTCTGGGCCCGCGAAGAGCTGATTTCGCCTCAGACATTTCCGCCCGGCTCCACACACTCGACCTTCTCATCCAACACACTGGGAACGGCAACGGCGCTCGAGGTCATGCGCATGGTTTCCGAGGACGACTACGAGGGCACCGTCAATGCGAAGGGCGCCTATTTCCTGTCGCGCTTGCAGGACCTCAAGACGAAATGGAAGATGGTCGGCGACGTCGGCGGCATCGGCCTGGCGCTGCGCATCGAGATGTGCGAGGCCGACGGCTTCACACCCAATCGAAAACTTACAGACGCGATTTTCGCCGAAGGGTTGAAAGGAGACATTCCGGCACGGGGCACGACGTACGGTCTTGTGCTCGATGTCGGTGGTTACTACAAGAACGTGTTCACGCTCGCCCCCTCCCTTCACATCACGGACGACGAAATCGACCTCGGCCTGGAGCTTCTCGAATCGCTCTTCGAGCGCTGCGGCGCCTGCTGAGTTTTGATTGTATTTATGCGCATAGGAATCCACGAAATCGCCCAGGATCGCCGTAAAACCGGCATCCTGCTCGTGCATGGGATCACCGGCTCGCCGGCCGAGATGAAACCGCTTGTGCGGAAGCTGATGGCCGAGGGATTCGACGTGGTTTGTCCGCCGCTCGCCGGGCATTGCTCGACTCTGGCCGAGCTCAAACAGACCCGGTGGCAGGATTGGTACAAGTCGCTGGAGACGGCCCTTGACGATCTTCGAACGCGCTGCGACACCGTCTTCGTTTCGGGATTATCGATGGGCGCATTGCTCGCCCTGAAATTGGCAGCCGAACATCCAGACGTAATTGGCGGCGTCGCCACATTGTCGGCGACATTCTTTTATGACGGCTGGAACGTTCCGCGGCTGCGCGAGAGATTCCTGCTTCCTCTGGCCATGTATTCTCCGCTTCGCTTTCTATGGTCGTACCACGAGCCATCGCCATACGGAATCAAAGACGACCGCATCCGCGCGATGATCGACGCGGTATACCGCGGCCAGTGCGAGGGATCGCCGGAAAAGTACGGCTACTCCGAATTTCCAGGCGTCACCATCCGCGAGACCTTTCGTCTGATCACAGTGGCGAAGCGCGAACTGGCCGCGATCGTCGCGCCGCTGCTGATCGTTCATTCGACCGAGGACGATATGGCCAGTCTCAAGAACGCGGAGTTGCTCGCGGACCGCGTCTCATCGACGCTCGTCGAGAAGTTCTATGTCGATGATACCTATCACGTCCTCACGCTCGACAAACGGCGGGACGACGTCGCGGCGCGGGTCGCCGAATTCTTTGTAATGCTGCACGAACGCCGAAGCACCGCAAGCGAACCGCAATTGGCCGCTATGGAGAGCGCATGACCTTGACGGAAACGCCATTCGAGAGAGTCCGGTCCGTACTGGCAAAGAAGTACTCGCTCGCAACCGACGCAATCACTCCTGAGTCGACTCTGGAAAGCCTCGGCCTCGACTCGCTCGACCTCATCGAGCTTCTGTTCGACGTCGAGGACGAGTTCGGAATTCGCATTCCGCAGGACGGCGGCGCGGCACTGAAGACCGCCACCATTCAGGACATCATCGACAGCATACAAAAGCTCGTTCCGGAAACGCCGCCGGCTGTAGCCGCGAATGACTGAGTCCCATGTCCACCCTGGCCACGGCCTTCTGGCTGAGCAACATCGTTCTCGATACGGCCGGCCATCTGTCATTCAAAGCCGCGGCAGATAAAAAAGCGGCGGAGAGCGGATCGTGGCTGAGGATGTTGCACTCCGTCTATTTATGGATCGGCATCGCCTGTTTCTGTCTGGAGTTCGCAGTCTGGTTTGCGCTTCTGTCACTCATTCCGCTCTCGCAGGCGGTGCTGGTCGGCTCCATCAACATCGTCGTGCTGATGATCGCGGGACGGCTGCTGTTCCGCGAACGTCTCGACCGGCTGAGGGTCGGCGGCATGATTCTGATCGCGGCCGGCGTCGCGCTCGCGGGCGGCGCCATATGACGCGCAGGCGGATCGCGATTGGATTTTGCGCGCTTATTTTTATCGATACGTGGACCCAGATTTCGTTCAAGCTGGCGTCCCGGCAAACCGGCGAATTCATGATGAATTCGCACTGGTTGCGAGCCGCAGCCGTCAGTCCATTCATCTACGCGGCCATTGCCGGCTACCTCGGCGCGTTTCTGGCGTGGATGACTCTTCTCGAACATGCTCCGGTGGGACCGGCGTTCGCCGCGTCTCATCTCGAAGTGGTGACCGTCCTCATGCTTTCGGTCCTCCTGTTCGGCGAGCACCTTACGGCCGCTAAATTGGCCGGCGCGGCCTGCATCGTCACGGGAATCATCATGCTCAGTCTCAGCGAAGCACGAGCGCCGCTGCCCGATCATCATGCGTGACACCTGGCGGGAAGTTCCGCCGACCGCCGGCCTTCCTCTGCAGTGGCGCGATTTCGACCCGCGCCGCAAACGGCCGCCACTCGAAGAAGCACTGGCCGAATTTCTCGACGTGCCTTCCGTGCAGCTCGAATGTTCGGGCACGGCGGCGCTCGTGATCGCACTGACGACGCTCAAGCGGCACAGCATCAGGCGTTCGGTGATCATGCCGGCGTATACGTGTCCTCTGGTTGCGCTCGCCGTGCTGCATTGCGGCCTTAAACCTCTCTTGTGCGACCTCGAGCCCGGAACGTTTGAATTTCACGCGCCCGCGTTGGCGCGTTTATTCGGGAGCGATGTACTCGCAGTCATCGCCACACACCTCGGCGGACGCTTTTGCGACCTTGTGCCGGTGATGAGCGCCGCGCGCAGGTGCGGAGCCTTCGTCATCGAGGATGTGGCACAGTCGCTGGGCGCGTCACGGCGCGGCGTCAAAGCCGGGACGATGGGCGATATCGGCGTCTTCAGCCTGGCCGCTGGAAAAGGGCTGACGCTCTATGAGGGCGGGGCTCTTGTGACGAAGGATTCCGCATTGCGGGATGCGCTGCAGAAGACGAGCGCGGCGCTTGCGCCTGATAACGCGTCGTGGGAATGGCGGCGCTCGCTGCAATTGATCGGGTACGGATTGTTCTATCGTCCCTCGATGCTGCGGTTCGCGTACGGAACACCGTTGCGGCGGGCGTTGCGAAAAGGGCGAATGATCGAGGCGATCGGCGATGATTTCGCGTCGACAATTCCGCTCCATCGCGTCGGCGCCTTCCGGCGAAACGTCGGCGCGCGTGCGGCCGCGCGGCTACC
>JAFAOU010000006.1 GCA_019247495.1 Acidobacteriota bacterium
GTGCGCAGCATCAGCGCCGACCTACTTGCTCCCCGCTTCCCTCTTCAACTGTCCTTCGTAGATGCGGCGAACTTCGTCGATCGTGGAGATCTGATCGACCGTCTTGTCGTCGCGCAGGTGGGCGATACGCGGGAAGCGCAGCGCGTAACCGGACTTGTGCCGCTTCGACTCCTGGATGCGATCGAACGCGATCTCGAGAACGATGGTCGGTTCGACGGTGAGCACAGGACCGTAGCGGCCGGTCGTCGTCGCTTGAAAATGTTCGGTGAGACGCGCGATCTCGGCATCGGTGAGGCCGGAGTAGGCCTTGCCGATGTTCACGAGCTCATTGTCGCGGCGGACGGCAAAGGTGACGTCGGAGAGCACCGCGCGCCGTTTGCCGTGACCGTACTCGGCGGCAGTGACGACGCAATCGAGCGTGGCCAGCGCCTTCTTGTACTTGAGCCACGACTTGCCGCGGCGGCCTGGCGTGTAGACCGAGTCAGGCGCTTTGATGACCAGGCCCTCGTTCGCGCGGGCGCGGGCGGCGTCGAAGAGCTCGTCGACATGCGCGCCGTCGCGGATTGCGGTTTGATTCGTGAAGCGGATCGCTGGATCGCTGCCGACGATGCCGCGAAGTTTCGCGAGCCGTTCGCGGAGCGGGACTTCGAAGAGCACGTCGCCATCGAGGAAGAGAAGGTCGAAGGCGAAGAAGACCACCGGCGCGTCGCGAAGCAGGGCTTCCGAAACCTTGCGCCGTCCGAGGCGCTTCTGGATGGTGGCGAACGGCAGGACGCGATCGCTGAAGGCAACGATCTCGCCATCGACCACGGCGCTGTGTCCCAGCTTTCGGGCCGCGGCTTCCAACTCAGGAAAGCGATGCGTGACGTCGTCGAGAGTGCGCGAGTAGATGCGCACCTCTTCCGGCGATGCGTGGATCTGCGCGCGAACGCCGTCGTATTTGTCGTCCGCGAACGCGCCGGCGCCCAGCATGGCCGCGATTTCGTCGGGGTCCTCTTCCGGCTGCGCGAGCATGAAGGCGAACGGATGAAAAAGATTCATGCGCGCGGAGTCGAGCGCGTCGGAACGCGCCAGAAGCGCGGCTGCACCGATGTCGCCGGTCAGCATGTTCGCGCGGCGAACCGCTGCCAAAGGACGCGCGAACGCTTTGGCAATCGCCGACTCCACGAGCCCTTCCTGCAGCCCGATACGGAACTCGCGAAGTAGAATCTTGACGACGAAGCGCACGCCCTGCGCGTCGAGTTTCCGCAGCAGCGCCACCAGAACGGCCTTCTTCTCGCCCGATCCCGATGTCGCCGCGAGCCGCTCGAACGTCTCACCCACCTCCGCCAGCGTCACGGTGCGGGTGGGATCGTCCTTGAACAACTCAGCGACCGTGTCGCCGGCGTCGCCGTACTTCGACCACGCGGACCAGACCTCATCCGGCGGACGTCCCGTCACTTCGACGATCGCGTCACTGAGCGCCGCTCCGCCGACGCCAACCGTACGCTGGTCCTTCCGCGGAAACGCCGATCCGGAGAAGAAGACCACCGCCCGCTCCAGCGACGCGTCGTCAAGCGCGGCGAGGTAACCGGCCAGCAGCCGTTCCTTCTCTGATTTTTTCGTCGTCGCGGCGATGGCGTTGGCTGTTTTGCAGAAATCGGCAAGCATCGTGATTGAGTATGATCCCGGCGCAAATATCACACCGGAAGAGGTTCAGATGAAAACCAAAGTGACCGTGGTCGGCGGCGGCAACGTCGGCGCGACCGTAGCGCAGGGAATCGCACTCAAAGAGCTGGCCGACGTCATCGTCGTCGACATCGTCGAAGGCGTTCCGCAAGGCAAGACGCTCGACCTGATGGAGACCGCGCCGGTCGAGAAGTACGACTCGATTCTGCGAGGCACGAACGGCTACGACGAGACCGCCAATTCAGACGTCGTGGTCATCACCGCCGGCCTGCCGCGCAAGCCGGGCATGAGCCGCGACGATCTTCTTTGGAAGAACGAGGAGATCGTAGCCGGCGTCACGCGCGAGATCGTGAAGCGTTCGCCGAACGCGATTTTGGTCATCGTTTCCAATCCTCTCGACGCCATGTGCGAAGTGGCGCGCCGCGTCTCAGGCTTTCCGCGCGAACGCGTCATCGGCATGGCCGGCGTCCTCGACTCCGCCCGCATGCGCGCCTTCATCGCCATGGAGCTCAACGTTTCCGTCGAAAACACGCACGCCTTCGTCCTCGGCGGACACGGCGACACGATGGTCCCGCTGCCGCGCTACTCGACCGTCGCCGGCATCCCCATCACCGAGCTGATTTCGAAAGAGCGCATCGACGCCATCGTCACCCGCACCCGCAACGGCGGCGCGGAGATCGTGAATCTGCTCAAGACCTCCGCCTGGTACGCGCCCGGCGCGGCAACCGTGGAGATGGTCGAAGCGATCCTGAAAGACAAGCGCAAGATCCTTCCCTGTGCTGCCTATCTGACCGGCGAGTACGGCTTCAACGACCTCTACGTCGGCGTGCCGGTGAAGCTGGGCCGCAACGGGATCGAACAGATCATCGAGATCACGTTGACCGAGGACGAGAAGGCCGCGCTGCAGAAGTCGGCGGATGCGGTGCGGGAGTTGTTCGATACGTTGAAGATTTCGGCGTAACGCAACGGCTTATCACCACAGAGGCACAGAGAGCACAGAGGAGTTCTCTGTGACCTCTGTGTCTCTGTGGTTCAAGCTTTAGAATGACAACGTACCCCAAATGAAAAAACTCGTCATCGACATCGAAACCGTCGGCACTCCCTGGGAAGAGTTGGACGCCTACGTTCGCGAGTACTTGATCAAAGGCCTCAGCGATGGCGACGCCGAGGAGACGCGGCGCGCCGGCGGGCTGTCGCCGTTTCGCGGGCGCATCATCGCCATCGGCGTCATCAACATTGAAGATGGCCGCTCGTGCGCGATGTACGAGGTGCCGGGGCAGACGCAGCTCTCGGTCGAGAAGGCGGGACAGCGGACGTATATCTCCGGCAGCGAGAAGCAGATTCTCGAAAAGTTCTGGGAGTTCTTCGAGGGCGACTCGCGCTTCATCACCTTCAATGGGCGGCAGTTCGACGGGCCCTTTCTGATGATCCGTTCCGCGATCAACGGCATCATTCCGAAGCGCGATCTGGTCGGCTATCGCTACGGCTATCACCCGAATTGCGATCTGCGCGAGGCGCTCAACTTCTTCGGGACCACGAACGCGCGGCAGTTCAAATTCAACCTCGATCTGGCCTGCAAAGTCTTTGGCGTCGAGACGTCGAAGGGTGAAGGGCTCGACGGTCGCTCGGTCGAGACGTGGTATCGCGCCGGACGCCATCGCGAGATTGCCGACTACTGCCTCGATGACGTGCGTGCTACGTGCGAGTTGTACGAGAAGGTCGCGCCGTCGCTGCTCATGTTCAACAAGGAGTTTCGCGAGGCCGAGGAGCGCGCCGCGCGCATGCGGCGTCAGTCGGAGTTGCCGCTGGCGCCGGCAAACGAGAGCCTGTTCATCGAGTCAATGACGAAGACCTCGATCGCGCTTTCCGAATCGCTCGACGCGCCCGAGCCGGTGCCGGTGGTCACGGGATCGCACCAGGCCATCGTTCTCGAAAAGCTCGTGCGGCCGGCCGAGGAAGAGGAAGAGATTCCGTCCGGCGTGTGACGTGCGTGCGTAAAATGCGCGCGTGAGACTGTTTCGCGGCCGGATCTTTTCGCCGATTGCCGATCCCTTTACCGTTGATCCGGCAAGGTCGTATGTCTACTACGACGACGGCTATCTGGCGGTCGACGGTGATCGCATCACCGGCGTCGGTGCGTGGCGCGACGTGCCCAAGCAAAGTTCGACGCTGACGCAGCTGGGGCCGGACGTCCTCATCACGCCGGGATTCGTCGACACGCACTTGCACGCGCCGCAGCTCGAGATGATCGGATCGTACGGCGGCGATCTCCTCGAATGGCTGAACCGCTACACGTTTCCGACCGAGGCCAAGTTCAGCGATCCGAAGCATGCGGAGATGGTGGCGCGCATCTTTTTTGACGAGCTCCTGCGCAACGGGACGTTGTGCGCGCTGATCTTTTCGACGATCCACGAACGGGCCACCGGCACTTTTTTTGAGGAAGCCGAGCGGCGCGGATTCAGGGCGATCATCGGCAAGACGATGATGGATCGCAACGCGCCGCCCGCGTTGCTGGAAACGCCGAAGCAGTCGTACGAGGAGAGCCGGACGCTGCTGCAGAAGTGGCACAAGCGCGGACTGATTCGTTACGCGATCACACCCCGCTTCGCGCCGACGTCAACGCCGGAGTTGCTCGAAGCGGCGGGTCAGCTCAAGCGCGAGTTTCCCGACGCGTATGTCCATTCGCATATCTCCGAGAACAGGAACGAGGTCCAGTGGGTCCACGATCTTTTCCCTGAGGCCGAGTACGCGGATGTTTACGATCGCTACGGCCTGCTCGACGAGCGCAGCGTTCTCGCGCACGGCGTCCACTTGACCGAGGAGGAGCTGGAGCTCCTCGCGCATCGCGGCACGCGTATCGCGCACTGCCCGAATTCGAACCTCTTCCTCGGCAGCGGCCTCTTCAAACTCCACCACACGCTTGAATCCGGCGTCGTCGTCGGACTCGGCACGGACATCGGCGCCGGTACGACGCCGTCGATGTTCACGGCGATGTCGGACGCGTACAAAGTGCAGCAGGTGCAGGGCGTGTCGCTGACGCCGTTTCACCTTTGGTACCTCGCCTCGCTCGGCGGTGCGCGCGCGTTGTCGCTGGATGCGGAGTCCGGTAGCCTCGAGGCCGGCAAGTCGGCCGACTTCCTCCAGCTCGATCTGAAATCGACGCCGCTCGTCGCATTGCGGAGCGAGCGCGCATCCTCGGTCGAAGATCTCCTCGCCGGCCTGATCTTCACGGCCGACGATCGCGTCGTCCGCGAGTGCTGGATCGCGGGGCAGTTGGTCGCCTCGCGCACCTAACTGTCACTGGCAGCGCTCTTGCGCCGTCTCATTCGCAGGAGGCACCAATGAACAAGTTACGAGCGATCTTTGCGTTCGCGGCGCTCACGGCTGTCGCCGCATTCGGACAGGATCGTACTGTCTGGCGGACGAGTGGCGATGTGCAGGAAGGCGGCCGCGGAACGATCGTCGGCACGGTGGCCGACACCCAGAACGGCCGCGACCGGATGATTGTGACGCCGGACAACGCGCTGAGCGATCAGGTTACCGTCGATACCGACTCGGTCTCGACTCGATATGACGGCTTCGGCGGAACGATCAACGGCGCGCCGGAGATCTTCGTCGGAGCAACCGGATTCAACGAAATTCGCACCGGTGACCGCGTCGAAGTTCGCGGCGTTGCCATCGGCGGCGGCATCATCCGCGCCGAACGCGTCACGCTCCTCGGCCGCGCCGTAGCCGCGCCGCAGACCGGCGTCGGCCAGACGCGCACGCCGACATCGATCTCGACGCCGACCGCCTCGGGCACGACGCCCAGCACTGCGCCGGACCGCATCGGCCGCGTCGAAGGCGTTCTGCAGCAGGTCAATCCCGAGGAAGGACGGCTGGTCATCGTCACTGACCGCCGGGAAGTGCTGACCGTCCGCACGCCGCAGGGAACGCCGGTCCGTTATCACGGCGACACCTACCGCGTTTCGAATCTCGAAGTCGGCGACCGCATCCGCATCGAGCCGGAAGGCGGCGCCGCGGTGACCGGAAACGAAATCCGGGCGAGCTCGATCGAGGTGACGCAGAGCTCTCAGGAAACAAACGGCACCTCGGCGTCGCGCGGCGTCGGTGCGCTGACGGGACGCGTGACGCGCGTCGACCGGACGAACAATGTCATCCAACTCGACACCGGGCGCGGCACGATCGCGGTCGATCTTCGCAGTGCGGCGGATCCCAGCGGGCGACCTGTTCGCGGACGCGACGTTCAGGCTGGCGATCATGTCGAACTGAGCGGCTCGTACAGTGGCGCAACGTTCGTGGCCACGACGATTCGTTTCACCGACGACAGCGGGACGACGATTGAACAAGGTCCGGCCATGCCGGTTCCCGACAACGTTCCAGACCTCGGCGTGGTGACGATCTATGGGACGGTCGCGCAGACGCTTGCCGACGGCCCGCAACTCGTGCTGCGCGACACGCAGAACAACAACCGCACGGTGCGCATCTACGCGCTCGACGACCTGCCGGTCCGCACCAGGGCGGCGACGTACACGACCGCGGTTCAGTTGAAAGCGAACGATTCGGTCGTGATCAAGGCGTATCGCGATGGGGATGGAAATTACATCGCTCAGACGATCAGGATTCGGTAGGTTGGGAGTCGCGGGTCGGGAGTCGGAGCGGAGCCGGTATCTTTTTCTCCGACACCCGACACCCGACACCCGACACCCGACACCCGACACCCGACACCCGACACCCGACACCCGATCTCACAATTATTTGGAATAACCACTCTCCCCCAAACGTCGAACACTGTGCGATGGAAAAGCCCGTTCGACGCACTCTGCTCCCCGGCGTTTCTGACGCCGGAGCGCCTCCTCCCGTCGTCATCGATTCGCGCGCCGTCGTCGCAAGGGCACGGCGCCGCGCGATTGTCCGCGATGTCATCGATCTCCTACTCCTGATGTGCGTCGACGGGCTTTTCCTACGCTGGAATCACGCACACGTTCCATTCCTCGACCGCCACGATTCACTGTTCGTTCTGCTCGCGTTGAACGCGATGCTGGTCGGCTATGTGTGGCTCGCGCGCGCGCTGCCGCGCTGGACGGCGCGCCGCGTGGCGACGACGTGGTGCCTGGCCGAGCGCACGCGGTTCTTCCGCGGCTAACTCGGCTCTTCCGCCGGCGTGGCCGCTTTTCGGATCACGAACTTCTGCAGCAGGACTCCGACGAGCAGGAGCGAGATCGTCAGGCCAAGCAGCGAGGCCACGCGATAGAGGCCGCCAAGGCGCGCCAGGTCGTGCAGGAAACACTTCAGCACCGTGATCAGAAGCAGGAAGATCGCGGCGACGCGCGCGGCGCGGCTGTGCAGCACGAGTCCGGCCACGAGCATCGCCACGGCGAAGAGCGCCCAGCCGATCGTGTAGGTCAGATCCTGCGCGAGCGACGACGAGAGGAAGTTGAACGTCAGCGTGGGACCGGTCGAGTAGAAGTCGGCGATCTCGATGTTGACGAGAAAGAAGAGCAGGATCGTTCCGCCGGCGTTCGCAAACGGCCGCGCGCCTGTGAATTCGAGCGCGTCTTTCTCCGGTAGCAGCCACGCCGCAACGAAGAACGCGGCGGCGCTCACGAGGTATGTGTAGAGATACCAGTTCACGATCGCGTGATGGCTGGCCGGGTGATACGAGAGCACGGCCGGATTGACAGCGAGCCGCACGAACGCCGCCGCGAGCAACGCGCCAGACCAGGCGAGCAAACCGCGATGCGGGATGCGGCGATAGAGCCAGACAAGTGCCGCGCCTTCGAGCGCCCAACCGATCGTGATCCATTGCTTTTCAAGCTGCAGCGGGATGGCGATCGTGATGAACGCGAGCGCCGCGGCGGCCGTGAGTGCGAGGCGCGAGAGGAGACGATCGCTTGCCGGCTCGATCCGCAGCAGACGCCAGACGAGCAACAGCATCAACGCGGCCTGGAAGATAGGAAGCAGGCCGATCGCGTAGCCGAAGCCTGCGTCCTCGATCGCTCTTCGCGCGAAGACGAAGAACGGGATTCCAGCCAGCACGGCGGCAAGGTAGGGTTGGATGAATCGCTTGGCGCGCGCGCCGAGGAGCAACGGATAGGCGATGAAGATCGCGTAGACCGCGCCGGCGAATGTGAACTGATTTACAGGCGTGGTTGTGCGCGAGAGCGCCGTTCCAAGAGCGAGTAGCGCAACCGCGAGGATCGCCAGATCGTGTTGCTCCATCGACCACGCCACGGCCAGCATGCTGATGCCGAAGATGAGATGCGAGGCGAGCAGTGAGCCGAAGATCGGTGTCGTTGAGACTCCGCCCGCGATGATGAGCACGATGTCGCCGAGGGCCAGCGCCACGATCGCGGCGACGCTGAAACGGCGATCGATGCGGAACCAGATCAGTGCGATCGCACAGACGGCGATTGCCGCGACGAAGGCAGTCACCGGCCACGGCATCGCTTTCGCGTCCGCCGCCCACGCCATCAGCACGAGTTGCGACGCCGCCATGGCCGCGGTCATCAACGTCGCCCGCCGGAGGTAGATGGCGGCGATGCCGATGGCGATGTCGAGGACGAACATCGCGGCGAATAGCGGCCACGGCGGGAACGCAAGCTGCGGTTGAACGGCGATGGCGAAGAGGAAAAGGTGTCCGATCAAGCCGAGGTAGGTCGTGCTGGTGTCGCCGTCCTCGCCTCGCGCGATGACAACGCCGCCGCCGACCGCGAGCAACGCGAAGCCGCCGATTACGATCAATGCGGAGACCAGGCTGGCCACATCCAGAGCGGTCGAGCACCAGACGGTGATGACGATCCAGGAAAGGACGATCGCCGACGCCGCCAGAATCGCGCGCTGTCGCGGTTTCGATTGCGCGATCGCGCCGATGTTGATGATTGCGAGCAGGACCGCCAGCATCCAAAGCGCGTGCGGCGCCGCGTCGCCGATGGTGAGGAAGAAGAGAACGCCGATCGAGCCGAGGACGAGCGTCATCATCGTTCGCTGTGAAACGATGTCGCGTCCGAAACGGCGCGCGATGATCGGAACTGCCAGGAACAGCAGCGCGAACCCGCCGTAGATGACGAGCGCCGTCGTCAACGTCGCCGGCTTCACGTTGTCGGCCGACCACACTCCCTCCGCCACGACCGCGAGGAACGCAGCGATGGCGTAGCCCGCGCCTGCGCTGTGCCGGATCGCGTACGCGGCGATGATCGCGACGAGGATGAAAAGCGTTCCGAACAGCAGCATCGGCGCAGAGGCGGGAACCGGCAGCATCGCCAGCGCTGGAAACATCAGCAGGAACGTCGGCGCGACGATCGTCTTCGGAATCGACGTGAAAAACGACAGCGCGAGCTGGATGACGACGAACGCCGCAATCCACGCCAGCACTGCCGGCCACGCCGCAGGCGTGAACGACGTGGCGCGCCAGACCACCAGCACCAGCGCGATCGTGGCGCCGCCGAGCAGGTGAAGCCAGACCGGTCCGCGAAAAATGGCGATCACCGACAGGCCGGTGGTGATGAACAGCAGGAAGGTGAAGAGGATGTTGTACTGCACTCCGTAGCTCGACACCGCCGCGACGTAGATCGCGAAAAGCAGCGGCAGGCCGGCCGACGAGATTGCCGCGAAGTCGAAGCGCCGTTGGGCCTCGTCCGCACGGCGGCGCATCCATAGCGATGCTGCTGCGGCGGCGGCGAGGAGAATGAAGATCGAAACCGCGAGCGGAAGTTGTGCCGCGGTGAAGTACTTGCCGATCCAACTCCATTCGTAGATCACCGTGAAGACGACGCTCAGCGCGGTGAGCAACGGCCATCGGCGTTGAATCGCAACAAACAGCAACCCGACGTTGAGCAGCAGCAGATACGAGAAGAGCGCGACCGGTTTGTTCTCGCCAGTCGACAGAAGCGCCGGCGTCGCGAAGCCACCGACGAGTCCGAGCAGGGCGATGAATACTGAGTCGCGACGGATCGACAGCAGTACGGCGATCGCCGTCACGATCAGCATCAGGACGAACACCGCGCTGGCGGGCAGTAGATGCCAGAGCGCGTGCATGGCGAAGAGCGTCGCGTAGAGGATGGCGATGCCTGCACCGTCCATCGCATTCGCGGTGAACGCGTAGTTGCGCGCGACGCGCAGTTCGCAAACGAGAAGCAGGATGATGCCGGTTGCCAGTCCGAGCGACGCGCGCACGGCCGGACTTAGCCACCCGTGCTCGACGGAGTAGCTGAGAAAGAAGAGCGTCGCCAGCACCAGCGCGATGCCGGCAATCCACGAGAAAAGCTTGACGCCGATCAGCGACTCCCAGTCGAACGGTTTGCGCGGCGGAGCGGGGGATGGAGGTGGCGGCGCGGCGGGCTCCGGCTGTGTTTCGAATGCGGCGATTGGTTCCGGCTCCGGTTGCGGAATCGGCTGTGCTTCGAAAGCGTCGACCGGCTCTGGTGGCGGCTGGATTGGAGGAGTAAGGACGACCGGCTCCGGCTGCGGTTCGGCCGGCGCAGCGGCACTCTCCTTGATGAGTGACCGATCCAGCCGCCGGCGCAGCTCGGCCAGCTCCGCAAGCGCTTTGCTGGCGCGATTCGACGCCTGAATCGCAACGACGAACGCGATCGCCGCGAAGATCGCGACCAGACCAATCACACAGCCTTGCATGGAGTCGTCAAAGGATACACGCGCAAATGAAAAGGCCCGCCGAAGCGGGCTTTTCGAATCGCGGATGTGAGTTTCTCAGGCTTTGTTGGCTTTGGGAGCCAGCAGCATTTCGCGGCCGACGAGGTACAACAGCAGGATCAGCACGAGGAACGGGATGCACGACATCAGGTCGGAGTGGCCACCGGAAACAAAAGGATTCTTTTCGGCGAACCTGTCGAGACTGGCGTTGAAGTTCGTCACCCACGCCACTTTGTCCTGCAGGCCGGCCATGAAGGCGATCAGGATGCCGGCGATCGCGCCGCCGGCGATGTATCCGGAAGCCATCAGCACGCCGGGACTCTTATCGCCCTCGGCCGTGAGCTGCTCTTCGGTCAGGTTCAGGCCGCGGTACTTTTTGCGAACGTAGAGGTCAGACAACCAGCGGATCGCTCCGCCGATGAAGATCGGACTGGACGACGACAGCGGCAGGTAGACGCCGACCGCAAACGCGAGCGAGGGAATGCCCGACATCTCCAGCACCAGCGAAATCATCACGCCCAGAAGCACGAGACCCCATGGGAGCTGCCGGTTCAGGATGCCTTTGATGATGTACGACATCAGCGTGGCCTTCGGCGCATCGAACTTCTTCGGCGCCGCTTTGCCGTTGGCCGAGAACTTGTGCGTGCCGTTGATGGCGGGGTCGACGAGGAACTGCGGCGTGCCGCTCTGGTCGACGAGGAGTTCCTGCGCGGACGCGCCGCCCTCCGGCGTGTAGTGCCAGACAAGGAAGTCCTTCCCCTCGTAGCTCTTGTGCGACAGGCTCGGCAGGATCGACGCATCGGCGTGCAGGCTGGCGGGCCAGTTCTCGATCTGCTTGAGCGGCGCGCCCTCTTCGCCGGTGGACGGTTCGGAGCTGATGCGCGGCAGGACGACACTGCCGTTGTTGTTGAGCATGAGGAGCAGCGGCCCGAGTACAAGTGCCGAGGCGAGCGCGCCGATGAGGATTGCGATCTGCTGATACTTCGGCGTCGACCCGACGAGGTACCCGGTCTTGAGGTCCTGCGACGTCGTGCCGCCGTTAGACGAGGCGATGCAAACGATCGCGCCGATCGACAACGCCGTGACGTAGTATGTCGAGCCGGTCCAGCCGATCACGAGGAACACGAGGCAGGTGATCAGCAGCGTCGCCACGGTCATGCCGGAGATCGGATTTGATGACGAGCCGATCTCGCCCGTGAGCCGCGAGGACACGGTCACGAAGAGGAAGCCGAGGACGACGATGAGGATCGCCGCCATCACGCGCGCCATCACGCCGGTGCCGCCGTGGTACAGCGGGCTGGCCAGCGCGATGATGGCTACGAGGGCGAAGCTGCCGATGAGCACGAACTTCATCGAGAGGTCCCGGTCGGTGCGCATCATCCCTTCGCGCGCGCTGCTGCCGCCGCGCATGTCTTTCAGCCCTTCCTTCAGACCGTGCCAGATCGTCGGGAGCGAACGGAGCATCGAGATGATTCCGCCCGCCGCCACCGCGCCGGCACCGATGTAGAGGATGTACGCGCTGCGGATTGCGTTCGGCGACATGTCCTTGATCAGCCGCGTCGATTCCGGTGCGAGCGGTGCCGCAAGCCCGGCACCGAAGAACTTGATCGCGGGGATGAGAACCAGGTACGCCAGTACGCCGCCGGCACACATGATCGAGGCGATGCGCGGCCCGATGATGTAGCCGACGCCGAGCAACTCCGGCGAGATTTCGGCCGAGACCGAGCCCGCCGCGAACGGCGCACCGAACACGCGCTCCGGTGTGTCCTTCCACCAGCGGAAGGCGACGTTCATCGCCTTGTAGATGAAGCCGATGCCGAAGCCGGCGAAGATCGTCTTGGCACTCGTGGCCTGCCCGCCGAGTCTCGCCATCTCTTCTTTGGCGCTATCGGAAGCAGCCGCGATCGACTCTTCCGACGCCCCTGCCTTCAGCACCTCGGCGCACGCGGTGCCTTCGGGGTATTTGAGCAGTCCGTGCTGCTGGACGATGAGCGCGCGCCGCAACGGAATCATCATCAGGATGCCGAGGAGACCGCCGAGGACGGCCACGAGCATCACGCGCGTGAATTCGAGGTCGAAGCCGAGGATGAGGATGGCTGGCATCGTGACGCCGACGCCGAACGCGATCGATTCGCCTGCCGACCCCGCCGTCTGCACGATGTTGTTCTCGAGGATCGTGGCGTCTTTGCCGCCGAGCTTCGAGAGGATGCGGAAGAAGGTGATGGAGAGAACGGCGACCGGGATGGAGGCGCTGACCGTGAGGCCGACCTTCAGCACGAGGTAAAGCGACGCTGCGCCGAAGACCATGCCGAGGATCGTTCCGATGATGATCGGCAGCGGCGTGAGCTCGCGAATGTTGGTTGCCGCCGGGATGTACGGCTCGAACGCTGCACTGGCCGGCACGTCGGGCTTCATGCCGACGACGTCGGGGTACTCCTGTTCAGCAATGCTCATTTCGTCTCCTGCGCTGGTGGGTCAGAAGCCGCCTGTTGCCGGGGTCAGGCATGCATCGGGCGGGCCATTCTAGCATCGGAACTTGTGCGGTTTCGGGAGGCGTAGAATCGCGCGCATGCCGACCGTCGATGCCCACTTCTCCGGCCGTTCTCCGCACGTTTTTCAGATCTATCAAAAGATCGTCGATGCCTCATCGGCCCTCGGACCGGTCGAGGAGGATCCGAAGAAGACCTCCATCCATCTGAACCGCCGCGTCGCCTTCGCCGGCGTGCAGACGCGCAAGGACGCGCTGATCCTGACGCTCAAATCCGAGCGCGACGTGAAGCACAACCGCGTCCACAAAACGGAACAGACGTCGGCGAATCGATGGCACTTCGAAGTGCGGTTGAACGATCCCGCCGAAGTGGATGAGCAGATCGTCCAGTGGCTTCACATGTCGTACGAGTTGGCGCAGTGAGCGCCGGCGACCGTCTGCGCGACGCGATCGAGGCGGCGTATCCGCGTCTGACGTCGATCTCCGATTCCGATGCCGCAACGGCCCGCGCTCCTGGCAAATGGTCGCCAAAGGAAGTGATCGGACATCTGATCGACTCCGCGTCCAACAATCACCAGCGCTTCGTCCGCGCGAACTTCACCGATGATTTGATCTTCGCCGGATACGACCAGGCGAAGTGGGTAGTGCTCGGCGATTACGCCAACGCGCCATGGTCATCGCTGCTGGCGCTCTGGCGCGAGTTCAACCTACAAATCGCGCGAGTGATGGATACGACACCGGCCGCGGTTCGCGATACTCCGCGATCTCGCCACAATCTGCATCAGGTGGCGTGGAGCGCCGTGCCGGAGTCTGAACCTGCGACGCTCGCGTACTTCATGAACGACTACGTCGATCATCTCGAGCACCATCTGCGACAGATTGGATAACGGTCCTCTTAATCGAGACCCAGTTCGCTAAGGTCTAGGCGCTGCGCGAAGTTTCGAACCGTCAGAATCCGCAAAGCCGATTTCTCCGCGTAGTAGATGATGCGGTGCGATCGGCGATAGACGATCTCTCGGTACTCCGCCAATCCGATCTCGGGAACCATTCGACCCGATTGCGGAAAAGCCTCCAGGCGATCGACGGCTTCAAAAACGCCTAACAACCATGCCTGCGCGGCCTCCGGCTTGTCACGCGCGATGTAGCTTGCGGCGTCATGCGCACGCTCGATTGCGAGCGGCGACCAGACGATTCTCACCGAGCAAACCTTTTCATAAGTTCTTTCTTCGCGTCGCGATTCGAGATGCCAAGGCCGTCATCGATCTGCTTCATGGCGATACGCACATCGCTCAGAAGTTCGAGCTCTTCGATCAGATCCGAGTAGACGGCAACGTCCAACAGGACCGCGGCCGACTCACCGCGCTGCGTGAGGACGAGAGGACGGCCGCTCGTTTTCACTTGCTCGATCATCTCCGCTGCGTTGGCTCGGAAATCGGAGACCGGTTTGATGTCGGTGGCGATCCTGAAATGGCGTTTCATAGTATCTCCTGACGTACGTCGGATTGTACATCAAGCAGTCGCAGTGGCGCGAGCCAGATACCGTCCAGTGATGCTCCGCTCGTTCGCCGCGATCTCCTCCGGCGTGCCTACCGCGAGTAGCTCGCCTCCGCCGTCGCCGCCTTCGGGGCCGAGGTCGATGATGTGGTCGGCGGCTTCGATGAGTTGGATGTTGTGCTCGATGACGAGGACGGAGTTGCCGCGGTCGATGAGGCTGCGGAACGTCTTGATGAGTTGCGCGACGTCGGTGTGATGGAGGCCGGTGGTCGGTTCATCAAACAGAAAGAGACGGCCGGTGTCGTTCTTCGTCGTCTCGGAGAGGAACGAGGCGAGTTTGAGGCGCTGCGCTTCGCCGCCGGAAAGCGAGGCGGTGGACTGGCCGAGGCGGAGGTAGCCGAGGCCGACGGAGCGGAGAGCTGAGAGTTTCTTCAACAGCGCGCGCTTGTCGACGAAGAACTTCATCGCTTCGTCGACGGTCATCTTCAGGATGTCGTTCACGTTGCGGTTCTTGTACGTGACCTTCATGACCTGCTCGTTGAAGCGTTTGCCGCCGCATTTGTCGCAAATCACTTCCACGTCCGCGAGGAACTGCATGTCGATGGTGACGGTGCCGGCGCCTTCGCAGACGTCGCAGCGCCCGCCGACGGTGTTGAAGGAAAACATGCCGGGCGTGACGCCGTTCAGTTTCGCGGCTGTTGTCTCCGAAAGAATCTTGCGGACTTCATCCCACGCCTTCACGTACGTCGCAGGATTCGATCGCGTCGATCGTCCGATCGGCGACTGATCGATGAACTGCATGTCGTAGATCTTGTCGACGCCTTCGAGCGTCGACGCGCCGACTTCGAGACCGGTCGCGCCGCGGACGTCGCGCTGGTAGCGGTTGTAGAGGCAGTTGCGGATCAGCGTCGACTTGCCCGAGCCGGAGACGCCGGTTACCGCAACGAACTGGCCGAGCGGAATCGTGACGTCGATGTTCTTGAGGTTGTGTTCCTTGGCGCCGCGGATGGTGATCGCGCCGAAAGACAGGGACGAGGGATCAGGGACGAGGGACGAGGGATGAGGGGATTCTGATTCGGCCCCTTGTCCCTCATCCCTCGTCCCTGCCTTCAAAGGACCGACGTACAGCACCGACCCTCCGTACTCCCCCGCTCCCGGCCCGAGCTCGATGGTCTGATCGGCGCCGGCGATGATGGTCGGATCGTGCTCGACCACGACGACCGTGTTCCCCGCGTTGCGCAGGCGTTTGAGCACCGCCAGCAGCCGTTCGCTGTCGCGCGCGTGCAGGCCGACGGTCGGTTCGTCGATGACGTACATCGTTTCGGTCAGCGACGATCCGAGGGCCGCGGCGAGGTTGATGCGTTGCGATTCGCCGCCGGAAAGCGTGCGCGTCTGGCGATCGAGCGTGAGGTACGACAAGCCGACTTCATCGAGATAGGTCAGGCGATTGACGATCTCGCGCCGCAGATGGCCCGACTTCGCCTCCTCCGACTTCGAGAACGGCAGGTACTCCCAGAAACGCCGCGCATCGCGGACGTTCATGGCGAAGAGATCGCCGACCGTGAGTCCGCGGAAAGTCACGAACGACGCCGACGATTTCAGACGCGAGCCGTGGCAGTGCGGGCAGGTGTCGTAGCTGCGGTACTTGGCCAGCTTCACGCGAACGTGGATCTTGTATTTCTTCGTCTCCAGCCACTCGAAGAAGCCTTTGATCCCGTACCACTTGCTGCGCCCTTCGTGTAGCAGCGTCCACTCCTCTGCGGTCAGTTCGTTGATCGGGACGTCGAGCCGGATGCGGTACTTCGCGGCTGCTTTTTTCAGGTCGTCGTAGCAGTCTTCGTAACCGGCTGAGTTCCACGGCGCAATCGGCATCTCGTCGAGCCGCAGGTTGCGGTTGGGAATCACCTTCTCCATGTCGATGCCGATGATCCGACCGTAGCCTTGGCAGTTCGTACACGCGCCGAGCGGCGAGTTGAAGGAGAAGAGATGCGGCGTCGGCTCGACGAATTCGGTTCCGCATTTGTTGCACGCGAAGCGCGACGTGAAGCGGTGGGAAATCCATGTTCCGTCTCCGCCATCCTCGAGCAGGTTCACATTCCCCTTCGAAACCTCGAAGGCCTGCTCGATGGCCTCGGTGATCTGACCGCTACGTTCCGGATCGACGCGCACGCGGTTGATCACCAGCTCCAGTGAAGTCGAATCACTCGTGTCCGTTTCATTGAGGTCGCGGACTTCGCCGCCGATCCAGGCGCGGTAATAGCCGGCCTTGACGAGCTGCGTGAGCACCTCCCCGCGGTTTTCCTTCTCGAAGAAAATTGGCGCGAGGATGACCACACGCTTCCCTTCCAATGATGACGTGATCGCAGCCGTGATCGACTCCGGCGTCTCGCGCCGCACGGTGACTTGGCAATCGGGACAGATGGTCTCGCCGGCGTACGTCATGAAAAGCCGGATGTGATCGGCAAGTTCAGTGGCGGTGGCGACGGTCGAGCGCGCGTTTTTGACCGAGTTCTTCTGTTCAATCGCAATCGCAGGCAGGATTCCGTCGATCTCGTCGACATCCGGCCGGTCGATCCGCTCCAGGAACTGCCGCACGTACGTCGACATCGACTCCACGAACCGCCGCTGCCCCTCGGCATACAGCGTGTTGAACGCGAGGGACGACTTCCCCGACCCGGACGGACCGGTCAGAACCGTGAGCTGGCGCTGCGGGATATCAACCGAAACGTTCTTGAGGTTGTGCGTCCGCGCCCCGCGAATGGAGATCGTGCGTGAGGGCATGTCGAGGTGAGAACGTGTTGGGAGCGGAGGGTGTTCCGATTTT
>JAFAOU010000076.1 GCA_019247495.1 Acidobacteriota bacterium
CATCGGCTACCTCGGCGGGTTTGGATTGGCGGAGGAGTGGACGGGGCACGGGCAGGACAAGGATCACTGGCGCGATGCCGGCCTGCGCGTGGAAGGTCCGATCGTCAACCGTCTGCAGGCGGCGTTCAGCGAGAACTGGATCGAGGAGACCGGCGAGATCATGGCCGGCGAAAAGTATTTCCCGCACCTCAGCCCGGCCGGTTCGACGCCGGCCCATCTCGCGTACACCTCGCCGACCGGCGGCGTGTCATCGGTGCAGGTGCTGTACTACCTCGCCATCAAGGGCGCCAAGCACGAGATCATCATTCAGAACCCGTATCTGCTGCCGGATGATGACGCGCTGCAGGCGCTGGGTGAGGCCGTGAAGCGCGGCGTCGATGTGAAGGTGATGGTGCCGGCTACGACGTCGACCGACAGCCCGATCGTCCAGCACGCCAGTCATCATCGATACGGACTGCTGCTCGAAAAGGGCATCAAGATCTGGGAGTACAAGAAAACGCTTCTGCATCAGAAAGTGATCATCGTCGACGGCGTCTGGTCATGCGTCGGCTCGACGAATTTCGATCGCCGCGCGCTGCAGCTCAACGACGAAGTGAGCATGGGCGTGCTCGACGCCGGCCTCGCGTCGCAGCTCAAGGCGGTGTTCGAAGACGACCTGAAGTTCTGCGAAGAGCGGCATTTCGAGGAGTGGAAACACCGCGGCCTTTGGCACAAGGCCGAGGACGGGCTGGCGTATCTGGCGAGCTCGCAGCTGTAGCGTTTGTCATCCAGAGCCGCCGGGAGGCACGCAGCCGCGAAGCGGCGGAGATGCCGAAGGACGGCGAAGGAACTCGAGATGCGCTACATTTGCTGAAACCGGATTTCAGCGCAGGCCTCGTACTTGAGATCCTTCGCCGTCCTGCGCCGCTTCCGCGCTTCGCGCTCCACGGCTCCGGCGGCTCAGGATGACAGAATAGGCTCTCATGGCCACACTGCCGATCGAAGGACGCTGGTCGATCAAGCCGGTTGGGAACGACGACGTCGCCTCGGCGCTGGCATTTCTCCGGCGCGATCCACTGATCAATGTCTATCTGATCTCGCGCGTCCTCGAGGAGCGTTTTTCATCGTCAACGCAGACGGTGGAGGTGCGGCACAACCGCGATGTCGTGCTCGTAGCATCGCTGGCGACGAACATCGTGGTGGCCGGCGACTGCGAATTGCCGCAGGACGTCACCGAAACCGCCATCGCTGTCATCGCCGAGCGCATCATCACGCGCATGCTGCCGGTACGGGCCATCATCTCGCCGGCGCACCTCGTGGAGATGCTCTGGCTACGGCTGCGGACGCGGCTCGATCCGCCGACGGTGGTGCGGTTGAATCAGCCGGTCTACGCGATCCGCGGCCGGCTCGATTATCCCGATCTGAAGGAGTCGCGTTACGCCACGATGCGCGATCTGGAAGCGGTGATTCCGGCGTGCGCGGCCATGCACCGCGAAGAGGTCGGCATCGATCCGATGGAGCGCGACGCGGCCGGATACCGCGAACGGGTCCGCGAGCTGGTCGAGCAGAAGCGATCCGTGATTCGCGTGGTCGACGGTCAGATCGCCGCGAAGTGCGAATACTCCGCCGTGACGAACGAGACCGTGCAGCTGATGGGCGTCTGGACCAATCCGCGGTTCCGCCGCCACGGCCACGCGCGCGCGCTGCTCCGTGAGGTGTGCGGCCACTGTGCGCGAAAGGGAAAGACGGTCACGTTGTTCGTGAACGACTTCAACCATCCGGCCATCGCCCTCTACGAGCGGCTCGGATTTCAGCGCATCGGGATGAATCGCGCCCTGATCTGGTGAGGGGGGTCTAAAGCAAGGCCTGAACATTGCAGAATTCATGGGCAGCCCGGTTTCATCCGGCCGGAGGTAGGAAATGCCCGAAGTAGGCACAGTCAAGTGGTTCAACAACGATAAAGGGTTTGGATTCATCAAGCGCGACACTGGCGAAGATGTGTTCGTGCATCACAGCGCGATCCAGGCGCAGGGCTATCGCACGTTGAACGAAGGCGAAAGCGTGGAGTTCGACGTCAAGCAGGGTCCGAAAGGACTCCAGGCCGAAAACGTTCGGCGGGCAGGCGAAGCGTAGAGTTCAGCGCTGCCTACTGTTCGCTAGGCCCGAAGCGCGCCATTACGCAGGCCCCGAGCGTGCCGCCCACCGCGAGCGCGGGAAGGGCCTGCCCCTGCCCTTTGAGCGTCAGCAACACAGCCGCGAGTCCGCCCGCGACGACGATCAGCGTCCGCAATGCTACGTCCTGTAGATCGAATCGCATGATGTGGTGCGGCGATTGGACGCGCCGCGGTGGGGGATTGTAGCAGAGGGGGCGGAAAACCGATTTCACCACAGAGGCACAGAGAACACAGAGCTCTCTCTGTGTCTCTGTGGTGAAAAACGTCTTACATTCTTTCCGGTACCGGAATCCCGAGCAATCCGAGTGTGGCGCGCATGGTCTGGCGGAAGACGTCGGCGCACACCGCGCGGCGCTGGCGTTCGGCGGGGTCCTTCTCATTGAGGATCGGATACTTGTGGTAGAAGCTGTTGAACTTCTGCGCCAGGACGAAGAGGTCGTGCGTGATGATCGACAGCTCCAACGCGTCGGTGGCGCGGCGGATCGCGGACGGCAGTTCGGCGCTCAGGCGGACCAGCTCCCACATCTCGTCGGTGAGCCCTTCGTTGAGCGTGAGCGCGTCGAGTGAGGCCGGATCGAGCTTCGATTCGACGCCGCGTTCGGCCATCTTGCGGAAGATGTTTTCGACGCGGACGGTCGAGTACTGTAGGTAGGGGCCGGAGTCGCCTTCGAACGTCAGCGCTTCGTTGAAATCGAAAGCGATGACTTTGTTGCGGCCGTACTTGAGCATGAAATAGCGGAGCGCGGCGACGGCGATTTCGCGGCCGAGCTGGTCGACGTCGGCATCCGTCAATCCTTCGCGCTTGCTGCCTTCGCGCACCGACTCCGCCGCCTTCGATTGCAGCGCGTCGATCAGATCGTCTGCTTTGACGCCGAGGCCTTTGCGGCCGGACATTTCGATGTACGGCTTCTTCGAATCCTCCTCGGAGACGTCGATGCCGAGCGCCTTCGCAGTGGCCGGCGTGAGCGCGACCATCTCGTAGGAGTAGTGAATCGAGTTCTCCGCCTCGCGCGCGTGGCCGAGCTGGCGGACGCCTTCCTTCACGACTTTCTGCAGGTACGACTGGCGGACGTCGATCACGTTGACCACTTTTTGTGCACCGCCGAAACGCGGCGCGTTTGAATCGCCTTCGCCGCTGGTCGTTTCCCAGAGGATGTGGCCGTCGTCGTAGGTTGAGAACTTGCGGAAGTTGAACGTGCGGTCGAGCAGGCCGAACTTCCAGAGCTGATAGGCGATGTCTTTGCCGGTGTACGTGACCGTGCCATTGGAGCGGACCAGGATTTTGTCCGGCTCGTTCATCCCTTCGAACTCGGCGCTCTCGTCGAGCTTCATCACCCAGCAGTCTTTGTGTTTGCCTTCCGTCTCCTGGATGACGGCGCCGCTCGATTTGAGGAGCTCGAAGGCACGGTCCCAGAAGTGGAGCGCGATGATGTCCGACTCTTTCGGCAGCAGGTCGTAGGTGATGCCCAACCGCAGCATCGTGGCGATGTGGCGCTTCACGATGGCGCGGGCGATTGTCGACGCGAATTCGAATGTGTCGCCTTCGTGCTTTTCGATCGCGTGAAGCGTGTCGCGCCGCCATTGCTGGGCCTCGGGATTCTCCGCGTAGTACGCGGCCATCTTCGAGTAGACATCCCAGCAGTAGTAGTCGAATCTGACCGACGGATCCTCAGTCATGGCCCGCACCTCGGCGAGCGATTTCGGCTCGAGATGCTGGAACGCCACCACGACGTCGGCCACCTGCACGCCGGTGTCGTCGATGTAGTTCTGCGTTTCGACGCGATGGCCGAGCCACTTCATGCAGCGAACATAGGTGTCGCCGAGGACGGCGTTGCGAAGGTGCCCGATGTGCGCGGCTTTGTTGGGATTGATGTTGGTGTGCTCGACGATGACGCGTTCGCCAGTTGCGGCGCCCGGCGCCATGACGTTGCTGATGTGCGCCGCCGTGAAAGCGCCGCGGTCGAAACGGAAGTTCAGATAGCCGGCGCCCTCGACCGTCACCGATTGCACGAACATCGGCAGTTGTAGTCCGCTCACCATCGCCTCGGCGAGCTCCCGCGGCTTGCGTTTAAGCGCTTTCGCCAATTCCAGGCAGAGCGGCGTGGCCAGGTCGCCCATGGCCAGTCGCGGCGGCGCCTGCAGAACGATGCGATCGACCGCGTGGCCGAAGAGGGTCAGCACGCGCGACGTGAGCGTTTCGGTGAGTTGTTCGGTGATCTGTTCGAGGATCAAGGGTTACTCCGTTCCAGCAGCGACTCGCCCGTCATTTCCGCCGGCTTGTCGATGCCGAGGATGTCGAGCAGCGTTGGCGCGACATTCTGTAGCGAGCCGCCGTCGCGCAGCGAGCCGAAACGTTTGTGCGGATCGACGAGGATCAGCGGCACGGGATTCGTCGTATGCGCGGTATGCGGCTGGTTCGTGGCGGGATCGAACATGAGCTCGGCATTGCCATGATCGGCGGTGATCAATGCGACGCCGTCGATTTTCTCGACGGCTGTGAGAATGCGATCGACGGCGATGTCCGTGTCATGCACGGCTTCGACCGCGGCCTTCATCACGCCGGTGTGGCCGACCATGTCCGGATTGGCGATGTTCATGATGATCACGTCGAACGTCTTCGACGTGATTGCTTCCACGACTTTGTCCGCAAGTTCGAAGACTGACATCTCCGGCTTCAGATCGTACGTCGCCACTTTCGGGGACGGGACCAGGATTCGCTCTTCGCCCTGCGATTTAGTATCGGAACCGCCGTTGAAGAAAAACGTGACGTGCGCGTACTTTTCGGTTTCGGCGATGCGGAGCTGTTTCAGCCCGGCGTGCGAAAGGACTTCGCCGAGGTGGTTGCGGATTTCCTGCGGCGGAAAGAGGACGGGAAGCGTCCAGTCTTCGCGGTACGAATTCATCGTGACGAGATGCGCCTTCGGCCGGACCGCGCGGTGGAAGCCTTCGAAATCATCGTCCTTGAACGCTGTCACGATCTGACGCATGCGGTCCGCGCGGAAGTTGAAGAAGACAACCGCGTCGCCGTCTTCGATTCGTCCGAGGTGCGCGCCCTCGGGCGTGAGGACCGCGATCGCCTCGACAAATTCGTCGGTCACGTTCTGCTCGTAAAAACGCCGCAGCGTTTCCAGCGGGTCCTTCGTCTGCGTACCGACGCCGAGCGTCATCAGGTCGTAGCCGCGCTGCACGCGATCCCACCGTTTATCGCGATCCATCGTGAAGTAGCGGCCGATGACGGTGGCCAGATGCGCCTGCGGTTTGTTTTCGATGTGCGCGAGGAGATTGCCGAGGTACTTCTCGGCAGATTTCGGCGGTGTGTCGCGGCCGTCGAGGATGGCGTGGATGAAAACGTTCTTCGCACCGAGGTTGATCGCGGCGTCGATCAACCCGTGCAAGTGCGTCTGCATCGAATGCACGCCGCCATCCGACAGCAATCCCACGAAGTGAATTGCGCCACCGTGCTTCCCGGCATCGACGAGCGTTTGATTCGCTTCCAGCTCGTGCCGCGAGACCGCTTTGCCGATGCGCACGATGTCCTGATCGACGATTCGTCCCGCGCCGATGTTGAGATGACCGACTTCCGAATTGCCCATCTGTCCGCGCGGCAGACCGACTGCGCGCCCCGAGGCATCGAGCGTCGTCCACGCACTTTCGCGAAACAGCCGGTCGAAGCGCGGCGTGTCCGCCTCGGCGATTGCGTTCGATTCGCTTTCTTTGCGGCAGCCAAAGCCGTCGAGGACGATGAGGACGAGAAATGGGCGGTCGGGCATGGCGTGAATCGGGTGTCGGGTGTCGGGTGTCGGGTGTCGGAGTTTGTACTGCCTCCGAGTGCCGGCTCCTCATCCTGACTCGCGGGGCGCGACCATATCAAAAACGCCGCGCTTCGCTCCGACTCCCCACTCCCGACTCCCCACTCGCTCGAAACTGCTACACTTTCGCCCTTAGCGTTCAGCACTTGGGAGGGGCGGACCCATGAAGACCTGGGAGTACAAGATCATCAACGTCCGGTCAGAGAATTACTCGATGGATCCGCGGCGCGCCGAGGAGTTGAACCGCCTCGGCGATGACGGCTGGGAACTGGTCAGCATCACCTCGATCAACTTCAAGACCGGTGCAACCGATCACATCGGCATGGTCTTCAAACGCGAGAAGCAGCAGCATCCCGCGTAACTGCTACAGTTGCCGGAAATCCAATCGGAGTGAATTCCATGGCGAAGAAAATCCTCCTCGCGGACGACAGCATCACCATTCAGAAAGTCGTCGAGCTGACGTTTTCCGACGGCGATTACGAGGTGACGGCGGTCAACAACGGGGCCAAGGCGATCCAGAAGCTGGCCGAGATGCGGCCGGACATCATCCTCTCCGACATCATCATGCCGGAGAAGAACGGCTACGAAGTTTGCGAGTACGTGAAGTCGCATCCCGAGTACCGCAACATTCCGGTGATCCTGCTGACGGGGACGTTCGAGCCGTTCGATCCCGACCGCGCCGACAAGGCCGGCTGCGATGCGGTGGTGACGAAGCCGTTCGAGTCGCAGAGCCTCATCCACAAGGTCGATGAGCTGATTCAGCAGAGTCAGAACGCGGCTGCCGAGCCTGAACCGGAGCCGGCCGCGTTGTTCAACGAAGCACCGTCGTTCGATGCGCCGCCCGCCGCCGATCCGTTCACGCACGACAACGACATCTTCGCGGCTGCTCCCGCTGCGACGCCTGCATTCGCGTCGGACATGCCGTTCGATTCTCCGTCCGAACCCGCGTTCGGCGGCGAGACGCGCGCGTTTCCGCGCATGAGTTTCGAGGAGATGCAGCAGATGGCGAACGAGCCGCCGACCGCGCCGCAGCCGGCCATGCCGGAGCCGGTACACGAGCCGGAGACGTCGCCGTGGGACGAAACGCCGGCAGCATTCGGCGGCGAGACGCGCGCATTTCCGAGGATGAGTTTCGAGGAGATGGAGCAGATGGCGTCGGCGTCGCAGCCGTCGTTCGAAGCAACTCCGGCGGCCCATGAACCGCCGCCGCCCGCTCCCGAGCCGTCGCCGTGGGACGAGCCGCAACAGGATGACGCTTCCACGCGCGCGATTCCGAAGATGAGTTTCGAAGAGATGCGGCAGATGGCGGAGGCCTCGCAGCCGTCCGAGCCGCCGCCGTTTGAGACGCTGGGCGCGCCCGCCGAGCCGGAAGCATCGCCGTGGGACGAAGCGCCGCCGGCATTCGGCGGCGAAACGCGCGCATTTCCGCGCATGAGTTTCGAGGAGATGGAGCAGATGGCCGCCGCGTCGTCGAGCGAGCCGGCCTGGGCTCCGGCTACCGATCCGTTCGCGGAATCGGCGCCGGCCGAGTCGCCATTCGCCGCCGACGATTCGTCCTTTGCGCCGCCCGTCAACAATCAGATCACGGACGACGTGAACTCGCAGGTCACGGACGATGTCAATTCGCAGATCACCGATGACGTGAATCCGCAGATCACGGACGTCAACCCGCAGATCACCGATCTGACAGATGAGCAGGTAGACCGCATCGCCCGCCGCGTCGTGCAGTTGATGTCGGAGCAGGTGGTGCGGAACATCGCGTGGGAAGTGATCCCGGATCTCGCCGAGATGGTGGTGAAGGAGCGGATCCGGCAGCTCGAAGCCGAGGCGTGATCACGCGGAGACGCGGAGGCGCGGAGGTTTCGTGAAGATCTACACGCGCACCGGTGACAGCGGCGAAACCTCGCTCTTCGGCGGCGCGCGCGTTCGCAAGGACGACGCGCGCATCGAGGCCTACGGCACAATCGACGAACTGAACTCCGTCCTCGGCGTTGCCCGCGCGAGCTGGCCGTTGTCATCGCTCGACGAACAGTTTCACGCGATTCAGTCGGACTTGTTCGACATCGGCGCGCACCTCGCGTCGCCAGGAACGTCGCGCTTCGCGGGACCGCCAGCCGCGCGCGTAACGTCACTGGAGCACGACATCGACGCGATGGAGTCGGAGCTCGCGCCACTGAAGACGTTCATCCTCCCGGGCGGCACTCTCGCAGCGTCGCAGCTTCACGTCGCGCGCACAGTCTGCCGCCGCGCGGAGCGGCTGGTCGTCGCGCTGAACGACGCCGACGAAGCGACAAAGTCGTCGATCACGTACATCAATCGCCTCTCGGATTTTCTCTTCGTCGCCGCGCGCTTCGCGAATCACAAGAACGGCGTAGCCGACGTTCCGTGGACGCGGACGTAATCGCCTGTAAGAAACGAGCCTCTTCGCCGACTACCTCATTCGGAGGACACTTCGGCAGATGGCGTCGCAGGATGCGTTGTACGAGGAGGCTGCCGGCGAATATGGCGCAGCGCTGGAGCGGCTGGCCGGCTCGTATGAATTCGATCGCGACAAATGCCGCGATCTTCTGCAGGACATTCACCTCGCGATCTGGCGCAGTTTCGAAGGGTTCGCCGGTAATTGCTCCCTGCGTACATGGGTGTATCGGGTCGCGCACAACGTGGCTGCATCGCATGTGATCCGGCATCAGCGCGCCAGCAAGCGTCCGCTGGTCAGCCTCGACGATGTGGATGACGTTCCGGCGAGCGGCCACTCGGAGGAGTTCGATCGCCAGCAATCTCTGGAGCGGTTGCGCGAATTCATCCAGCAACTGAAGCCGATCGAGCGGCAGGTCATCCTCCTTTATCTCGAAGGAACCGACGCCGCGGGTATCGCCGAGATCACCGGAATCTCAGCGGGCAACGTGGCCACGAAAATCCATCGCATCAAGAAGATTCTGGCCGGCCGCTTCGGCCGAGGAGCACGCCATGGAAAGTGACGACATCGCGGCGGTTTGGCAGGAGCAGAGCGGCAGCGGATTTCGTATGAGCCGGGAGGAGATCCGGAAGAGGATCGAAGCCATCAACCGCAAGGTGCGCCGGCGCACCATCGATGGCTATCTCGTTTGCGCGTTCCTGATTGCGTTCTTTGTCGCCTGGATGTTCGTCGGGATGAACGCGCTGCAGACCATCGGATCCGTTCTCTTGATGATCGGTATCAGCTTTATGGCCTGGCAGCTCCGCGCGAATCGTTTCCGGTTGCCTTCGATCGATGCGAACGACACGCTGGCGCATCTTCGCAACGAACTTGTGCGGCAGCGCGACTTCCATGGGGGCGCGCGCTTCTGGCAGCGCATGCTGCTGTTCGTTCCCGGTCCGCTTGTCTTCTTCGCCGGCTTCGCGCAGGCGCATCCGGAAGTCATCAGGATGATTCGCTTCGAAGTCGTCTCATTTGTCGTGCTTGCACTCGCCGCCATTCCGCTGAACATGTGGATGGCTCGCCGCTATCAAAAGCAGATTGACGCGCTGGCGCGTCTTCAGGAGGAATCGTGATCAAGCGCATCGCAGCCGTTCTGAGTCTCCTGTTTCTCCCGCATGCGGCGTTCGCGGCGGTTGTATCCGACGCTGATATCCGCGCCATCCTCGCCGACCGCATCGATGCGCAGCACCAAGGCGTCGGGATCGTCGTCGGCGTGATCGATCCAACCGGGCGGCGCGTCGTCGCGTACGGCAAGACCGCGAAGGACGGCAAGCCGGTCGATGCGAACACCGTCTTCGAGATTGGCTCTGTGACGAAAGTCTTCACATCGCTGCTGCTCGCCGACATGGTGAATCGCGGCGAGGTGGCGCTCACCGATCCGGTTTCCAAGTTCCTGCCGCCGAACGTGAAGATGCCGGAGCGCGGCGGGAAGAAAATCACGCTGGTCGATTTGGCCACGCACACTTCCGGACTGCCGCGGCTTCCGTCGAACTTCAATCCGAAAGATCCAGCCAATCCATACGCCGATTACACCGTGACACAGTTGTACGAGTTCCTCGCGACTGTCCAACTCACGCGCGACATCGGCTCAAAGTACGAATACTCGAACCTCGGCGGCGGCCTGCTCGGCCACGCACTGGCCCGCCGCGCCGGGACCGACTACGAGACGCTTGTGCGGACACGAATTCTGCAGCCGCTGGCGATGAAGAGCACCGCCATCACGCTGTCGAAAGCGATGAAGGATCGCCTCGCAATCGGGCACGACGCTGCTCTTCAGCCGGTGTCGAACTGGGATCTTCCGACGCTGGCCGGCGCGGGTGCGTTGCGGTCGACCGCAAACGACCTGCTCACATTCGTAGGCGCGAACCTCGGTCTGCAAACGTCGCCGCTCGCATCGTCGATGGCGTCCATGCTCGCCACACGCCGCCCGACCAGCGTACCAGGACTCGACATCGCCCTCGGATGGCACATTTCCACCCGCAACGAACACGAGATCATCTGGCACAACGGCGGAACCGGCGGATATCGCACGTGGATCGGCTTCGATCCGAAAAGCCGCACGGGCATCGTCGTCCTGTCGAACACATCCACGGCGGCGGGTGTCGACGACATCGGCGCGCATTTGCTCGATCCCGCGATCCCGTTGATCCAGCCTCCGAAGCAGCGCCATGAAGTGAAGATTGATCCGGCCGTTCTCGACCGCTATGCCGGCCGCTACGAGCTTGCGCCGACTTTCGTCATCACCGTTACGCGCGACGGCGATCATGTCTTCGCACAGGCGACCGGCCAGCCAAACTTCGAGATTTTCGCCGAGGACGATCGCAACTTCTTCTACAAAGTCGTCGACGCGCAAATCACGTTTGTCGTCGACGCCACCGGCCGCGCCACGAGTCTTGTGCTTCACCAGAACGGCGCAAACGTGCCGGGCAAACGGATCGAGTGATCGATTAGAATCTTCGCCTCAACAGAAGGAGCTGTCATGAAGAAACTGATTCTCGCCTCGCTGCTGACTCTCGCCGCGTCGACCCTTCTCGCCGGCGAAGGCAAGAGCTGTGAAATGAAATCCAAAGGAAAGCCGGTGAGCCTCAGCGGCACAGTTGCCTGCAAGGGCGACGACTGCACGTTCACGACGGCGAAGTCCACCTACGCCGTCTGCGAGATGAGCAAAGCCGATGTTCCCAAGCTCGCTTCCGCGGGCACGGTCAACGTCACCGGCAAGCTGATCACCTGCGAAGGCAAACAGAAGCTCGTCATCGACAAAGCCGGCAAATAGGGTGGCGCCCAGCGGTCTTCATGAGCGATCCACGATGCGCTGTCCTGATCGTCGAGGATGACGAGAAACTACAAGGGCTGATCCGCACGCTCATCGCCCGCGAAACGACATCGATGGACATCGCCTCGGATGGCGAGCAGGCCATCGCGATGCTTCAGTCGGGCGCGTACGACATCGTCATCCTCGACCTGATGCTGCCGAAGAAGAACGGCCTTGAAGTCGCCGAAGCCATGGCCGCGCTCCCCCAGCGGCCGCACCTCATCGTCCTCTCCGGGATTGCCCGCTATCTAGGCGACCGACTCCCGCCGGGCACTCTCGTGCTGCAGAAGCCGTTCGAGATCGACAAGCTCAGCGAGGCGGTGCAGGGCATCCGCGCGAGTAGCCAGTCGTAGCGAATTTACCCGCGCGCTGTAGCCATGACGCCGGCAACGGTCGAAGTCAGCGCCGCGGCGTCCATCGGCTTCTTGACGTACGCGTCAAATCCGGCCGCGAGTGCGCGGTCGCGATCGTCGTCGCTGCGATACGCCGTTGCGGCAATGGCTGGCGTGTGCCGTTGCGCGAGCGCATCGCGGCGGCGGATCTCGGTGATGAGTGCATAGCCGTCGACCTCGGGCATGGCGATGTCGGCTACCACGATGTCCACCGGCAGCCGCTCCAGCGCCTCGAGTGCTTCCGATGCGCACGACGTGATGGTCGACTCCGCGCCGGCGTTGGAAAAAATCACGCGGGCCAGTTCGCGCGCATCCGCTTGATCGTCGACGAACAGCACGCGCACGCCGGCCAGTTCGGAGCGCGACGCACGGAGATCCTTGCCGGACGCCGCATCGGACAACTCCGGCACCGACGGCAATTCCACGACGAAGCGAGCGCCGCGATCGACGCCATCGCTGAACGCGGCCACCGTGCCGCCGTGACCTTCGACGAGATGGCGGACGATTGCGAGACCGAGCCCGAGGCCGCCGTGCGCTCGCGTGGTCGAGGCGTCGCCCTGCCGGAACGGCTCGAAAACATGCCCGAGGAAATCGTGCGCGATCCCTTTGCCGGTATCGGTCACGATCAGACGCACCGAGGCCGGCGTGTTCTCCAACTCCACTGTCACCTTGCCGCCCGCAGGCGTGAACTTGATCGCGTTCGTCAGCAGGTTCCAGATCACCTGGCGCAGCCGGTTGCCATCGCCGAGGACCGTGCCGGCGGCGGTGGTGTCGGGGGCGACGAGGTCGATGCGTTTCGCGGCAGCAGCGACGCGGACGGCGGTCAGCGAATCGGCGACGAGCTGTCCGATCGAAACCGGCTGTACGTCGAGACGCAGCTTGCCGGTCGTGACGCGCGAGAGGTCGAGGACGTCGTCGATCAGTTGCGCCTGCGCCAGCGCGCCGGCGCGGATGCTCTCCACACCCTGCAGCAATTCCTCGGGCGAAACATCCTGGCGGCTGAGGATGCCGGACCAGCCCAGGATGATCGTGAGCGGCGTGCTGAGCTCGTGGGAGAGGATGGCCAGGAACTCGTCCTTGGCCAGATTCGCTTTCTGCGCGTCGTCGTAAAGGCGCGCGTGCTCGATGGCCATGGCCGCGCGGCGCGCGACGTCTTCGACGACGGCGCGATCGCGTTCCGACAGCACCCGCCGCGAGTGGCTCATGGCCAGCGTCAGCGCGCCGAGCGGACGGTCACCTGGAACGACGACGAGCGGCACGATCAGCGCGGAGCGAATGTCGATCGTGTTGGCAACGCGCTCGATCAATTTCGGCGTGCTGCTGATGATGACCTCGCGGACGTCGTCGCCGAACGCGTCGCGCGCGAGATCCGCCTTCGCGCCGTCTTCATGCACGATCGCCAGCCGCTGGTAGGTTTCGTTGCCGGTGCGAAGATCGACGATGCACCAATCGGCAAGCACCGGCACGGTGAGTTCGGCCACGCGGGCCAGCGTGACGTGGTAATCGAGGGACGACGCCAGCACCGCACTGGCCTCGGCCATGAACGTGGCGATGCGCTCGGCGCGCTTGCGCTCCGTCACGTCGAGCATCGCGCCGATCATGCGCATCGGCGTCCCATCCTCAGCCCGTGCCACATAGCCGCGATCGAGCACCTCGGTGAAGCTGCCGTCGGCGCGCTCGAAGCGATACTCGTCCGTCCACGACGAGCCGCCCTTCTCGATGATGCCGTTGATCCCGGAGACGACGCGCTCGCGGTCCGCCGGATGCAGATGGCTGTCCCACCACTGCAGCCGGTTGTCAATCTGATCGGGCGCGTAACCGAACATCGTCTGCAGCGCGTCGTTCCAGACGATCGTGCCGTGCTCGGCGTCCCAATCCCAGATGACGTCGTTGGTCGCGCGGGCGACGAGCGCGTACCGCTCGTGCGCGCGGCGAACCTCGTCGGCCGCCTGCTCGACGTCGCGCTTCTCGGTGATGTCCTCGACGACGGCGATCGCGTACTCGCCGCGAAGCATCGTCATCGTTACGCGTCCCCAAACGGCGGAGCCGTCTTTGTGGCGATAGCGTTTATCGATCGTGTACCGCGTCCGGACGCCGGAGAGCAGCTCCTGAAAAAGGCCGGCGTCGGAGTCGTCAGTGAGATCGCGCTCCTCGATTCCTGTCACATCGTCTTTCGCGCATCCGAGAAGATCGCAGAAGGCGGCGTTGGCGACGACGATGCGCCGCTGCGGATCGAGGACGACAATCCCGACTCCGGCGCCATCCACGACGGCCGCGAAGAGATCAATTTCAGGGGCAGGACCGCTGCTCACGGCGCGATTATGCATCGTCGCCGAAAAAGAGGCGCCGGCATGCTTCCGCCGGCGCCTGACGTACGATCAGAACTTGTAGCTCACGCGCGTGTAGAGGAAGCGGCCGTTCATCCCGAATGGTGAGTTGATCGGGTAGAGAAACACGCCCGCGCTGCCTACCTGCGCGGAGCCCGACGGAGTGCCGGCGCGCAGGTTTCTGTCGGGGAACGTATCGAAGAGATTCTCGGCGCCGACGGCGAACGTGTAGCTGTTCCAACGGTAGGAGAGC